>DCDI01000058.1:185-7977 GCA_002316345.1 Phyllobacteriaceae bacterium UBA1059 | reverse complement strand
ACGCGATCGCCGGCATGTTCGGCGGCGATGAGGCGCAAGCGGCCGAAGCCGACGCGGAACCGGCCGCCGAGCCAGCAGCTCAGGAGCAAGAGGACGCGCAGGTCGAGGATGCCAGCTTCGACGATGCCGGCGGCTTTGATGACGGCGGGGTTGANNCGGGTTTGACGAGATCTAAAGCCGACCGCTCAGCTCGCGGCGCGCAGCCGCGAGTTGTTGAGCAGACCGCGCTCTTCAAGAACCGGATAGGCGATCGAGGCCAGAAGCGAGTTGATCTGCTTCAGGTCTCGGATCGTGTCGAGGTGGATGGTGCTCGTTTCCACGCTGCGGACCGAGCCCTCGCGCAGCCGGGCGAAATGACGGCGCGCGGTATCCTTCTCCGTATCGCGCAGCCGGTCCTTTTCGGCCACCAGCTGACGCGCCGTGGCGGCATCGCGTGAGACCAGCACGTTGAAGGCTAGGCGCGCATTGGCCAGCACCGCGGCGTGAAAGGCGGCCAATTCACGCCAGCCTTCGCCTGTAAATTCAAGCTTGTGCTGCACCTTCTTGCGGACATGCACCAGCATGTTGCGCACGATGATGTCGCCGACCTGTTCCAGCTTCACGCAGGCGCCCAGCAACTCGCTGCAGCGCTGCGCATCGTCTTCCGTCATCTCGGCGGGGTCAATGCGTGCAAGGTAGAGTTTGAGGCGGGCATGCCTGCGGTCGACACGGTCGTCGAGCCGCGCGAGAGCGTCGATGCCCTTCTGGTCCGCCGCTTCGTAAAGCTCGAAAATCCGCGCCAGCATTACTTCTATGATCTCGCAGATCCGCATGGCCTCGCGGGTCGCATTGCCGAGGGCGAGATGCGGGGTTTTCAGCGCGGAATCGTGCAGGATCGTCGGCTCGACGTCGGCCAGTTCCGGCTCCGGTTCCTGCTTCGTGGACATGCGCACGAAGGCTTCAGACGCCTTGAGGATGAGGCTCGCCAACGGAATGCCGGCGACCAGCATCAGGCAGTTGAAGGCAATGTGGGCGTTGACGATCTGGTCGGCGCCGGTTGCGCCAAGAAGGGTAACCGGCGGGCGAAAAGACAGGAACAGGGCCAGCACCACGATCGAGCCCACGCCGCGCATCAGGAGATTGCCGATCGGGACGACGCGCACTGGAGCCGGCGAGGCGCGGGTCAGAAGCGGGGCGATCAACGAACTGCCGAGATTGACGCCGAGCACCATCACCACGCCAAGCTCCGGCGGGATCAGGCCGCGCGCGGCGAGCGTCACCAGAAGCAATACCGCCGCGATGCTGGAATGAAACAGCCAGGTTAGCACTGCCGACAAAAGGAAGGCAGTGACCGGATCGCTGGAGAAATAGTCGATCACCAGAGGCAGGAGCCGGCTGTCGCGAAGTGGCTCCGACGCTTGCCCGATCATTTCCAGAGACAGGATCAGCAGGCCAATGCCGACGATGATGCGCCCGAGCTGACGCCACTCGCGCTTCTCGGTCGCCATGAACATCGTCGTGCCTGCGGCAAGGCAGATCGGCACGAGAAGCGTCAGGTCGAACGTCAGCAGCCTAACGACCAGAGCCGAGCCGATCTCGGCGCCGCGAACGGCGAGCTGGCCTGCAATGCCCGACACGATGCCCGAACCCGCAAAGGACCCGACCAGCAGGGTCACTGCCGTGGAGCTTTGCAGCGCAATCGCCAGTCCCGCGCCGGTGGCGACGGCTGCCAGCGGATTGCGCATGGTGGAGCGCAGCTTGATCCGCAGCACATCGCCATAAGCACGCTCGACGCCGGTCTTCACCATGNNTGTCGCCCAAAGCAGCAGCGCGATGGCGCCCGCGAGATGCAGGAAGAACACCGATCCCGTCATGGCCACCACCCGGCGACGAGGCGGAGCACGCCCCTATGTTCCAGCAGATTTCGCATTGTTTCCGGCATGATGTAGTTTAGCCGGATAATGGCTTCCACCACAAATGAATACCGTACTGCGCGCGACAGGGCTTGTCGCTGCTGTTTGTGGCTTCCTGTGAATCGCGGGCATCGCTGTGGGCGTTGATGGTATTCGACCGGCAGGGGGGCTATGACCTCGGTACCAGAGGTTTTTCATGCGCTTTCCCGACTCCTTTCTCGATGAAATTCGTGACCGGGTGCCGATTTCGGCGCTGATCGGGACGCGTGTTTCCTGGGATCGGCGCAAGACCAATGCGTCGCGCGGCGATTACTGGGCCTGCTGTCCGTTTCATGGCGAGAAGAGCCCGAGCTTCCATTGCGAGGACAAGAAGGGCCGCTACCATTGCTTCGGCTGCGGTGTGTCGGGCGATCATTTTCGCTTTTTGACTGAACTCGACAGCCTGTCCTTTCCTGAAGCGGTTGAGCGGGTGGCGGATATGGCGGGCGTGCCGATGCCGGCGCGCGATCCAGTTGCCGAGAAGCGCGAGAAGGAACGCGCGTCGCTGCATGACGTCATGGAAATGGCGACGGCGTTTTTTGAGGAACAGCTGCAAAGTTCGGGTGGCGCCAAGGCGCGGGCTTATCTGCGCGATCGTGGGCTGACATCGGTCACGCAGCGCGAGTTTCGGCTGGGTTATGCGCCGGACTCCCGCAATGCTTTGAAGGAGCACTTGGCCAGCAAGGGTGTCGACAAGAGCCAGATCGAAGCATGCGGCCTGGTTGTGTTCGGTGACGATATTCCCGTGTCCTATGACCGTTTTCGAGACCGCATCATGTTCCCGATCGAGGACACGCGCGGCCGTATCATTGCGTTTGGCGGTCGCGCGATGTCGGCGGAGGTTTCGGCGAAATATCTGAACTCCCCGGACACCGAACTCTTCCACAAGGGCAACGTCGTTTACAATTTCGCCCGCGCTCGGAAAGGGCAGGGCAAGGACGGCACGCTGATCCTTGTGGAAGGCTATATGGACGTGATCGCCTTGGCGCAGGCGGGCTTTACCAATGCGGTGGCACCGCTCGGGACGGCGCTGACCGAAAACCAGATCGAGCTGATCTGGCGCGCAACCGGCGAGCCGGTGCTGTGTTTCGACGGCGACGGTGCCGGGCAGCGGGCGGCTTGGCGGGCGGCAGACTTGATCCTGCCCACCGTTGCAGCAGGACGCACCGCGCGCTTCGTTTTGCTTCCGGAAGGCAAGGACCCCGATGATCTCGTGCGCGAAGAGGGTCCGGATGCATTTCGCAGGTCGCTCGGTGAGGCCCGACCGCTTGGCGATCTGATCTGGAGCCGCGAAACCGGTGGTCAGGTGTTCGAAACACCCGAACGGCGAGCGGCGCTTGAACAGGTGCTGCGCGAGATCACAGGGCGCATCAGGGATGAGAGCGTTCGGCGGCATTATCAGCAGGATATGCGCGACCGCGTTCATGCCTTTTTCGGTTCGACGCGGCCCAACAATCGCTACAACAACAATGATCGTGGCAAGGGACGCGGCGACAACACCTGGCGCGGCGGTGATGGACGACCGGGTGCAGGCGGCCGCGGGCCGATGGCCGTGTCGGAGAGCCTGACGCGTTCAGCGCTGGTCAACAATAGCGGAGCGCTGCCGATCCGCGAATCCGCCATGCTGGTGTCGCTGGTCAATCATCCCGGTCTGATCGACGCCTTCTTCGACGACATCGAGCGCCTCGAACTGGATCATCCGGTGCTGCGGCAGCTTCATGCCGGTATCCTGGATGCTGCCGCGCATCAGGCGACCGGCGACCGACAGGAACTGACGGACTATCTCAACAATTCAGGTCTCAGCGAGCCGCTTGAGAAAGCGAGCCTGATCGTGCGCCGGGTGGGGAACTGGACTGCGCTGGAAGATGCCGACATTGCCGACACGCGCGACGCGTTCCTGCAGCTGCTATACTTGCATAGAAGCGCATCAACTCTACATAGAGAGCTGAAAGCAGCCCAACTCGCCCTTGCAAATGATACAACCGAGGAGAACTTTCGACATCTCCTCGATATCCAGGCGCAGTTTCGCGAGTTCCAGGCTGTTGACGCGTTGATTGAAGGGTTCGGCATTTCTTCAGGGCGGGCGCGGCAGAGTTGATGGACGACAAGACGCGTCAGGCGATCCTTTGTCGCCGAATGATTCGCTTTGTGGAGCGAATCATGACAGCTGCCTTGACCTAGCGCCTGAGACGCGGAATCAGGAACAATTCGAATTTGGGTCGCGGAAAAGGCATCCGCGAAGGACTTTAACGACGAAACACCAGTGTGGACCGCGCGAGCCGCCGGGGGAACCGCCCTTTGGGACGAGGGTTAATCCGGAATTAATTGGGCTCGGATACGCGGTGGACAACGCGGGAGCGGCCCCGCCGCATTGATTGAGACGGATCGCGTTCGTTGCGCAACCGTCTGCTTGGAGAAGCTGAATCATGGCAGTGAAAGAAAAGGAAGAGGTCGAGACGGAACGCGAAAGCGCAACCGACGGGCCATTGCTCGACCTTTCCGATGATGCCGTCAAGAAGATGATCAAGGCCGCGAAAAAACGCGGCTATGTCACGATGGACGAGCTCAACTCGGTTCTGCCGTCGGAAGAAGTGACTTCCGAGCAGATCGAGGACACTATGGCGATGTTGTCCGACATGGGCATCAACGTCGTCGAAGATGACGAAGCCGCCGAAGAAGGTGGCGAGCGCGACGCGGCCGATGGCGAAGAAGACGCCAACGAACTGGCGGAGCGTACCGGCACGGCCGTTGCGGCGACTACCACCAAGAAAGAGCCGACCGACCGCACCGACGATCCGGTGCGGATGTATCTGCGTGAGATGGGCTCGGTGGAGCTTTTGTCGCGTGAAGGCGAAATCGCGATTGCGAAGCGCATCGAGGCTGGCCGCGAGACGATGATCGCGGGCCTTTGCGAAAGCCCGCTGACGTTCCAGGCCATCATCATATGGCGCGACGAACTGAACGAAGCCAAGATCCTGCTGCGCGAGATCATCGATCTCGAGGCCACCTATGCCGGCCCTGAAGCCAAGCAGGCGCCGGTTGTCGTCCATAATCCGGAAGACGCTGAGAAGCCCAAGGTCGACGAGCGCGGCCGCCGCATCCGTGAAGACGACGACATCACCAATGTCGGCGGCGAGAATCGGGTCGAGGACGACGACGAAGACGACGACGAGGCCAGCCTGTCGCTCGCGGCCATGGAGGCAGAACTCCGCCCGCAGGTGATGGAAACGCTCGACGTCATCGCCTCAACCTACAAGAAGCTGCGTAAGCTGCAGGACCAGCAGGTCGAGTCCCGTTTGGCAGACGCGGATTCGCTGTCGTCATCGCAGGAGCGCTCCTACAAGAAGCTCAAGGACGAGCTGATCACGGCGGTGAAGTCGCTATCGCTCAACAATGCGCGTATCGAAGCGCTGGTGGAGCAGCTCTACGACATCAACAAGCGTCTTGTTCAGAATGAAGGCAAGCTGCTGCGCTTGGCTGAAAGCTACGGCGTGCGCCGCGAAGAGTTCCTGCGTGAGTATCAGGGTTCGGAACTCGATCCGAACTGGATGGGTCGTGTCGGTACGCTGACCAGCCGTGGCTGGAAGGAGTTCGCCCGTTCGTCCAACTCTGCGATCGTGGACATTCGTCTCGAGATCCAGAACCTCGCGACCGAAACCGCGATCTCGATCCTGGAATTCCGCAAGATCGTGAACCAGGTCCAGAAGGGCGAACGCGAAGCCGCGATCGCCAAGAAGGAAATGGTCGAGGCCAATCTTCGCCTCGTGATCTCGATCGCCAAGAAGTACACCAACCGCGGTCTGCAGTTCTTGGATCTGATCCAGGAAGGCAATATCGGCCTGATGAAGGCCGTCGATAAGTTTGAATATCGTCGCGGTTACAAGTTCTCAACCTATGCGACATGGTGGATCCGTCAGGCTATTACCCGTTCGATCGCCGATCAGGCCCGCACCATCCGCATTCCGGTGCATATGATCGAAACGATCAACAAGATCGTTCGTACCTCGCGCCAGATGCTGCACGAGATCGGCCGCGAGCCAACGCCGGAAGAACTGGCTGAAAAGCTTGCAATGCCGCTCGAAAAGGTCCGCAAGGTCCTGAAGATCGCCAAGGAGCCAATCTCGCTCGAAACGCCGGTGGGCGACGAGGAAGACTCACACCTCGGCGATTTCATTGAGGACAAGAACGCGATCCTGCCAATCGACGCGGCGATCCAGGCCAATCTGCGCGAAACGACAACGCGCGTGCTGGCTTCGCTCACTCCGCGTGAAGAGCGCGTGCTGCGCATGCGCTTCGGCANNGTGAGCGTATCCGCCAGATCGAAGCCAAGGCGTTGCGCAAGCTCAAGCATCCGAGCCGGTCGCGCAAACTGCGGTCTTTCCTCGACAGCTAAGCTTAGCTGGTCGACAATATCAAAAGCCCGGCCGAGGGATTGGCCGGGCTTTTTCGTATGTGCTGCGGCCTTCTGACTCAGGCTGGAACAGCGTGGACTCCTCGTGGATTCGCTGAGGGATGAACCCTTGGGATCGACACGATGCCTGCACCCATTCCACAACGCGCACCACGCTTGAAGAACCCTATTCCGCGCATCCGCCGCCAGCCTGTCCGCTCTACCAGCGTTCATGAAGCCGGCTATGATGTGGCGACGCAAACGCTCGATCTGCGATTCAGCGGAGGTGTTTACCGCTACGATGCGGTGCCTCGTGCAATCTATGAGGCGTTGCTCGGCGCGGTTTCGCCGGGGCGGTTCGTCAACGATCAGATCCGCGGGCGCTTCCGCTGCCACCGTATCGGCTGATAGAATTAGCCGGACAGCGCGCTATCAGTGGGACAATCATGCCGCAAACCACGCTCACGATCGCCACACACGGTGGTGGTCTTTACGAGTTTACGCAGGAAGCTCAGCGCTTCGTGCAGGGTGAGGGCATATCGAGTGGTGTGCTGACGCTGTTTGTGCGCCACACCTCGTGTTCCCTGCTGATCCAGGAGAATGCTGATCCGGATGTGCGGCGCGACCTCGATGCCTTCTTCCAGCGGCTCNNCGTCGCTGTCCATTCCCGTCACACGCGGCAGGTTGGCGCTCGGCACCTGGCAAGGGCTTTACCTGTTCGAACACCGTGCCGCACCGCATCGCCGCGAGATCGTTCTTCACCTGCAACGTGACTAAGCCTGTGCTGGAAGCGGGAAGGCTGATGCGCTAGGTCAGTGGTCAAGTTAAGCCATGAGGAGCCAGTGATGTCATTTCTGAAGAAGCTGTTTGGCGGCGGCTCCGAGGCCAAGCCGGCGGCACCAGCGGGTCCGGTCAAGGAGCTCGAGCATAAGGGCTTCCTGATCAAGGCGACGCCCTACAAGGAAGGCTCGGAGTTCCAGACCTGCGGTGTTGTTTCCAAGGAGATCGACGGCGAGCTGAAGGAGCACCGTTTCGTGCGCGCCGACCGTTTCGGCGACATCAATACGGCCGCCGACATTTCGATCGTGAAGGGTCGCCAGCTCGTGGATGAGCAAGGCGACCGCATCTTCGGCTAAGGGCGCGTTCTTACGCCGACTGGCGGCGGGTAAAGCCTTCGCTGGCGCGCAGAAGGTTGGTTGTATAGTCCTTCGCGACGCTGCGCTCGGCCAGTTCGGCCGATGTCAGTTGCTCCACTTCCGCGCCATCCTGCATCACCATCAGCCGGTCGCACATATGGGTGACGACGGCGAGATCGTGGCTGACCATGACGAAGGTCAGCGCGCGGTCGCGGCGGATCTGTTCCAGCAGGTTGAGGACTTCGGCCTGAACCGATGCGTCAAGCGCGGATGTCGGCTCGTCTAGCAGCAGAATGGACGGTTCCACGATCAGGGCGCGGGCGATCGCCACGCGC
>DCDI01000058.1:0-176 GCA_002316345.1 Phyllobacteriaceae bacterium UBA1059 | reverse complement strand
GGAAAGCTGGTGCGGATAGCGGAAGCGGAAACCTGAGCCGAGCCCGACCTCATCCAGCGCGCGATTGATGCGGCTTTCGCCATCGCTGACGCCGTGGATGTCGAGCGGTTCGCGGAGCAGGCGGTCAACGGTATGGCGTGGATGTAGCGAGCCGTAAGGGTCCTGGAACACCATCT
>DCDI01000105.1 GCA_002316345.1 Phyllobacteriaceae bacterium UBA1059 | reverse complement strand
GCCTTTCGGCACGGGCCGGCCCTATTCCCGCACGCAGCTGATGACGCTGTTGCGCGAAGCCAACTTCACACCGGGCGCCTGGGGCGATGCCCTGTTCTTCCCGCCTTCCACCAGCCGCTGGATGATGCGCCTCGCCCAAGTCCTGGAACGCGCCGGCCGCCGGTTCTGGCCGATCTTTTCAGGCGTGATCGTGGTGGAAGCGCAGAAGCGGCTGTATCAGGGCATTCCGGTGGCCAAGCGCGTGACGCGCCGCGTTCTGGTTCCGGCGCTGAGTCCTCAGGGTGCGGTGCGGGTGCGCGTTAGTGAGCGCGAGCGTTAAGCGCGCGAACCTTTTCCACGATTTTACGGCTTGCCGACAGTTCTCCCAACGTGACTTTCAGAAGCGGGTCACGGCTCTCGATGCTGTCCAATGTTTCCTTCAGGAAAAGAAGCAGTTCAGCGGTGCCTTCCACCTCGTCGAGCGAATAGCGACCCGGATCAACATTGGCTTCATCAAGTTGCGCCCGAACCCGAGCCAGTTTTTGCTGCAGGGTCCGTAGATGCGCCAACGCCTCAGCTATCAAGCCGTCGATCGACGCGCCGCCAGCGACTCGCGTGCGCAAAAAATCGGCGGTTTCCTCAGAAACAGCTATGGTCAACCGCTTAGGCATCGAGTGACCTCCGATTTGGACCGCTATCCATGAAAGCTGCCAGCCTCAATTGTTGTCGCCCTGATCATCTCGCAGGACGTCTCTGCCCGCAGAGTAGATGCGTACAACATTCACCCGGTCCGTCAGAATACGATAGATGATCGTCTGACGCTTTCGGAACGAAAACGAACGTCTGCCCTGACCCAGTTCGTCTCGGCGACGTCCCAGTTCAGGCATCTCAGCTAATTTCATGCACGCATCAACGATTTCCAACGCATAGCTTACGGCGCGAACTGGATTGTCGAGCGCGATGAAAGCTTCGATTGCATCCAGATCACGAATTGCTTGATCTGTGGAAGTGACAGCGAGCTTCACGAATGAGCATTCAGTTCTGCAAGACGCCGTTCCAACCGAGCTTTGACCTCTTCCAGCGAGTAGCGCCGAGGGTCTTTTTCCGCCTCGTCCAACTCCGCTTTCATCCGCGCCGTCTGTTCCTGCTGGTGTCGCAACACGTCGAACGCTTGCTGAACGACCTCGTTGCTCAAAGTCTCGCGGCCACTACCCGTGATGTGCTCACTGACGAAGTCCGCGAGATCATCGGGCAGGTTCACCGTAAACTGCTCATCGCGCATGGTTTCGCTCCAGTTCGCTTGCCCGAAAATAGCACACCCAGCACCCCGCGTCAGCGGCGCAGCATGAACACCGCTTGCTGGCCGAAGAAGTTCCAGAACCACCAGGGCATGGACAGGCCGATCTTCTGGCCGCTGCCGTCGAGTGCTGCGGCGCTCTCGACCTTGGCGCCGACTTCGTCGCAGAGTTTGACGAAATCGCGAATGGTGCAGAAGTGGATGTTGGGCGTGTCGTACCAGCTATAGGGCAGATGGCGGTTGACAGGCATCTGGCCCTTGAAGGCGAGTGCGAGGCGGTTGGGCCAATAGCCGAAATTGGGGATCGACACGATCACCTTGTCGCCAATGCGCAGCAGATGCTCCAGCACCGCTTTCGGGTTCTTGGTGGCCTGAAGCGTCTGGCTCAAGATGACGTAATCAAAGCCGCGATCTGGATAGAAAACGAGGTCGGTGTCGGCATCGCCTTGGATCACCGACAGGCCGCGCGCCACGCATTCGTTGACGCCGCGCTGAGACAGTTCCACGCCGCGCCCATCCACCTGCTTTTCGCCGGCAAGCTTTTCCAGAAGCAAACCATCGCCGCAGCCGACATCGAGCACCTTCGCTTGAGGCTTGATATAGGAAGCAACGACATCGAGGTCGAAACGGGTTTGGCGCTCGCCGATGGTGAGTTTCGGTGGTTCCTGGCTCATTGCGCGGCCTCCGGCAGGCCGTAGGCGCGGGCGGCCGAGCTGATGAAGCCGTTGATGGCGGCGAACAGTTCGGGCTCGTCGAGCAGGAAGGCGTCGTGGCCGCGATCGGTCTCGATCTCGACAAAGGACACCGACGCGCCGGCGGCATTCAGCGCGTGCACAACCGAGCGGCTTTCAGAGGTCGGGAACAGCCAATCGGAGGTGAAGGACACCAGGCAGAAGCGCGTCGAGGTGCCGGCAAAGGCGTCGGCCAGCCGTCCATCATGGTCCGCCGCCAGATCGAAATAATCCATGGCGCGGGTCATGTAGAGATAGGAGTTCGCGTCAAAGCGGTCGACGAAAGTCATGCCCTGATGGCGCAGATAGCTCTCGATCTGAAAATCGGCATCGAAGCCGAAGGTCAGCTGGGACCGATCCTGCAGGTTGCGGCCGAACTTGCGATGCAGCGCAGCTTCCGAGAGATAGGTGATGTGGGCGGCCATGCGCGCCACCGCCAGACCCTTCTCCGGCCGCTTATCCTCTTCGATATACTTTCCGCCGCACCAATCGGGGTCCGCCATCACGGCCTGACGGCCAACCTCGTTGAAGGCGATGTTCTGCGAGGAGTGACGCGGACCTGTGGCGATCGGCAAGGCGCTGAACACGCGGCTAGAATGGCTCGCCGCCCATTCCAGAACCTGCATGCCGCCCATGGAGCCGCCGATCACGCAAAACAGCTGGTCGATGCCGAAATGATCCACCAGCATGGATTGCGCACGCACCATGTCGGGGATGGTGATGACCGGCAGATCGAGGCCATAGGGCTTGCCGGTGGACGGGTTGATCGAGGCCGGACCGGTCGAGCCGAGGCAGCCACCAATGACATTCGAGCAGATGACGAAGAAGCGATTGGTGTCGACGATCTTGCCGGGTCCGATCAGCACATCCCACCAGCCATCCTTAGCCGTCACGGGATGGGTGTTGGCGGCATGCTGGTCGCCCGTCAGCGCATGGCAAACAAGGACAGCGTTGGACCGCGCCTCGTTGAGCGTGCCATAGGTTTGGTAGGCGATCTGGAAGGGCGCGAGATCGACACCAGCATCGAGCTTAAGGGGTTTGTCGGGGCCGAAGCGCAGAACCTGACTTGTGGGTTTATTTGCTTCGTCGGCGGCAAGCAGCCGGCGCGAGCGCGCGAGCTTCGGCAAGGTAATCATGGTCGGGCAACCCCAGGGAAAGATGGACTTAGCTAGGGAAGGACGCCCTGTCCTGTCAATGGGGCGTCGAGGCGGCACGCCGCTTTGAACTCGACAAGCCGTTGCGTCAGGTTTATTCGCCGGTATCAGTCAGCACTGACTTATCAGCCGAAGCCAAGAACGAGCGCCGTCATGAGCACCGAAGCCGTCCAGGATCGCCCCACACCCAAGCCCGGCGTGCTGGACATCGCGGCCTATGTGCCCGGCAAGTCGACCGCATCGGCTGGCGTGAGCAAGATTCACAAGCTGTCGTCCAACGAGAATCCGCTGGGTGCGTCGGATAAAGCGATTGCCGCCGTGCGCGACACGGCCGGCCACATGGAATTCTATCCGGATGGCTCCGCCACGGTTTTGCGCGAGGCGATCGGCGAAGCTTACGGGCTGCACCCCGCCAACATCCTGTGCACCAACGGCTCGGACGAAGCGATCGGCTTGCTGGCGCAGGTCTACCTGCAGCCGGGCGACGAAGGCATCTTCACCGAACACGGCTTCCTGGTTTACCGCATCTACATCCAGTCGGCCGGCGGTGTGCCTGTGGTGGTCAAGGAAAAGGATGAAACGGCGGAAGTCGACGCGATCTTGGCGGCAGTCACGCCGCGCACGAAGATCGTCTTCCTCGCCAACCCCAACAATCCCACGGGCACCTATATCCCGTTTGCTGAAGTGCGGCGCCTGCATGCCGGTCTGCCGAAGAACGTGTTGCTCGTTCTGGATGCTGCCTATGCCGAATATGTCCGCCGCGAGGATTACGAGTCCGGTGTGGATCTGGTGAAATCGGCGCAGAACGTGGTCATGACCCGTACGTTCTCTAAGATCCATGGCCTGGGCGGCATGCGCATCGGCTGGCTGTACGGCCCCGAGCATATCCTCGATCCGCTGAACCGCGTGCGTGGCCCCTTCAACGTCAATGCTGCTGCAATCGCTGCCGGTGTTGCGGCGATCCGCGATCAAGCGCATGTCGAGAAGACCGTGCAGCACAACGAGACCTGGCTGCCCTGGCTGACGGAAGAGCTGACCAAGCTCGGCCTTCGCGTGACGCCCAGCGTCGGCAACTTCATCCTCATCCATTTCCCGCCTGCGGAAGCGCATTCGGCGGCGAAGGCGGACGATTATCTCAGCGCCCAAGGCTATATCTTGCGGCGCGTTGCGGGATATGGCTTCCCCAACGCGCTGCGAATGACCGTGGGCTCCGAGGAGGCCAATCGTGGCGTCGTCGCGGCCTTGAGTGACTTTCTCAAGACCTGAAGAAACAAATCCATGTCTGAAATTCTGTTTGAGAAGATTGCCCTGATCGGCATCGGTCTCATCGGCTCCTCCTTGGCGCGTGTGATCCGCCGCGAGGGCCTCACCAACCACATCGCCATCTCCACCCGCAGCGAGCAAACGCTTGAAGAAGCTCGGCAATTGGGGCTGGGCGACAGTTACGCGATCGATGCGAAAGAGGTCGTGCGGGACGCTGATCTCGTGATCATTTCCGTCCCGGTCGGGTCGTCCGGAGCCGTCGCGGAGCAGATCGCGCCTGCCTTGAAAGCGGGTGCGATCGTGACCGATGTGGGCTCCACGAAGGCCTCGGTAATCGGACAGATGCTCCCGTTTTTGCCGAAAAACGTCCATTTTATTCCCGGTCATCCCATCGCAGGCACCGAAAAGTCGGGTCCATCCGCCGGTTTTGCGGAGCTTTTTCGGGGGCGCTGGTGCATTCTGACCCCCCTGCCCGGAACGGATCAATATGCGGTGGAACGCCTCGGCCGCTTCTGGGAAGCATGCGGTTCGCGGCTCGACACGATGGATCCGAACCACCACGACAAGGTGCTGGCGATCGTCTCACACCTGCCGCACATCATCGCCTACAACATCGTCGGCACGGCCGATGACCTGGAAACGGTGACGGAATCCGAGGTCATCAAATATTCGGCGTCCGGTTTTCGCGATTTTACGCGGCTGGCGGCGTCCGATCCGGTGATGTGGCGCGACATCTGCCTGCACAACAAGGACGCGATCCTTGAAATGCTGGCGCGCTTCTCCGAGGACTTGTCTTCGCTTCAGCGGGCGATCCGCTGGGGCGACGGCGACAAGCTGTTCGAGATGTTCACGCATACGCGTGACGTGCGCCGCTCGATCATCGAAGCAGGTCAGGAAGTCGACCTGCCGGACTTCGGCCGACAGGCTGCTGCCAAAGTTTAAGGCCGCAGCGGCGGGATATCGCCGAGCGTGATGAACGCGATCGATGCCCTGCCCTTGGCGATCGTCAGGGGCAGCGACGGCGCGTTGCCGAGCATGGTCAGGCCGGACGAGGCCATCTCGATTTCCTTGCGCTGCTCGGGAAACAGCGCCGTCAGCACCCGGGCAATGGCGATCGGCTGGCGCGCAGTCAGCGTCAGCTGTGCGTCGATGAGGCCTGAAGAGTCCACCGAAAGCGGGCCGGACAGGCCGATCGAGGCATCCGGGCCGAAAGACAGGGTCAAGGCGCGGATCTCAGTCTTGTAGCCGAGTTCGATCGCTTGGGGCGACGTGGCGAGGGTGACGCCGTCGAACACCGTCATATTGCCTTCAGCGTTCAGCCCCGGCGCGCCTTCCGCATCCGAAGCGCCGTTCAGCCGCAGATTGGTGAAGCGTGCCGCGAGATCAACATCGCTGTTGTTGGCACGCATATGGACCTGCGCGTTTTCGGCCTTGAACAGGCCCTGCCCGCCAGCACTTTCCCCGACAACGACATCGCGCCCTTCAACCGAAACGGCCGATGGCAGCGGTTCGGCCAGGCGCACGCTGGCATGCATGAGGTTCCAGGACAGTGACAGCGGCACGAGGCCGGGCAGCACGGCTTCCATCGGGCCATCGAGCTCGCCGACGATCGTGCGGGGATCATAGACCTGAGCGGCCGAGCGGAATGCGCCGGCTTTCAGCTGCACATCGCGAGCCGGGGTGGAGTAAAGCACGCCGTTGCAGAACAGGCCGATACGGAAGGGAAAGCCTTGCACGGTCTGGTCGACGCAATCGGCCTCTCCGCCTGCCGCGCGGATGTCGCGCAGCGAGCGGTTGGCCGAGCTTTCCAGCCGTCCCGCCAGATAATACCAGCCGGCGACGTAAGCGCAGATTACCACGAGCACCACGAGCGCAAGCACCAATATGCGCCGGAAGATCGGTGAACCCTGCTGGTCACTTGACGTCATGGAAAGGTCTGCTTTTTCTTATCGAATACGGGAAGATCGGCGTGGCTGGGTATGAACCTGGCGAACGGCTCGAATCCTTGCGGGAGTTCAGAAGCCATCTCTTCCGGCGATATGGGCGATTTTTGGGTGTTTGGCTACGGTTCGTTGATTTGGCGGCCGGGCTTTGCGCATGTGGAAACAAGACGCGCCCGTTTGCACGGGTTTCGGCGGTCGCTTTGTGTGCTTTCAACCGGTCACCGGGGAACGCGCGAACGAAAGGGTCTGGTGCTCGGCCTCGATCGCGGCGGCTCCTGCATCGGCCTCGCCTTTCGCGTGCCCGGAGCCCTGCGAGACGAAGTCATCGCCTATCTGCGCGAACGCGAATTGGTGACGCATGTTTATCGCGAGCGAGTTTTGACCGTGACGTTGAGCGATGGCTACCGCGTGCCTGCGCTGACCTACGTCGTCGACCGAGAGCATCCGCACTACGCCGGCGCGCTTGAAGCGCGTGAGGCGGCGGCGATTGTTTCCGGCGCGAAGGGCTATTCGGGGCCCAACGAAGATTACGTCCTCAACACGGTGGAGCATCTGCGCGCCTTGCGCATACGCGATCCGTGGCTGGAGGAAGTGGCTGCCTTGTTGCCGCAGCCCGCAAGCGTCAGCGCTTGACGGAAACGCCGAGTTCCCCCAGCCGCTTGAGGGCCGTTGGCGGCAAAGGCGGCGGGTTGGGACCGGTTGCGGCGTCAACCAGCATCTGGTCGCAGGCGGCTTCCGTTTCCGCGATCAACCGCTCCAGAAAGGCTTTACGGTCAAGGCCGGGCGGGATCGGCGGTAGAAAACGCGCATGGATCGTGCCGGGATAGCGCAGGAACTTGCGGCGCGGCCAGTAAAGACCGGCCGCATGGGCAACCGGTACGACCGGTACGTTCAGCTTGCTGTAAAGCTCGGCAATGCCCCACTTGTAGGCCGGCTCGTCGCCAGGGGCGCGACGGGTGCCTTCGGGATAGATGATGAGCTGCCGGTTGCGTTCCATCTCCTTCGATGTCGCGGCAACAACGGCGCGTAGCGCCTTGGCGCGCTCGCCGCGATTGACCGGCACCATCTGCATCTTGGCAACATACCAGCCGAAAAGTGGGATCCACATTAGCTCGCGCTTGAGGATGAACAGGGGATCCTTGAGGTAAGGGAAGAAGGCCAGCACGTCCCAGAAGGATTGATGCTTCGGCGCAAGGATGAAGGACGTGTTCGGCAGGTTTTCCACGCCCTGAATATCGCTCTTCGTGCCGGCGATGACGTGCTGCAACCAAAGGCTCGATCGCGCCCAGAACTTCGGCACGAACCAGGCCTTCAAGCGCGGCAGCACGAAATAGATCGGCGTGAACACGATCATCAAGACGATGAGGTTCACGTAAAAGGCGACGTTGTACAGGAAGGAGCGGATTGCGGTCATGCGGCGGGCCAGCAGGAGGGGCTTGCTGGGTAGAGCATTTCGGTCCCGAGTGGAATGGCCTGTCCGTTCAGAAATGCCGTGACGAGGGGCAACGGATGGCAATCAGCCGTTGGCCGTGGCCGAACCATCCGCCATGCCGGTCCAGCCGCGAGCAAGAGCTGCAAGGAATTTGGCATATTCGGTGGCGATCACCCGAAGCGCGTCCGGATCGGTCATCCAGCTGCCATCGCTCAGATTGGTGTTGACCACGGGATAAGGCTGAATCTCGACGCCGCGCAAGATGCGGCGCATTTCCAGCAGGCTGCGGGGCATATGGTAGTTGTTGGTGACGAGGATGACGCTGTTATAATGATGCGTCTGCATCCACTTGCCGCTTTCTTCCGCATTGCCGATCGTATCGAGCGCTGCGTGATCGATATCGACGCAGCAGGAAAACAGCTTGCGATCGCCGCCGGTTGCCAAACGTAGATCATCGCGGCCGGCCTTGGGATTAACGCCGCTGATCAGCAGCCGCTCACCCTTGCCGTCGTTGAGGAGATTGACGCCGGCATCGAGCCGGTAAAGCCCGCCGGTCAAGACGATGATGGCGTCGGCCTTGCGAGGATCCTGCGGGGTATCCAGCGTGGCGACATGGGTGGCGAAAGCGAGGAAGCCGACGCCCAGCATGAAGGCTGCAAACAAGCAGAACGAGACGATCCAGCGCAGAATGCGCGGCACGCGGCGGCGGGTTTGCGGCTGACCTTGCCGCAGCACATCCAGGCCCCGTTGGGTCGCCCGGTCTCCTTCCATGCTCTTCATCACGCTCATACTATCCTCGAACGCTCGCCGAGGAAATTCGCTCCGCTGCAACAAGGTGGTTGTACAGCATCGTCCTATTCCGAAGCTTGCTGGGACAGATCCATTTCGCTGAGGTAGCGGACCACAGTGAAATGGCTGGTGGCTGCGGTCAGCGCGCCGATCAAGAGCACGATCAAACCGACGCCGAGATAACCTGACAGGCCGATGGCGAAATTGCCGAACAAAGCGGTCGCTTGATCGGCTTCCGGCGTCGCCAAATTGCGTGACGACCACCAGCCGAAGCCGAGAAATACCAGCATCGCGAGAACGCCGCCAACCAGCGCGCCCTTCATGCCAGTAAGCAGGAAGTGGCGGCGGAACTCGGCGGCGATGAAGCGCGCTTCGGCGCCGACGAAGTGCAGCACTTCGATGATGTGACCATTGCCCGCCATCGCTCCACGCGTTGCGAACACAACGGACAGAACGGTGGCCGACAACATCAACACCAAAACCGCCAGACCGATCGTCACGGTTGTGCGCGCCATGGCCACCAGCCGGTCCACCCAGGTGCGGTGGTCATCCAAGGACGAGGTCGCGATTTCAGACGCCAGCAAGCTGCGCATGGAGCCGAAATCCGGCGGATTGGATTCATCGATCGTCACCACCACGAGGCGCGGCACTGGAAGGTCGTCGATGTTGAGGCCGGTTCCGAGCCACGGCTCCAGCAGGCGCGAAGTCGCGGCGCGGTCCACAACCGTGGCGCTGCGGACGCCGGCAAAGCCTGAAGCAATGCGGCTGGCGTCCACCAGCGCCTGTTCCATGTCCAGCCCTTCTCGCGGCCGGATCTGGATCGTCGCTTCGCGCGAAATCTGGCTTTCCCACATGGAAGCGGTGTCGCGCACGAGCGAAACGGCGCCGAGCGTCAAACAGGACAGAAAGGTCATGATCGCGATCACGAAGATCAGCGCGCGGCCGGCAATGTTTTGTTCCGGCACGATGGGCGCGGTGCGTCGGCGCG
>DCDI01000076.1 GCA_002316345.1 Phyllobacteriaceae bacterium UBA1059 | reverse complement strand
TTCCGACACAAGCGCAGTGGCTGATGGTGCACCGGCCGGCCAGTTCACCGCGCCCTGGCGCGCCGGCATGAAGGCGAACACGCGTTCCGCATCGCCGCCGAAACGCTCCAGCCAAGGCAGCGTATAGCCAAGCCCCACCAGCCGCTCGTTTGGCAGCGGCGCCCAAACGGCAGCCAGGGCCATGGCGATGGCGCGTTCGGCCAGGTGCCCGAGGGTGGAAGCGTAGAAAGCGCGCAGGTCGACGATGTCGGTGTTCATGAACCGAACCTAGATGCGGCATGCGCTGAGTTCAACCTGACGCTGGAAGCCCGTTTGAAGCGCTATATGTGTTGGCGGGAAACAGGGGAGAGCTTCCATGCCGCTTTCGATCGAACAATTCATCTGCCGCAGCGACAATTATGGCGTGCTCGTGCATGATCCCGACAGCGAGCAGACGCTGATCATCGATGCGCCGGAAGAAAAGCCGATCGTTGCCGCCATCGAGCGCACCGGCTGGAAGCCGACCATGCTGCTGATCACCCATCATCATGCCGATCATGTCGCGGGCAATCTCGGGCTCAAGCAGCGTTACGGGATGCCGATCTACGGTCCGGCGGCCGAGCGCGACAACGTTCCAGGCATCGATGAGACCTATGATGACGGCCACACGCTGTCGTTCGGCGCCTACACGATCCATGTCGTGTCGACCCCAGGGCATACGGCCGGTCATGTCAGCCTGTTCTTTCCCGAAGCCAAGCTCGCCTTCACCGGCGACACGCTGTTTGCCATGGGCTGCGGCCGGTTACTGGAATGCCAGCCGCCGGTGATGTTTGAATCGCTGAAAAAGATCGCTGAATGGCCGCGCGACACGGTGGTTTACTGCGGCCATGAATATACCGAAGCCAATGCCCGCTTTGCGCTGAGCGTCGATCCGGAAAACGAGGTTCTGCAGCGCCGTGCCAAGGAGGTCGAGCGCCTTCGGGCCAGCAGGGAGATGACGCTGCCGACCACGATCGGCGACGAGCTCGACACCAACCCGTTCCTGCGCTGGGCCGATCCGTCGATCCGCAAGGTGCTCGGCATGGAAGAGGCGACCGACAGCGGCGTGTTTGCCGAGCTGCGTCGGCGCAAGGACGAGTTCTGAGCGAGGCAGAGCCGCTTTAGTCCTCTGGAAGGCAGGAAAGCTTTCCGTCGGCTGCGTCCCGTGCGCGTTCGTTCTGGTTCGCGCCGGGCGCGATTTCGGCTGCCAGGCACGGCTTGCCCGGCAGCGATACAACAAGAAGGTAGGATGTCGGTCGTCCGGGCCCGCTGGGATCCTCTACCCTGTAGCGGGCGATCATCGCGGTTGGGTGAAAGGTGTCGCGTTCAGCCCGGCCGCGCCATTCGATCGTATCGCCCAAGCTGCTGAACCCGCCGCCCATACGGCCCGGCAGTTGCAGGCTCTGCTTCTGGCCTTTGGGCGTGATGACGAAAATATTCTCACGCGCATCGGCATCGACCACTTCCAGTTTGTAGCCGCCGTGGCCAGCGCAGGAAGACAAGGAATAGCCGCCTTCGTCTTCCTGCGATTCCACAAGCCGGCATTCCCTTAGATCCGTGTAACGGGACTCGCGTGCCGGCTCGGCGAACGCCGCAGAAAACAGGCCGGATAGCAGAAGACCGGCAGCGCTGCTGACATGGACCAGGCTTTGTTTCAAAGACTTGTCTCCTTGGCTTCAGTGGATGTCAGGGCGGTTCTCGCGTTGCGATCGAACAGCATCGACTTGGACGCCAGCACCGCGCCGCCTGTAATCGCAAGNNAAGGCAGGCTGCCAGGATGCGCCCGCTCGGCTCGGCGGCACCGACAGCAATGAGGACGAGGGTCGATAGAAGTGGTGCTGCATAGCTGGCGGCACCCAGAACCTGGATGTTGCCGTGCTTCACGCCGTAGTCCCAGGTGTAGAAGGCGGCACCCACCGGCATAAGGCCGAGGCCGAGCACGGCCAGCCATTGCGTCGTGCCTTGCGGCCACACCGTGTCTTCAAGCAGGAGATGGCACACGAGCGACAGGATCGCGGTGGCGAGGCAGTACCAGGTGACGACGCTGGTCGGCACGGCTGGAAAGCGGCGCGACAGGAGCGAGTAGGCGGACCATAGAACCGCGCAAACGGCGGCCATCAGGTAGCCGAAGCTGTATTGCGCTTCGAAGCCGACGCCGCTGTCCTTGGTGACGATCAGCGCGGTGCCGGCAAGCCCCAGCAGAGCGCCCGCGATATGAAACCAGCGCAGTTTTTCGCCGGGCATCAGCGCCGAGCCCAGCACGATCAGCAGCGGCCAGAGATAGGCGATCAGGCTGGCCTCGACGGCGGGTGCGGCGCGAAGGGCCGTGAAGTAGAAGAAGTGGTAGCCGAACAAGCCGCCGATGCCGACGATCCAGACCTGCAAGGGGATCTTCGGGCCCTTCGGTGCCGGCTGGACGATCCGCATGGCGAGGCCTACGAGCGTGCCGATCGCGAAGGTCATGGCGGAAAGCTGGAAGGGGGGAACCGTGCCTGACGCTGCCGTCAGCATGGCAAGCAGCGCCCACATCGCCACCGCCGTAAAGCCGATCAAGGTCGCCCGCGCCATTGTCCCGCCTCCTGCTACAAAGATCGATTAGCAGGCGGATAGGTTGCTGCCTACGGCATCGGCCCGAAAATCGATTTCGATTTTTTCGGAAAGCACGATGCGCAGGATCAAAGTGCTAGAGTGTCCTTTGTGCGTCCAAGAGGACGCACGGCGCTCTAGCTGATCTTGCCGACGCGGAAGTAAACGGTGCCGATGCGGGTTTCGACCTGGCCGCGCAGCGGCACGAAGAACTGGGTCTCGCCCATCCTGGCAAAGGTAACGCGCATGTCGTGGCCGGCCGAAAGGTAGTCCATCGTCTTGGAGCCCTTGCGATAACCCGAGATCGGCTTGAAGCGGATGGTGCAGGTGACGCCTTCGCCCTTGAAGTCGCCGACAACGGCCGGCGCCTTGCCGGCATAAGCGAGGGTAAGGTCGGCACGCAGTTCGCCGTCATAGATATGGACGGTGCGGTTGCACACTTCATCGAGGGAGTTGGCGCGCACCAGCGTGGCGGTCAGGGGATCGACCACATCGGTGAGATCGCCGGCTTCCACCGGTACCCAGCCATGACGGCGCGGCTTGGGCGGCGGCACGTTTTCGGTGGCGACGACCTGTCCGTTTTCGAAGCGAACCGTGGTGCGCTGCTTCTTCTTGCCGGAGGTGTAATCCAGCATATGGGTGGTCGGATGCGGCTCGCTTTTCTTGAGGCTGCCGGATGTGTGCACGACGCCCTTCGTGTCGTCGAACACGGCGCCGAGGCCGGAACTGGAGATCGTGCCGTCCACCGCGTAGCTGTTGGCATCGAGCGTGCTGGTGAAGCTGGTGCGGGCGATCGTGATGCCGAAGATGGTGACGACATATTCGGCCGTAAAGGTCTCGGCGCGGGCAGGGACAGTGGCTACTATGGCCAAGATGGCAGCCGCGCTGAGCGCCTGACCGAACCGTTTCGTCACTCTCGCCAAATGCACCAACTGAAAACCTCGCCCGTCAGCGGCAATTACTAACGCTGCATCACGGCAAGAGAATGGTGGTGCGGGGAGAGGCGTTCAAGCCGGCTTGGCTGCAACCTGTTGGGCCAGCGTTTCCATGCGTCCGGCAACATCGACCAGCGTATCGGTCAGCGCGGTTTCGGTTTGATTGGCCTTGGCGAGCGCCTCGTCGCGCGATGCACGAAGCGCGTCGATCTCATTATCGATCCCCTGCATGCGCTTTTGCAGTTCGGTGAGCTCGTCCATGATCATGATACCGGCCATCACCGTCAGGCGCTGGTCGCCGATCTCGCCGAAACTGCCCTTGAGATGGCCGACATAGCGGTCGAACCGCTCGGCGAGGTCGATCAGATGTTCTTCCTGACCTTCGTCGCAGGCCATTCGATAGGCCTTGCCGTCGATCGTCACGGTGACTTGCGGCATCCCTGTCCTTCCTAGCGGTCAAGCACGGCGCGGATCGTTTCCATCGCCGTGACCAGGCGACGCGAGACTTCCTTGTTGGCGTCTTCGAGACGTTCCGCGCGCGCTTCAGACTTGTCGAGTTCGCCGGCGAGGCGAGCGCGGTCGGCATTCATGCGCTGCACTTCCGCCTCGGCCTCGACATAGTCACCCTCGCGCTCGATGCGGGACGAAACCGCATCTTCAAGCGCGACCATGGCGTGACCGAGCCGCGTCAAGGCATCTTTCAAAGTGGCTTCCGACATGTACCCCATCTCAAAAACCCGGCGCGGGGCTGTGATCCAGCTTTCCCTCTCTGCCGAATCAAAAATAACGATCAGCCGGCCAATTGCGCAAGAATCTTGGCGGCTTGAGGGTGCAACGTCAATCAATGGGTTAAGCTATCCCCCGCAAAGAGGGGAGGCTGCGGGAAAAGGTAAGCGCAAGGAGCGCTGCTTCTGGCGATTGGAAGTCGGCGCACCACAGTCCTCATCCTTGTATATTGC
>DCDI01000248.1 GCA_002316345.1 Phyllobacteriaceae bacterium UBA1059 | reverse complement strand
ATGTCGGCGCCACGTTGGAGCAGCGCCTCGACCAGGGCCACGTTGCCGGCCGCTGCGGCGGCCATCAGCGGCGTCTGGTTCATCGGTGTGCGGTGCTCGACACCATGCTTGTCGCACAGTTTCAGGATGCCCTTGAAATTGCGTGCGAAATAAGGCAAGTAGTGACGTCGGCCGTAGACGGCGCCATGCACCGGGAACGCGCGCGCCTGTTCATAGCCGGCATCGTGCGCCAGGAACCAGGCGAGGACCGGCTCGTCGAAGCAGGTGGCGTAATCGTAGAGCTGGCCCTTGGTCTTGTTGCCTGGCGCTTTTTCGAGGAAGACCCTGGACAGTGTCTCGCGCAGCCTGACTTCGTCGAGCACGGGCCACGGAACGGGCGCGGTTTTCAGGATCATGCGTTCGATCGCATCGGCCTGTTCCTGCTTGCCTTGCAAAGTCAGCTTGCGCGCTTCCTTCTGCCACTCTTCCATGCTCGATGCCTGCGCGGCCACCTTTTCCGGCGCGCTCAGCTGTGCGATATCGAGCAGGCGCAGTAACGGATGCCCACTGTCCGATTCGACGAGGTAGACGCTGCGAATGGCGCGCGTCAAGGCCACATACAAGGCGTTGACGTAGAACTTGTAGATTTCGAGGGACTTGTCGCTTTTGTCTTTGGCACGGCTGTATTCCAGCTCATCGCCCGCGACATCGTCCGTGCCAACTCCTTCCGCGATCTCCGAGAAGGGAGCGCGGTTGTCGGACACGAAGCGGTACAGGACGATGCTGTCGTACTCGAGGCCCTTGGCTTCGTGGACCGAAAAAATCAGGGGGGTGTCGAAATGCTTGCGCGCTTCGGCTTTGTCCTCATCGCGCAGCACCAGCACCGCAAAGCGGGTCGAACGGCGCGTCTGCGCATTCAGGTCGCGCCGCACGGCCTCGCTGTCGGACAGCAGGCTGACGGCGCCGGCATCCTGGTTGACCGCATCGACTAGAAAATTGCTCTCGCGGTCAATCGAGCCGAAGCGTCTGTGCTTGATTTTCAGGAGCGTGTTGGCGATTCGCGTGACCTGCTGCCCATTTCTGAAATTGGCCCGAAGGACTTGTAATTGCTGCCTTTCGGCGAGTTCGGGATCTTGCCAGAACAGGCTCTTGACTTTGCCCCAAGAGAAAAAGTTTGGGTGAACAATCTGGTTAGAGTCGCCGCACAGCAAAAACTGCCCTGGCTTGTTGAGCATGCCAAGCAGCAGCGCCAATTGGACCGGCGTCAGGTCCTGCACCTCGTCGATGACAATGAAATCGTAGCGCGGCCGCGCTTGCTGCCGCCATTCGTGGGACACCAGATTCAGGTCGAACAGACAGGCTTCCCGCAGCCACGCCTGGTACTTTTCAAAGAGGTCGTACAGGGCGTCGCGCTCGCCGGAGGCGAAGATCGACTGGCGCGTGCCGAGCGCAAGGTATTGCTCGCGGGTCAGCACGCCGTTGGCGTTTGCGGTGATCACGCCGCGGATTTCCTCAAAGGCCTGGTGGGCGTCGATCCCCTTGAATTGCTGGCGCATGCGCGCGAACCAGGCGGCAAAATCGGGCCAGCCCGCCTCACGGCCGGCGGGAACGCGCAGCGATTCGAGGACTTCGCGGAAGGAGAGAAAATCAGTTTCCTGCCCTTCCCGTTCAAAGCCGTGCGCGTAGTACAAGTCGCGTGCGGACTGGGCCAGATACGCCGACAGCGTCACATACAGGACATGGCCTTGTGCCTGCTTCATTTTCTCGAGCGTCAGCGCGGTTTTGCCGCTGCCGGCGCTGCCGACGATGATCAGGGGGGCGGCCTGCAAATAGACATTTTGCTGGGCATCATCGAAGGAAATGATCTTGTCGAGCCAATGCACCCGAGGCTGGCTGGGATTCAGGTAGCCGATCGGCTGGGCTTCGCCAATGGCTTCGCCCGGGTCGGCTGCCGGGATTTTTGCATCGTCGATCAGGGCGCCGCGCATGAAACGCGATTTATCGTAGGCGTGCTGCTCGATCACTTCCAGCATTAGCGCATAGGCTTCGCCGTTATAACGGACGATGGAGAACAGCAAGCGGTCGGCGTAATCCAGTTTCGCCCGGTAGAACTTGCCATGACTCAGGTTCGATAGCTTCTTGACATCGGCCGCCCGGAAATCGTCACGCTCGATCGCTTCACGTACCCTGGCATACAGGTTCTTGTTGCGTGGCGGAGAGAACTCAATGTATTCGAGAATTTTCATGGAAAGCAGCGTGCGTGCTGGCAAAGGATTACTGATCGATAACGACCGCCACTGTCGGCTGCTTGAGCGAAAAGGTCAACCGCCAGATGCGCTTGTTGGACAATTTTGTGCACGCGAATGCTCAGCGTCGATGTGAAATCCTGTGACCCGTCCTTTGCCAAGTGCAAACCAGCGGCCTAAAGGGCGCTCGACCCATCGATAAAACAGTGCGCCGGCGAGCATACTGGCCGCCCAGGCACTGCACACCCCGATCGCTTGCATCCCGGGCCGGCTATCGATAAAGCGGACAAAAACGGCATTCATGACCAGGCAAACCGGGAAATGAACCAGGAAAACGGAGTATGAGGTATTTGCAGCAAACTGCAATACGGATACTGCGAGCGAACGTGCTGTGGACAGGGTCGAACGTCCGAACATGAACAGGGAACATGCAACGATCAATGCCAGGGCAATGCGCTCCCTGAAGTCCACTGCGAGCGCCGTCAGTGCGGGGACCAGCATCATGCCGAGCAAGATTGTTACCGTTTGCGGTGATCGTTTTGCGTCGCCCGCCCACCAGGCCAAAGCGCCCAGCCCGTAGCTGCCGAAGAAATAAAGCGCCGAAATATCCCAGCTGGACTGACGATTGAAAAAGAAGAGTGAACTGCTGACTGCCGCCAGGATTATCGTGGGCACCAACCAGCTTGGTAGTCGGCCGGGCGCCAACCACCGGGAACCCCACAGCAGCACAGTCATCAGAAAATACAGCTGAAAGTCGATCGCCACATACCAGGCGCCGGCGGACAACGCTTCATAGCCAAGTACATCGTGCAACAGCAGCGCATGCGCGCTCAATTGCGCAAAGCTTGGTGGCGCAGAGATCGACGGATGCATCATCCACAGGCTGGCGAGCGCAGATGCGCTAATCGCTAGCAGCATAGCGACCAAAAACGGCGGGGCTAACTTGAGGTAACGTCGATAAATCGTTTGCAAGGGATTGGCGATGCCAGGCAAGCCGTGCGGAGAAAGCGACTTCGCAGCGAGGAAGCCGCCGATCACCAGGAACACCTGCACCGCAATCCGCGCATCATCCGCCAGCCAATCGAACACCGCCGGCACCAGCACCCGCGCATGATCCGCCATCGGCCCGTAGAACGCCAGGTGATGCAGCACGATCAGCTGCGCCGCCACGGCTTTCAGTAAATTAATCAGTACATACTGTTTATCTTGCGCCCCTGCTGAACCGGGCGTTGCTGCCACTGCTCCACTCATCAGAACTCCACCTGCTTTACCTCCAACATGCCCGCTCGACATAACCAGAGCAAAATGTTGTCGATACTGCCGGCGGGCCGTCATCATAGCCGAGCCTGCAACTTTGTGTCGCCAATACGGATGAGCTTGCAATACTGCTCCCGTAAGTGAAAGTTGCTCACCAGTGCAGTGTGGTACCCTCGGCGCATGCGCAAGTGCACGATGCACGCCAGGCACAGGCAATTGGTCCGCGCATTGTTTTCGTAACCCAAGCGTGGCGTCACCTGATGAAATTCGAAACAAAAATCAAAGCCGCGGCAGCCGCCATCATCCTGGTGATGTCGACGGTGGCCATCCTGCCAATGATCGTGAACCGCCAGGTCACGATGGTAATGGATGAGCTCGACACCGCCGCGAATGTCGAACGCCTGCAGCTGACCTTGCTGGAAATGCTGCTGAACGCCGAGACCGCCCAGCGCGGCTTCGTCATTACCGGAAGCGAACGCTTCCTTGAGCCCTACTATTACGCCGTCAACACCATCCCTTCCACCCAGGCCGCCCTGCGCAAAGAGATGACAGGCAGCGTGGAAATCGCGCGTGCCGAGGCGATCGAACAGGCCACCGCTGCCAAGCTGCGCACCGTGACCGAAACGATCAACCTGCGCCGCGACCAGGGCTTCGCTGCTGCCTCCGCCTTCATCACGGGCGGCACCGGCAAGGCGCAGATGGATATACTGCGCAAACTCATCGGCAACGAATTGTCAGTATCCGCACAGCGCCGCAGCGAAATCACCGCGCGCCTGCGTGCCACCTCGAACTCGGCGGCAAATGCCAGCCTGGTCGCCACGCTCACCAACATCCTGTTCCTGGCCGGGATGCTGCTGGCTGGCCAGCGCGTGCTGCGCCAGAGGAATGCGGCCGAACACAAGGCCCAGGCCGCCGCCGAGCAGGCGGAAGTGACAGCCGGCCGCATCTCCACGCAGAACGACCTGCTGTTCCGCAGTGCCGAACTGATGCATTCGCTGGAGCTGGCGGAGTCAGTCGACGAATCGGCCGGCATCATCGCCGGCTACCTGCCGCGCTTGCNNTGTCGGGCAGCCTGTATTTGTATAACAACTCGCGCGATATCCTCGAGCGCAAGGTGGGCTGGGGCAGTTTCGAAGGCGAGCCGGAGATCATCGAGGCGCTCGACTGCTGGGCGCTGCGGCGCGGCAGTCCGCACCTGTTTGCCGGCGGTGACGGCCTCGTTTGCCGGCATGCGGCCGATGCCCAGGTCGACCGCCTGTGCCTGCCGTTGGTCACGCAAGGCGACGTCATCGGCTGCATCACCGTCACCGGACAGGAACTGGCCGGCAAGGAGGAAAGCCAGCGCGCCTGGATCGGGCAGGT
>DCDI01000055.1:197-4724 GCA_002316345.1 Phyllobacteriaceae bacterium UBA1059 | reverse complement strand
CGACAAGGAACAGCGCGCCATGGCGGGCGCCGTAGATCGACCCGAGCACAAGCGTGCCGATGGCCAGCACCGCAAGGGCAACCAGACCCGGCGTGCCAAGTGGAGCGCGGGCGGCCGGCGCCGGCGCGACATAGGTGGTGGAGGACATGGTTGTTCCGCTCAATGATCGTTCGGGATAGGCTTTAAGTAAGCCTTCCCAACGAGCGGCAACAGGAATCATGTGCTCCTAACCGACGAAAGGTTAGGCTAGAATTCTACGACGACGACCTTTGTTGAAAGACCGGAGATTATGCCTTGCGCCGTACGCTGCGGCGGATAATGCCAAGGTCGGCCCCACCAAGGCCGAAAGCGGCGAGGATGTAGACCGCGGCCCCGCCGATCACCAGCAGCCCAAGCGCCCAGACCTGATCGATGAAGGCGGAGTCCGAGGCAAGCTGCGGCGCAAACCATTGGAGGCCGTACCACAAGGCCGCGCCCATGATGAGCGTGGCAATAAAAAGGCGCGGCAGGCGTTTGACCAGACCGCGATCGCTCTGCCAATGGCCGCGTCGCAGGAGGACGGCAAGCAGCATGGCGGCATTCAGCCAGCCGGCGGCAGCAGACGCCGTCGCAATGCCCGGTGCACCGATGCGCGGGAAGAGAAGCAGTGCGATTGCGATGTTGAGGGCAACCGACAAGGTCGCAAAGATCATCGGCGTGCGCGTGTCTTCGCGAGCGAAATAGCCGGGCGTGAAGGCCTTGATGAGCACGAAGGCCGGCAGGCCCAGCGCAAAGATCGCAAGCACAGCGGCAACCAGCGGGGTCGAGCCATTGGCGGCAAATTGCCCACGTTCATAGAGCACCCGCACCACCGGCTCGGCCAGAACGAACAGGCCGGCAGCCGCTGGCAGGGTCAGAAACAGGCTGAACTCGACGGAACGGTTCTGCAGGCTGGTTGCCTCGGCCATGTCGCCAGCCTTCAGCGCGCGCGCCAGTTCCGGCAGGAGCACGATGGCCACCGCGATGCCGACGACGCCGAGCGGCAGCTGATAGACGCGGTCGGCCAGCGCCAGGCTCGATACGGCGCTGTTCTGCGTCGAGGCGATCGCGGTGCCGATCAGCTGGTTGATCTGCGTGATGCCGCCGGTGACGGCAGCGGGCAAAGCGAGCACCAGCAGACGCTTGACGTTCGGCGTCATCTTCGGCCGCGTGAAGCCGAGCTTGATGCCGGCCATGCGCGCGGCAATCCAGACGATGGCGAGTTGCACCATGCCCGCGGCCAGCACGCCCCAGGACAGGCCGTAACCGATCGCCGTCGCATCCCAGCCCTGCTGCCAGCCGGCAGCCAGCACCGCGATCAGAATCACATTGAGGAAAACGGGCGCGACGGCCGCCGCGAAATAGCGGCGCAGCGAGTTCAGCATGCCCGCCATCATCGCCGCCAGCGACATGCAGGCGAGATAAGGGAACATGATGATCGCCAGCGACTTCGTCAGCGCAAACTGGGCGGGATCGTCGGCAAAGCCCGGCGCCACGATCGTGGCGATCAGCACGGGCATCGCGAGCTCCATAGCGATCGTCACGACGAGAAGCACGGTGAATAAGACGCCGAACACTTCCTCCGAAAAGCGCCGGGCGCCATCGAGGCCGTTCTGCTCGATCTCCTTGGCGAACAGCGGCACGAAAGCGGCGTTGAACGCGCCTTCGGCAAACAAACGGCGGAACGTGTTGGGAAACTGGAAGGCGGCGTAGAAGGCGTCTGCCACCGGCCCCGTGCCAAGCGATGCCGCCATCAGCATTTCACGCGTGAAGCCGAGCACACGGCTCATCAGCGTGCCGGATGCGACCGTCGCGAGTTTCTTGGCAAGGCTCATGCGGCCGCTCCGATGAAATGGGCGATCATGTCAGGCTTTCTCGGAAACAGCGTTACGTGGGGTAGCGGGCCGTGTTCCGTTTTCGAGAACTTCGCGCAGCCGCGTCAGGATCATCTCCATGCGGGTCGGGTTCTCGATCTTCTGGCCGGTGAGATCGGTGACATAGAAGGTGTCGATCACCTTCTCGCCGAAAGTGGTGATATGGGCGGAGGCGATGTCGAGCGAGAGATCCGACAGCGCACCGGTGATTTCCGACAGAAGGCCCGGGCGATCCAGACCTTCGACCTCGATCACCGAAAAGCGGTTGCTCAGCGTGTTGCGTAGGGATGCATGCGGCGTGATGCGGAACACCTTTTGCCCGCGCTTGGGCTTGGTGCGCTTTTCGATCATGTCCGGCAGCCAGCTTTTGCCCGAAAGAACATCCTCGATCAGCGTGCCGACGCGCCGCGCGCGGCGTTCTTCGTCCTGATCCAGGTCGAACTCCCTGGTGATCAGGATCGTATCCAGCGCGCGGCCATCCACGGTGGTGAAGATCTGCGCATCCACGATGTTGGCGCCAGCACCCGCACAGGCGCCGGCGATGACGGACAACAAGCGCGGATGATCGGGCGCCAGCACGGTGATCTCGGTCACGCCTTCAACCGGGCGCGGGTTGACCATCGTGGCAAGGCGCCGGCCTGTCTGATCGACTTCGCGGATGAAGCCGGCATGGCGGATCTGGTCCACCAGATCGACGGTCAGCAGGTAGTTGTCGTAATGCAGCCCGACGAGGCGCGTGCGCTCCTCCTCCGACCACTCGCTAAGCGCCCGAGTGAGGGCAACCCGCGCTGCCGTTGCGCGGTCGCCGCGCGAGGCATCGGAGAAACCGCCAGTCAACAGCAGCTCGGTTTCATAATAAAGCGTGCGCAGCAGCTGACCCTTCCAGCCGTTGAACACGCCGGGCCCAACGCCGCGAATATCGCAGACGGTCAACACCGCAAGCAGCTTCAGCCGCTCCACCGATTGCACCACGGCGGCGAAATCCTCGATCGTTTTGCGGTCGTTGAGGTCGCGCGTTTGCGCGGTCATCGACATCACGAGATGGTTCTCGATCAGCCAGGCGATCGTTTCCGTGTCATTCGCCGAGAACCCCATGCTGGGGCAAAGCCGCCGCGCAATCTTCGCGCCCGCTTCCGAATGATCCTCGGGGCGGCCCTTGGCGATGTCATGCAGCAGAACGGCGACGTAGAGCAGCTCGCGCTGCGCCTTCATGCCCGGCGTGAGCTTGGTGGTCATCGGATGGATAGCGGCCTCGCGGCCCTGCTCGATAGCCGAAAGAACGCCGACGCAATGCAGCAGATGCTCATCCACCGTATAATGATGATACATGTTGAACTGCATCATCGCGACGATCTTGCCGAAGTCCGGGATGAACTTGCCGAGCAACCCCGCCTCATTCATCCGCAGGAGGTTGAGCTCGGGATTGCGATGTGAGGTCAGGAGATCGAGGAACAGGCGGTTGGCTTGCTTGTCACGTCGCAGCGTGCGGTCGACAAGCTGCAGCGAGCGCGTGACGAGCCGCAGCGCATCCGCGTGATATTCCAGCCCATGCCGGTCGGCGAACCAGAACAGCCGGATCAGGTTCACCGGATCCTTTTCGAAGACATCATCCCGCGCGATCGTGATGCGGTTGTTGTCGATCACGAAATCGCTGGTGCCGGGCAGCTTGCGGCGGCGGCGTGAAAAGCTCTGGAACAGGCGGTTGAAGCCTTCGACATGCTTGTCCTGCTCTTCTTCCAGCGCCGAACAGAAGATGCGGGTAAGATCGCCCACCGTCTTCGCCATCAGGAAGTAATGCTTCATGAAGCGCTCGACGGCCGACAGGCCGGGATGCGCGACATAACCAAGCCGCTCTGCGATATCGCGCTGCACGTCGAAATACAGCCGCTCTTCGGGCTTCTTCGTCAGGAAATGCAGGTGACAGCGCACTGCCCACAGGAAGTCTTCTGCCTTGGTGAAGGCGCGATATTCCTGGCGCGTGAACACACCCTTGCGCACCAGCTCCTCGCCGGTCCGCACGCGGTAGAAATATTTGGCGATCCAGAACAGCGTATGGAGGTCACGCAACCCGCCCTTGCCGTCCTTGACGTTGGGCTCCACGAGGTAGCGCGTTTCGAACCATTTGCGGTGGCGCTCATCACGCTCGCCGAGCTTGGCGGCAATAAATTCCGGCCCGGTATCCTTCACCACCTCGCGGTCGAAGCGCTCCATCAGCTCGTCATAAAGCGGCTCCTCGCCCCAGATAAAGCGCGCTTCCAGGATCGCGGTGCGGATCGTCATGTCGCTGCGCGACAGCCTGATACATTCATCCACGGTGCGCGTGGCGTGCCCGACCTTCAGGCCGAGATCCCACAGCACGTAGAGGATATATTCGGCGATCTGCTCGCCCCAGGGTGTTTGCTTGTAGGGCAGCAGGAACAGAAGGTCGATGTCGGAGCCTGGCGCCAGCGTTCCGCGCCCATAGCCGCCGACGGCCACCAGCGTCATGCGCTCGCCTGACGATGGATTGATGCGCGGATAAATGTGGGTCGCGGCAAAATCATACAGCGCACGGATCACCTCATCCATGAGATGCGAGATGCGCTGGGCACAGGCCGTGCCGCCGCCGTCTTCGGTCAGCAGCTGTTCTGCGTGC
>DCDI01000055.1:0-174 GCA_002316345.1 Phyllobacteriaceae bacterium UBA1059 | reverse complement strand
CGTCCCGCCGGCATCGCCGGCCAGCGCTTCCAGCCGGCCGCGCAGTGTCGTGCCGTCCACCATCTCGTCAAGTTTCAGGGGAATGCGCGTCATGCGACCTCGGACAGTTCCAAGCGCGCTGTAATACCTGCAGCGTCTTAAGGGAAGGCTGATCGCATCGTTCGGCCCTCGACT
>DCDI01000133.1 GCA_002316345.1 Phyllobacteriaceae bacterium UBA1059 | reverse complement strand
CAATGGGCGTGGCGCCACGTTGGAAGCCACCGAACGCCTTGCGCGCGCGCCGTTCCTGGTCGTGGCCGATCTGCAAGGCGCGGCGCAGAATGCCCGGATCGCCGCCGCAGCCGAAATCAGCGAGGGGGACATTCGCGCCGCTCTGGCCGACAAGATCGAGCGCAGTCGCCAAGCGCAGTTTGATCCGGAACGCCGCGCCGTTCGCGTACGCGAAACCGAGCGTCTCGGCGCGATCGTCCTGAGTGAGCGCCTGCTGCCGGCCCCATCCGGCGCGCAGGCCGATGCCGCTATCCTCGACGCCTTGCGCAGCCATGGTCTCGACCTTCTGCCCTGGAGCGACAATGCTGCCACGCTGCGTCATCGCCTGTCCTGGCTGCATCGTGGCTTGGGCGCGCCTTGGCCGGATATGTCCGACGATGCCTTGCTCGCCGTTCTCGATGACTGGCTGCTGCCATTCCTTACCGGCGAAGCGTCGTTCGCGCGCATCCCATCTTCTTCGGTCAGCGAAGGCTTACGCAGCCTTGTTCCTTATGATCTCCAGCGCCAGCTCGACGCGCTCGCGCCCACCCATTTCGACGCGCCGTCCGGCAGCCATCTGCCGATCCGCTATGAGGGCGAATGGCCGGTGCTGGCGGTTCGGGTGCAGGAACTGTTCGGCCTAACGCAACATCCTTCGATTGCATCCGGCACCGTTCCCCTGACGCTCGAACTTCTCTCGCCGGCGCATCGACCGATCCAGACCACGCGCGATCTGCCAGGCTTCTGGAAGGGGTCGTGGGCCGATGTCCGCGCCGACATGCGCGGGCGCTATCCCAAACATGTCTGGCCGGAAGATCCGGCATCGGCACAGGCCACCAGTCGGGCCAAGCCGCGCGGTACATGAAGCGGATTTGTTGTGGCGAGGCAGCGGCGATCAGCGCATAAGCGGGATCATGGCCATGCTTACTCCCGAAGATCCGCAACAGTTTCACCGCCTGCGCCTTTCGACCTTGATCCGTTTACGCTGGCTGGCGATCGTCGGCCAGAGCATCGCGGTGATCGTGGTCGCTTACTGGCTGGATTTTCCGCTGCCGGTGAGCTCCTGCTTCGCGCTGATCGCGGGATCGGCCTGGCTTAACCTTTTTCTTGCCCTGCGCTACCCAGCCACCCAGCGCCTGGCGCCACATGCCGCCCTGGCGATCCTGTTGTTCGACGCGCTGCAACTGGGCGGACTGCTGTATCTGACGGGCGGCCTGACCAATCCCTTCTCGCTCCTGATGAGCGTGCCGGTCGTGATTTCCGCCACATCGCTCCCGCCGCGCTTCACGCTTCTGCTTGGCGGCGTCGTGGGCGCAGCCTCCAGCTTCCTCGCGTTCAACCACCTGCCGCTGCCCTGGTATGAAGGGGCAGAGCTTTCCATGCCGCTGGTTTACGTCGCGGGCATGTGGCTGTCGGTGCTGGCGAGCATTGCTTTCACCGCGATCTATGCCTGGCGCGTGGCCGAAGAAGCGCGCCTGCTGGGCGATGCGCTGGCCGCCACCGAGCTCGTGCTGCAACGGGAACAGCATCTGTCCGCCCTCGATGGGCTTGCCGCAGCTGCAGCCCATGAACTCGGCACACCTCTTGCGACCATCGCGCTAGTCGCCAAGGAAATGGAACGCGCTCTGGGCGACGATGAGCGCTTTCGCGAGGACGTCACCCTGTTGCGCAGCCAGAGCGAGCGCTGCCGGGGCATCATGAAGCGGCTAACCAGCCTGTCCAGCGAGGGCGAGGAACATCTGAAGAGGCTGCCCTTCACCTCGCTCATCGAGGAAGTCACCGCGCCGCATCGCGAATTCGGCATCGATATTGCGCTGGAAGCCGGCGACCTCATCGGGTCTGAACCGGTCACCCGGCGCAATCCCGGCATGATTTACGGCCTCGGCAACCTCATCGAGAATGCCGTCGACTTTGCCAAGGCTACCGTCACGGTGCGCTGGCGCTGGAACGATGACAAGATCGCCATCGAAGTGGTGGACGATGGCACCGGCTTTCCACCCGATATCATCCATCGCATCGGCGAACCCTATATGACCACCCGGCCGGGCGGCTCGACCCAGGGCGGCGGGCTCGGCCTCGGTCTTTTCATTGCCAAGACGTTGCTGGAGCGCTCCGGCGCAACCATCACCTTCCGCAATTCCGAAGAGCGCGACAAGGGAGCGTCGGTCCTCATCGAATGGCCGCGTTCTGCTTTCGCAAGGGATGTTGATTGAGTTTAAGGGGCTAAAAACCCTCCGATCAGGGGTTGCCGACGGCTTTTTCATGGTATTTGCGGGCTAAATGTCTATATCAGGCTCAAACAAACGACCTTTCGCCAGGAAACGACTAGGACCGCATCATGACTGCCGAAGCTGCCTCCGCTGATCCAGCCCTGGGTGCGGATGCAACCCTTTTGTTGGTTGACGACGACAAGGCTTTCGTCACGCGCCTGGCGCGGGCAATGGAGGGCCGTGGCTTTACCGTCGATGTGGCCGAAAGCGTCGAAGATGCCGTGACCAAGGTCAAGCAGCGCGCACCCGCTTATGCCGTGGTGGATATGCGCCTGGGTGACGGAAACGGCCTCGATGTTGTTTCCGCCCTGCGCGACAAGCGTCCAGAAGCCCGCATGGTCATCCTTACCGGCTATGGGAATATCGCCACGGCCGTGACCGCCGTGAAGCTCGGCGCGATCGATTATCTCAGCAAGCCGGCCGACGCCGACGATATCTACGCGGCACTGACCCGCACCGCCGACGCTCCGGTCGCGCCGCCGGAAAATCCAATGTCCGCTGACCGCGTCCGTTGGGAACACATCCAGCGCGTCTACGAAATGTGCGAGCGCAACGTCTCCGAAACCGCCCGCCGCCTCAACATGCACCGCCGCACGCTGCAACGGATCCTGGCGAAGCGCGCGCCGAGGTGAGAGTAGAAGGTGAGTAGGTGAATATGGGAATAGGTGAGTAAGTGGCTTGACGATGGGACATGCATATCGACCCTAATCCCCTAATCCCCTAATCGATCACTCACTCTCCCCCTGCAGCGCTGCGATCTGCACGCCGGCCAGCTCGGCAGCCGTTAGCCTTGCTGCACCCGCACGGGCGATGCGGAGCATCAGGGCTTTGCGGGTGGCGGCGGCGAGGCGGTGTTCGGGAGCGTCGCGCATGATTTCGGCGCCGTAGCCGTCGGAAAGGATGAAGCCGCATTCTTCCGGGAAGATGCTCTGCGGCACTTCCGGATGTGAGGCGAAGAAGAAGCGGTCGGAATGGAGCCGGTATTCCGGCCATTTGCGGTCGACACGAAAATCCTCGATCGATGATTTGATCTCGATGATCCAGATGTCGCCGTTGCGCGTCAGCGCCACGAGATCAGCGCGGCGGCCGGTCGACAAGCAAAGTTCTGGAAGCACATGCGCGCCCATCGAAGTGAGCAGGCGCTGCACGCCGCGGCGGATCACCATGGCGCGTTCGGACTGGCGGCCGTCGACCAGCGGATCCTTGGCGAGAGGAGAAATGATTGGCATGCAAACGATCATGCCATCATTCGCTGTGGATTTGAACCTGTTTTGTTCCGGCTTTGCCTGACGCTGCTGCCATCGCGAATTCGCTAGTGCTTTGCGCCAGCCATGTCGTCGAGGATGGGGCAGTCAGGGCGGTTGTCGCCATGGCAGGCTTGAACCAGCCGCTGCAGGGTCGAACGCATGCTCTGCAGTTCGGCGATCTTGGCTTCGATCGCCGCGACATGAGCCACCGCGATTTCCCTAACATCATGGCTGGCACGGTCGCGGTCGCGATACAGCGACATCAGCTGGCGGCAATCCTCGATGGAGAAGCCGAGGCTGCGTGCGCGCTGCAGGAAGGTCAGGCGATGCACGTCCTCTTCCGAATAATCGCGATAGCCGTTGGTGCTGCGCGCCGGATGGATCAGACCGATTTCCTCATAATAGCGCAGCGTTTTCGGCGGGAGATGGGTGCGTTCGGCGGCGCGGCTGACATTCATCGGCTCAGGTCTCGTACAGGCTCAAACGGCGGCATTGTTGCCGAAATGCAATATCGGCCCTTTGAAAGACGATTCCAAGCCGCAACCTCAGGTTCATGACTTGGCAACGTCGTCGCGGGCGGGAACAATGCCGGCGAGTTAAAGGCCCGAGTCGGGCATTCCTGCGACGGACAGCATCACCAGTATGAAGCTTAACACCATTGCCTTGGCGGCCGGACTTGTTCTGACCACCGCGCTCGCCGGCTGTTCCACCGACGGTCGCATCAACAATTTCCTGTCGAACAATTTCACCAACAACTACACCTCACAGGTCGACGCGGGCTACGAGATCCCGGCCGTGCCGATCAGCAAGGTGCCGCGTGAGTTCCAGCGCCAGATCATCCGTTACAAGACGGCGGAGAAGCCGGGCACGATCATCGTCGACACCCGCTCCAAGCATCTTTACTTCGTGCTGCCGCAAGGCGAAGCCGTCCGCTACGGCATCGGCGTGGGTCGCGAAGGCTTCGAGTGGAAGGGTGATGCCCGCATCGCCATGAAGCGCGAATGGCCGACCTGGACGCCGCCGCGCGAAATGATCGCCCGTCAGCCGGAACTGGTGAAGTGGCAGAGCGGTCAGCCCGGCGGATTGCGCAATCCACTCGGTGCGCGCGCTTTGTATCTCTTCAACAAGAACGGCGACACAGGCTACCGCTTGCATGGCACGCCGGAATGGGCCTCGATCGGCAAGGCCATGTCGTCGGGCTGCATCCGGCTGATCAACCAGGACATCATCGACCTCTACAATCGTGCCGAAGTCGGCGCGAAGGTGATCGTTCTCTAAGGAATTAGGCGGGGGCCTAAGTGCCCGAAAGGGCAAACCGCGGACCGTCCAGGCAACATGGACATGGTCTGTTCAAAGAAAAAGCCGGGCGAGGGGCCCGGCTTTTTCTTTGTCTGATGTTGGGAAGCGGTTTGTAAGCGGTGCGTCCTTCGAGTCTCGCTGCGCTCGCACCTCAGGATGAGGACCGTGGCGGCGCTGGCCTCCGGCGATCAAGGTCCGTCTTAGCGACAAGCTAGCCTGTATTTTTTCTGGAAGTGCGTGCTGAGAGACCGCTGCCAGGCAGTGCGTCCTTCGAGGCTCGCCCGGATGGCTTGGCGGAACGCCTTCGAACTTGCGCGGGCTCGCACCTCAGCAAC
>DCDI01000131.1 GCA_002316345.1 Phyllobacteriaceae bacterium UBA1059 | reverse complement strand
AATATACAAGGATGAGGACGGTTGCGCTTGAATTGCTGGTCGGCAGGCATGGCACAACGGTCCTCATCCTGAGGTGCGACCCAAAGGGAGCCTCGAAGGACGCACCACGCTACTGCCCCCCTACTGCCCTACTCACTTATTCACCTCTTCCCCCTCCACCGGCCAGCGCCAGAAATCATTCCCCTCCTCTGACAGGTTCCGGTTCAGCACCATCTTGTGCACCTCATCGGCGCCGTCGACGAGGCGGGCCTGACGGGCGTAGCGGTAGATCCATTCCAGCACGGTGTCCTTGGAATAACCGCGCGCGCCGTTGATCTGGATGCCGGTGTCGGCGGCCTTGTGCAGGACGTCAGCGACATGCACCTTCGCCATGGAGACTTCCTTGCGGGCGTATTCCCCCATGTCGAGCGCGTAAGCCGCTTTTTGCACCAGCAGGCGGCCGATTTCGATCTGCATGGCGAGATCGCCCAGCATCAGCTGGATGCTTTCGCGGTTCGCCAGCCGTATCCCGAAGCCTTCACGCTTCTCGGCATAATCCCTGGCGATCTCGGTGCAGCGTTTGGCGAGGCCGATCCAGCGCATGCAATGGGTCAGGCGCGCAGGGCCGAGCCGGGTCTGCGTGACGCGCATGCCCTTGCCTTCGCCGAGCAGGATCTCGCTTGCCGGGATTTCGAGACCATCAAACTCGATCTCGCAATGGCCGCCATGTTCTTCCGGCCCCATGATCGGAATGCGGCGGTTGATGCGCCAGCCCGGCTGGTTCTTGTGATACAAGAAAGCCGACAGACCGTGGCGCGGATCGTCCGATGTCCTCGCAATCAGAATGAAGTGCTCGGCCTCTTCCGCGCCCGTGATGAACCACTTCGTGCCATGCACGACATAGCGATCGCCGTGCTTGGTCGCCCGCGTCTGGATCATCTGGGGATCGGACCCGCCGCCGGGATGCGGTTCCGTCATGACGAAGGCCGAGCGCACCTCGCCGCGCGCGATCGGCATCAGCCATTTTTCCTTCTGCTCCTTCGTGCCGATCTTTTCGAGCACCATCATGTTGCCGTCGTCGGGCGCGGCCGAATTGAACACGGCCGGGCCGAATATCGAGCGGTTCATGGCTTCGTAGCAAACGGCCATGCCACGCTTGTCGAGCCCCTGCCCGCCGCTCGCCTGCGACAGCTGGAGGTTCCACAACCCCTGAGCCCTGGCCTTGATGCGCAGCTCTTCCAGCAGCGGCAGCGCGATGTTTTCATGCGCATCATAGGAAGACGGATCGGCTTCGAGCGGCAGCACCTCTAGCTCTACGAAATCGGCGATGCGCTGGCGGAAATCCTCGACGCGGGCGGGAATGGTGAAGTCCATGGCGGTCTCCTAAAGCGACGCGTTTGAGTGACCGCCGTCCACCACCAGCGCTGTGCCAGTGATGTAAGCGCCGGCTTCCGAGGCCAGCAGCAGCGTGGCGCCGTCGAGATCTTCCATGCGGCCGAGGCGGCGCTGCGGGATGCGCTTCACCATGGCTTCGCCGGCCGGACTGGCAAAGAAATCGCGGTTGATTTCGGTTTCCACATAGCCAGGGCAAAGCGCGTTGACGCGGATACCATAGCGCGCCCATTCCAACGACAAAGCGCGAGTGAGATGAACCAGCCCGGCTTTGGAGGCGGCATACGCCGACAACTCGGTCGCCACCCGCAGCGCCACGATCGAAGCGACATTGATGATGGAGCCGCCGCGTTCAACCTGCCGCAAGGCTTTTGCCGCAGCCTGCGCAACAAGAAACGGGCCCTTCAGATTGACGTCGAGCGTGTTGTCCCAGGCCTCTTCGGTGAGGTCCATCGCCCGCGCTGCGCCGCTGATGCCGGCATTGTTGACGACGATGTCGAAGGGTTGTTCAGCCTCAGCAAACAGCCGAGAAATGGATGCGGCATCGCACACGTCGAGCGCTACGGCCGTGGCTTCTGCTCCTGAGTCACGCAATGCATCGCGTTCGGCTTCAAGGCTGTCGAGCCGGCGCGCAGCGAGCGTCACTGCGGCACCGCGTTCGGCGAACAACCGCGCAAAGTGCTGGCCGAGTCCACTCGATGCGCCGGTTACAAGCACGCGCTTGTTCCGGATGTCGTCGAACATGCAGGCTCCTCCCCGACAATGAGCGATGGCTTACTGTCGGGGAAATCAAACAAGGTCGCAAGAGCGAACGGCCTGAAAGCGCTTAGTAATCGCGCTCGTAGAACACACCGAGGCTGGAGTCGGTGGTGCCGGCGCCGCCCTTCACCTTGAGGTTCTCAGTGATGTCGAGATTGATCGTGGCCTTCGTATTGCCGCCGGCACCCGCTTCCACGCCGAGATAGGTGTTCTCATTGATGTAACGGCCGGCACGCACGGCGGCATTGCCTTCGCTGTCGGTCACCACGTCGAGATCGTCGAGCCCTGTGCCAGCGCGCAGGCTGCCCAGCAGCGAATTGTTGCCGCCGCCCGCGAGTTCGGCCGCGGCTGCGGTGAGCTGGGCGATCTGGAAGGCCGACAGCTCGTTGATGCCGCGATTGAAGATCAGGCGGGCCAGAACTTCGTCCTGCGGCAGTTCGGGCGACGAGGAGAAGGTGACGTCGATGACGGACGCGCGGCCCGTGACCGTCACGAACACGGTGATGTCAGAGCCTTCCGAGCGCGCCACGAAGTTGAGGTAGGGATCGAGATCGCCCACCAGCGTGACTTCACCCTCATCAAAGGTGATGCGCTGCCCCAGAATGCCGATGCGGCCCCGGATCATCTTCAACCCGCCGGTCGGCTGGATATTGGTGACCGGCCCGCTGATCTGCACCGAACCGCCGAGCTCGGCATCCACGCCGCGACCGCGCACAAACACCTGGTTCGGCGCATTAATGGTGATGTTGAGGCGCGCTACGCTCGGACGCGAGGTTGGAACCGGCGTGCCGTCGTTGGCCTTGGCACGAACCAGCGTGGCGCGAACGCCGGCCGGCGGGTTGCGATGCTTGACGTTGATGGCGGCAGCACCGCCGGCAAAGCTTTCGGGGACGGTGATTTCGGCACGCGCCACGTCGATCGTTCCACCTATCACCGGATCCTGCAACAGAGCGCCAGTGACCGTGAGACGGCCGTTGACAGTGGCGACCAGCAACTCGCCATCGGCGTAGCGGGCATTGTTGAGGTTGATCGCGATATTGGCCGGGAAGTTGCTGCCTGGTGCAATGCCGACAGTGCCCGATGCGCTGACCGTGCCGCCGCCACCGATGGCGCCCGACACGTTCTCGATCGTGACAGTCTGGCCCGATATGCCGACAGCGACGTTGATGTTGCTGACGCGCAAGTTGGTTTCGGGATCAACCACGGCCGCGCCCGCCGAGGTCACACGGCCCTGAATGTTCGGCTGCTGGATGCTGCCGGTCACCGTTGCATTGGCATTGACCGTACCGGTCAGCTGCGTGCCGCGATCGGCGAGGAAGCGGTTGGCGAGTGCAAGCGGCGCCTGCGCATCGACATTCACCGACAAGCCATCACCCGACAAAGGCACGCGACCGTTGCCGGTGACGGTAAGGCCCTGCGCGCCGTTGACTCGCAGACTGTTCAGCGTCACCGCATTGTCGCCGTAAGCGCCATCCGCCTGGACCGACAGCGGTGCAACGCCGGCTTGCGCCAGCGGCGCTGCAGTGACGCCGCTGCCCTGCAGATTGAAGCTGGCAGACGGGTTGCGCAACTCACCGGTGACACGCGCCGTACCGGTAACCGTGCCACCCAGATTCTGGTCGGGCACGAAACCATTGGCAAGCGCCAAAGGCACCTGCGCATTCACATCCACCGCCAGCCCGGCGCCCTTCAACGGCACGCGCCCACTGCCGCTGACATTCAGCCCTTGCGCGCCCCGCACCTGCAGACTGTTCAGCGTCAGGGCGTTGTCGCCGAATGCACCCTCCGCCTGAACGGAAAGCGGTGCAGCACCCGCTTGAGCCAAGGGTGCTGCACTGATGCCACTGCCTTGGAGATTGAAGCTCGCAGCCGGGTTGCGCAATTCGCCGGTGACACGCGCCGTACCGGTGATCGTGCCAGCGAGTTTCTGCTCGGGTACGACCGCGTTGGCGATGGCCAGCGGCAGCGAGCGTAGCGTGACATCGAGACCAAGCTGGCCCTGGCCGAGCGGCACCGTGCCTTGCGCCCGCGCGTCGACGCCTTCCGGACTGGTGATGGCCGCATCAAGGGTCAGAAGCTGGTTCTGCGTGCTGCCGTTGGCCGTGACATCGATC
>DCDI01000239.1:2527-2912 GCA_002316345.1 Phyllobacteriaceae bacterium UBA1059 | reverse complement strand
GGAGAACGATATGCCCGACACCCTGCGCATCAACGGCCAACGCCTCTGGCAATCCCTGATGGAGCTCGCCCGGATCGGCGCCACCGACAAGGGCGGCGTCAAGCGCCTCGCTCTGACCGACCTCGATCGCCAGGGCCGCGACCTGGTCGTGCGATGGGGCCGTGAAGCCGGCATGTCGGTCACCGTCGACAAGATCGGCAACGTCTTCATGCGCCGCCCCGGCCGCAACGCCAGCCTGGCGCCGATCGTCACCGGCAGCCACGTCGACACCCAGCCCACCGGCGGCAAGTTCGACGGCAACTACGGCGTGCTGGCCGGCCTGGAAGTCGTGCGCACCCTGAACGACCATGGCATCGTCACCGAAGCCCCGATCGAGGTCGCCTTT
>DCDI01000239.1:1922-2388 GCA_002316345.1 Phyllobacteriaceae bacterium UBA1059 | reverse complement strand
CGTGTTCTGCGGCGCCTTCAGCCTCGATGCGGCCTACGCCGCCAAGGACGTGGAAGGGAAAAGCGTGCGCGAGGAGCTGGAGCGCATCGGCTACCTGGGCGAGGAGGAACCCGGCCAGCACCCGATCGGCGCCTATTTCGAAACCCACATCGAGCAGGGCCCGGTGCTGGAGGACGCCGACAAGGTCATCGGCGTGGTGCCGGCCGTGATGGGCCTGTCCTGGTACGACTGCACGGTCAGCGGCATGGAGGCGCACTCCGGTCCCACGCCGATGGGCCTGCGCCGCGACGCGCTGCAGGTGGCGACCGGCATCATGCAGGAAGTGGTCGCCATCGCGAACCGTTATCCGCCATATGGACGCGGCACGGTCGGCATGGTGCAGGTGTTCCCGAACAGCCGCAACGTGATCCCGGGCCAGGTGAAGTTCAGCATCGACCTGCGCAATGTGAACGATGCGCTGCTGAAC
>DCDI01000239.1:0-1817 GCA_002316345.1 Phyllobacteriaceae bacterium UBA1059 | reverse complement strand
TATCCGCCTTGCCCCTTCCATCCGGACTGCGTGAACGCCGTGCGCGCCGCCACCGACAAGCTGGGCTACTCGGTCATGGACGTAGTCTCCGGCGCCGGCCACGACGCCATCTACGCCGCCCGCGTGGCCCCGAGCGGCATGATCTTCGTGCCCTGCAAGGACGGCATCAGCCACAACGAGATCGAGGATGCCAAGCCCGAGCACCTGGAGGCCGGCTGCAACGTGCGGCTGCATGCGATGCTGGAGCGGGCGCAGGTCGTCGAATGAGGCAGGGGGGCGTCCGCTGCTGGGCGGCAAACGCAGGCGAACGCGGCTAGAATGCCCGCATGCCGAGCAAACTTCCTACCTTCCCCGGTCCATTGACCGCGCGCGGCGCCGTGCTGGCGGTGCTGCTGTCGAACGAAGACCAGACCGGTTCCGAACCGCTGCAGGGCCGCGTGACCCTGGCTGCGATCGTCCGCACCCTGAAGCGCAAATACCATTGGCCGATCGAGACCCACAGCTTCCCGGCGAACGCGGCCGATGGCCGCGCCACCTGGGCCACGGTATACAGCCTGCCAGAGAATGTGATCGCCAAAGCCCTGGAGCGCGGAGGACGCGACTGGCTGCGCGCGCGCAGGCAGGCGCGGCGTGGCGTTGCACGGCTCGAAGATGACGAATAAAGAGAAGCGGCTTCAGACGTCATAAGCGGCCTCACGCTTTGAGCGGGCAAAAATCGGTTTGGCAAGGCAAGGCGTGGCGTCGGCGTCGGCTCTGAGCGAGAGCAATTGTTCTGGGTTAATGCGGCTGCCGAGGGCGTGGTGGGGCGCTTGACGAGGCCTTATGGAATCGTGTCTCGTTCAGCCTGCGCATCGTGTCTCGTTTTGCCTTCTCTTGTCGCGCAAAATAACGAGACAAAAAACGACAGAACGCGACAGCAATAACGCTGCAAACGAGACAGCTTTTTAGAGGGCAGCTTCGGACTCCCCCATATCATCGGTTTCTGCAGGNNTAACCGCTGGTTTCTACAGCCCCCATCTACATTTGATCTAGCTCATATTCGCCGCATCAGGTTGCGCTTGTCTCCGCCCATCTGCCGTCCTACCTTGTAAAGATAGCGCCGCTCCGCACTCCGCGGCCGGCCCCTACGACGAGGAGAGACCGTCATGAGTTACCGTCTCGAAGGCAGGCTCCTGGAAGTCTGCAACTGCAAGGTCCTGTGCCCGTGCTGGATCGGCGAAGACCCCGACCACGGCACCTGCGACACCATCGTCGCCTGGCACATCGACAAGGGCGCCATCGACGGCATTGACGTCGGCGGTCACACGCTCGCCGCCGTGTCGCATCTTCCCGGTAACATCCTGAAGGGCAACTGGCGCATGGCATTCTTCGTCGACGACGGCGCCAGCGACGAACAAATGGACGCGCTCCTGAAGGTCTACAGCGGCAAGTCCGGCGGCGCCGTCGCCGAATTGTCCAAGCTGATCGGCGAGGTGGTGTCGATCGAACGCGCACCGATCACATTCACGGTGAACGAGGGCAGGGGAGAACTGGCCATCGGCAGCGATTACTATGCCGAGCTCGAACCCTACCGCGGCCCGAGCGGCAACACCACCACGCTGACCGAAACCATTTTCTCGACCGTTCCCGGCGCCCCGGTTTTTGTGGGCAAGGCGCCGGTCTACCGCTCGCGCAACGACACCCTCGGCATCCACCTGAACCTGCGCGACCATAACGCGCTGCAAAGCACCTTCGTGTTCGAAGCATGAGCGCAGCGGCCCATGCGCCGCAGGTGCGGCGCCACACCCGCGTGTTCGCGCCGCTGCTGCTGGCGCTGG
>DCDI01000031.1 GCA_002316345.1 Phyllobacteriaceae bacterium UBA1059 | reverse complement strand
TGCGGGGCGCCGTGGTGCCGATTGTTCCCGCCGCAATCCTGTTCGATCTCGCCAATGGCGGCAACAAGGATTGGGGCCGCTATCCGCCCTATCGCGACTTCGGCTACGAGGCCGCAAAGAACGCGGCGCAAGACTTCACCCTCGGCACGGCGGGGGCCGGGATCGGATGCCTCACCGCCGGCCTAAAAGGCGGCCTCGGTTCCGCTTCCACTGTTCTGCCGAGCGGCCATACGGTGTCGGCTTTGGTCGCGGTCAATGCGGTTGGCGGAACAACGGTCGGCAACCGAGGCGCGTTCTGGGCAGCACCCTTCGAGATGAACGGCGAGTTCGGTGGCGTGCCCTACCCGCATCCCCTGCCCGCCGATGCCAGTGCCGTACGCCTGAAGTTCCGAGATCCGCAGCCGGTGGAAGCCACCACGATCGCGATCATCGCCACCGATGCCGCGCTCACCAAAGCCTCCGCCAAGCGGCTGGCCATTGCTGCCCATGATGGCTTTTCCCGCGCCATCTGGCCTGCGCACACGCCGATGGACGGCGACCTCGTGTTTGCGCTTGCGACCGGTGCCAAGCCCGCTCCCGTCCCACCTGAAGACGCCATCGCGTTCTACGCCGCCGCTGCATCCACCATGGCCCGCGCCATCGCACGCGGCGTTCATGCGGCTACCGAAGCCGCCGGTGACCTCATGCCGAGTTGGGGACGCTTATACGGCCAACATTGAGCCACGCGGCGCACTCTGGTAGAGCCCGCTTTTAGCCCAAGAGGTCCCGCATGATCCCGCGTTACTCCCGCCCGGAAATGGTTTCGATCTGGTCGCCTGAGACCAAGTTCCGGATCTGGTTCGAGATCGAGGCGCATGCTTGTGACGCCCTGGCCGAACTCGGCGTGATCCCCAAGGAAGCTGCAGCGACCATCTGGGAAAAAGGCAATGCGGCCACCTTTGACGTCGCCCGCATCGACGAGATCGAGGCCGTCACCAAGCATGACGTCATCGCCTTCCTGACCCATCTCGCCGAATTCGTCGGCCCGGACTCGCGCTTCATCCATCAGGGCATGACCTCGTCTGATGTGCTCGACACGACGCTGAACATCCAGCTTGTGCGCGCCACCGACATTCTGCTTGCCGGTCTCGACCGCGTGCTGGCCGCCTTCAAGACCCGCGCTTTCGAACACAAGGACACTGTTCGCATCGGCCGCAGCCACGGCATCCATGCCGAGCCGACCACGATGGGCCTCACCTTCGCGCGTTTTTATGCCGAGATGAACCGCAACAAGGCACGGCTGCTGGCAGCCCGCGAAGAAATCGCCACCTGCGCGATTTCCGGCGCCGTCGGGACCTTCGCCAATATCGACCCGCGCGTCGAGGAGCATGTCGCCGCCGCCATGGGTCTGACCGCCGAGCCCGTGTCCACGCAGGTCATCCCGCGCGACCGTCATGCGATGTATTTCGCGACGCTCGGCGTCATCGCGTCTTCGATCGAGAATGTCGCGATCGAAATCCGACATATGCAGCGCACCGAGGTTCTGGAAGCGGAAGAGTTCTTCTCGCCTGGCCAGAAGGGCTCGTCCGCGATGCCGCACAAGCGCAACCCCGTGCTCACCGAAAACCTGACCGGCCTCGCCCGTCTCGTGCGCATGTCGGTTGTGCCTGCGTTGGAAAATGTGGCGCTCTGGCACGAGCGCGACATCAGCCATTCCAGCGTCGAGCGCGCCATCGGACCGGACACGACCGTCACGCTCGATTTCGCGCTGAACCGCCTTGCCGGGGTGGTCGAGAAGCTGGTGATATACCCTGAGAACATGTTGAAGAACATGAACAAGTTCAAGGGACTGGTCATGAGCCAGCGCGTGCTTCTGGCACTCACCCAAGCCGGGACCAGCCGCGAGGACGCTTATCGCCTCGTGCAGCGCAATGCGATGAAGGTTTGGGAAAAGGGCGCGGACTTCCTGGAAGAGCTTCTGGCCGACACGGAAGTGCGGGCTGCACTGTCGGAAGAAGAAATCCGCGAGAAGTTCGATCTCGGCTACCACACCAAGCATGTGGACACGATCTTCAAGCGCGTGTTCGGCTGAAAGTCGGACGCACGGACTGGATAAGCAAGGAGCGGGTCAAAGCCCGCTCTTTTTGTTTTTACCGTGAACCCTTGGTCAGCATGTCCTGCGCAAGGAGGATCGCATTGCGCCGATCCCGTTCGTCGGCAAGCGCGAACGCCTCTTCCTGCATGCCGCGAATCCAGGGCTGGTCCGTCGGCGCGGCGCGCTCAAGAGCGGCCGTCATCATCGCCAGTCCGCGCGTGACCTTGCCGCTGTGGAACAGCAGATTGCCCAACGTGGCCTGCGCGCCGGCATGGCCCTTTTCGGCTGCAAGCTGCAGCCAGCGTCCGGCCTGACGGATGTTCGAGCGAACGCCATCGCCCTGCAGATACATCTTGCCGACTTCGTATTGCGCGTCCGGATTGCGATAGGTCGCGGCGGCACGCATGTAATAATCATTGGCCGCCGAAAGGTCGGCATCGACCGGGCTGCCGGGAATGCCGGACTTCAGGTAGCGGCCGAGCGCAACCAGTGCGTCCGAGATGTAGGTGTCTTCCGGGCTGCCGGGCTCGACTTCCTGGCGCGCGATCTCGGAGAAGAACTTGAAGGCCTGGTAATCGTCGCGGCCGACGCCGTCGCCTTCGGCATACATGCGCGCCAGTTTCCACTGTGCGCCGATCTGGCCGTTTTCAGCGGCATAGCGATAGGCTTCGACGGCTTGGTCCTTGTGGCCGCTCTTGTAAGCGGAAAAGCCGAACTTGAAGACGGCCCACGGGCTTGAGCCCGGCTCAACCACCTTCTTCTCGTCCAAAGCGCGTGCCGTCCCCGTTCCGGCAAAGGACCCGCAAGCAACCGCCGCCGCAAGCAGGAATGCCCGCGTCGCGCCCGCAGGTACCCTGCGCGGCCGCTTGTTCATCACTGACGCAAAGGTCGAAGCGGACATGCAGACAGCAGCATGAGCCGCACCCGAATGCGCAAAACACAACCCTGATACTACTCGTGCGTTCATACCTACCCCGGCCGCAAAGTGCGGCATACGCCGATCGAGCCAAGCCCCCTTTGCACGATCGAACAGGTTCCGAGGTGCGCCGGGTTTATGGCAGGAAATGGGCGTGTGTTCCCCGGCAGCAGGTATAGACGAGGTTGGTCAAAGGAGTGTTGCTGAATCGCAACGAGATGAGCACGAGGGTTTTACAGGCCAGAAAGCAGAAAGGCCGCATTGCTGCGGCCCTTCTTCTAATATGTGGAGATCTTTACTCTTCGGGAACCACGCGAACAGCGCCTCGGGCGGCACTCGTGGTGAAATGCGCGTAGGCACGCAGGGCATCGGATACCTGGCGCTTGCGCTTCTGCGACGGCTTCCAGCCGAACTGGTCCTGCTGGGCCCGGCGCTGATCGAGTTCCGCCTGATCCACCAGAAGGTCGATCGTGCGGTTCGGAATATCGATTGCGATCTGGTCGCCTTCCCGAACGAGCCCAATCAAGCCGCCTTCGGCTGCTTCCGGCGAAACGTGGCCGATCGACAGGCCCGACGTGCCGCCGGAGAAACGGCCATCGGTCAGCAGGGCGCAGGCCGCGCCCAAGCCTTTCGATTTCAGGTAGCTGGTCGGATACAGCATTTCCTGCATGCCGGGACCGCCGCGCGGGCCTTCATAGGTGATGACCACGACGTCGCCAGCCTTCACCTCATTGCTGAGGATCGCCTTTACCGCCGCATCCTGGCTCTCATAGACCTTGGCAGGCCCGGTGAACTTGAGGATGGACTCGTCGACGCCAGCCGTCTTCACGACGCAGCCATCCAGCGCGATGTTGCCCTTGAGCACGGCCAAGCCGCCGTCCTTGGAGAATGGATGCTCGGCGCTGCGGATGACGCCGGTCTCGCGGTCTAGATCGAGGTCGTTCCAGCGGCGATCCTGGCTGAAGGCGGTCTGCGTGGGCACACCGCCTGGAGCCGCCATATAGAAGTTGCGGACATTGTCCTGCGTGGTGCGCGAAATATCCCAGCGGTCGATCGCATTGCCGATGGTGCCGCTATGCACGGTCGGGCTGTCACGATTGATCAAGCCCGCTTTGTCGAGCTGGCCAAGGATCGCCATGATGCCGCCGGCGCGGTGGACGTCTTCCATATGCACGTCGTTCTTAGCCGGCGCGACCTTGCAGAGAACCGGCACGCGGCGTGACAGCGCGTCGATGTCGTCCATCGTAAAGTCGATCTTGCCTTCATGCGCCGTCGCCAGAATGTGCAGCACGGTGTTGGTCGAACCACCCATCGCAATGTCCAGCGTCATGGCGTTCTCGAACGCCTTGCGATTGGCGACGTTGCGCGGCAGCACGCTGTCGTCGTCCTGTTCGTAGTAGCGCTGGCACAGATCCACGGCCAAGTGGCCGGCTTCCACGAACAGGCGCTTGCGGTCGGCATGAGTAGCCAGCGTCGAACCGTTGCCCGGCAGCGACANNNNCAGGTTGGGCAGGCTGAGCGCTCGATGACCTTGACGTCTTCTTCCGACACGCGGTCGTCCGCCGCAGCAACCATGGCGTCAACCAGATCAAGCGCATGTTCCTTGCCCTGCAGCACCACCTTGCCGGCTTCCATCGGGCCGCCCGACACGAACACGGCGGGAATGTCGAGCCGCATCGCAGCCATCAGCATGCCCGGCGTGATCTTGTCGCAATTGGAAATGCAGACCATGGCGTCGGCGCAATGCGCGTTGACCATGTATTCCACGCTGTCGGCGATCAGCTCGCGCGACGGCAGCGAATAAAGCATGCCGTCATGGCCCATCGCGATGCCGTCATCGACGGCGATCGTGTTGAACTCCTTGGCGACACCACCGGCCGCTTCAATCTCGCGGGCAACGAGCTGGCCGAGATCCTTGAGGTGGACGTGGCCCGGCACGAACTGCGTGAACGAGTTGACCACCGCAATAATGGGCTTGCCGAAATCGCTGTCCTTCATGCCCGTCGCGCGCCAAAGGCCGCGAGCGCCGGCCATGTTGCGGCCGTGAGTGGTGGTGCGGGAGCGATAAGCAGGCATGGTCTAGGTCCGTCTTTTTAGCGACCCCGCCTCCGAGGTCTGAAGGGCGCTCGCATGACTTAAGGGCGATTTGATGAAGTCGCGTGCCCAATGCCCGCAACTTCATCATGCGGCTCAGGTGTTTTGGACCCTTTGAAGGGCCGCGGTCAACTTTTCCACGTCCTGTGTCAGGGTCGCCTTCTTTTCGCGCTCGGCTTCCACGACATCTTCGCGCGCATTGGCGACGAACTTCTCGTTGGACAGCTTCTTGTCGATGCGCTCGATCTCTGCGGTAGCCTTGCCGATCTCCTTGGTGAGGCGAGCGGTTTCGGCACCAACATCGATCAGGCTGCCGAGCGGCAAGCAGATCGTGGCTTCGCCCAGCACCAGCTGCGCGGATTGCCCGGGCGCGGTGTCGGCAAAAGCGAACTCACTGACGCGAGCCAGCCGCTTCACCGCACTCTCATGCCGGGCAAAACGCGCCTTGGTTTCAGCCGAAGCATCCACCACGACGATCGGCGCGACCGCGCCGGCCGGCACGTTCATCTCGGAGCGTACCGAACGGATGCCGCTCACCAGATCGATCAGCCAGTTCACGTCGGCGGCAGCGTCCGCATCCTCGAAGGATGGTGCCGGCCATTCGGCGTGGCAAAGCAGCGTCGAACGCTCCGTCTCACGCGCCGTATGCGCCCACAGCTCTTCCGTCATAAACGGCATAAACGGATGCAGCAGCTTGTAGATCTCGTCCAGCACGAAGGCCGCGACAGCCTGGCTTTCCGCCTTGGCCGCTTCGTCTTCACCCATGAAGACCGGCTTCAAGAGTTCGAGATACCAGTCGCAGAACTGATTCCACACAAAGCGATAAGCCGAACCGGCCGCCTCGTTGAAGCGGTAGGTTTCGATCGCATCGGTGATCTCGCGCGACGTGCGGGTCAGCTCGGTCAGGATCCAGCGATTGACCGGAAGCTTGGCGTCGGCCAGCCAGAATGCGTCATTGCGCTTGGCGCCGTTCATGTCGGCGAAGCGCGTCGCGTTCCACAACTTGGTGCCGAAGTTGCGGTAGCCGGCGATACGCGCGGGATCGAGCTTCACGTCGCGTCCCTGCGCGGCCATGATCGCCAGCGTAAAGCGCAACGCGTCGGCACCGTATTCGTCGATCAGCTCCAGCGGATCAATGACGTTGCCCTTGGACTTCGACATCTTCGCGCCGTTCTTGTCGCGAACCAGCGCATGCACGTAGACCGTGTGGAACGGCTCTTCATCCATGAAGTGAAGACCCATCATCATCATTCTGGCAACCCAGAAGAAAATGATGTCAAAGCCGGTCACCAGAACGTCAGTCTGGTAGTGCTTGGCGAGTTCCGGCGTATCGTCCGGCCAGCCAAGCGTGGAGAACGGCCAAAGGGCCGACGAGAACCAGGTATCGAGCACGTCCTCGTCGCGGGTCAGGATCGAGCCCGGCTCCGCATTCTCCAGCCGCTCCTGCACCCAGGCCTTCCACGGACCTTCATGCGCCAGGTAGTGCTGAACCGCCGCATCGAGCGCGGCTTCCTCATCCTTCTCGACAAACACCGTGCCATCGGGACCATACCAGGCCGGGATCTGGTGACCCCACCACAGCTGGCGCGAGATGCACCAGGGCTGAATGTTCTCCATCCAGTCAAAATAGGTCTTTTCCCAGTTCTTCGGCACGAAGTTGGTACGGCCCTCGCGCACCGACGCGATCGCCGGTTCCGCCAGGGTCTTGGCGTCGGCGAACCACTGGTCGGTCAGCATCGGCTCGATGACGACGCCGGTGCGGTCGCCGCGCGGGACCATCAGCTTGTGCGGCTTGACTTGTTCCAGCAGGCCGAGCGCTTCGAGGTCAGCGACGATCTGCTTGCGCGCCTTGAAGCGGTCCAGGCCCTGGTACTGGGCCGGGGCATTCTCGTTGATCTTGGCGTCGAGCGTCATGATCGTGATCGGCGCCAGGCCCGCGCGCTGGCCGACGGCGTAGTCGTTGAAGTCGTGCGCCGGGGTGATCTTCACGCAGCCGGTGCCGAATTCCTTGTCGACGTAGGAGTCGGCGATGATCGGGATTTTGCGGTCCGTCAGCGGCAATTTGAGCATCTTGCCGTGCAGGTGCAGGTAGCGTTCGTCGGTCGGGTCGACCGCCACGGCGACGTCGCCGAGCATGGTTTCAGGCCGGGTGGTGGCCACCGTCAGCGTGCCGGAACCGTCGGCCAGCGGGTACTGGATGTACCACATCGAGCCGTCTTCCTCGACCGAATCCACTTCCAGGTCGGAGACGGCGGTGCCCAGCACCGGGTCCCAGTTGACCAGGCGCTTGCCGCGGTAGATCAGGCCCTGTTCGTACAGGCGCACGAAGACTTCGGAGACCACTTTCGAGCGCGTCTCGTCCATGGTGAAGTATTCGCGCTGCCAGTCCGGCGAGGCGCCCAGGCGGCGCATCTGGCCG
>DCDI01000219.1 GCA_002316345.1 Phyllobacteriaceae bacterium UBA1059 | reverse complement strand
GCGCATCAGGCCGCGGGAATAAGGCGATGCCTTGCCTTCGTTGATGCCCTTGCCGAGCGTGGTGTTGGAAAAATCCGACACGTCGACATGCGCAAGGTCGTTGCGGCCGAGATAGGAAATCGCCAGCTCGCGGAACACGTAATCGAGGATCGAGGTCGCGTTCTTGATGGCATCGTTGCCCTGCACCATGCCGGCCTCNNATTCTTCCAGCGGCACGCCATATTGCAGGCCGATCGAGATCGCGATGGCGAAGTTGTTCATCATCGCACGGAAGGCAGCGCCCTCCTTGTGCATGTCGATGAAGATCTCGCCGAGGCGACCATCGCCATATTCGCCGGTGTGAACAATTNNCATATTCGCCGGTGTGAACATAGACCTTGTGGCCGCCGATGACCGCCTTCTGGGTGTAGCCCTGACGGCGGTTCGGCATCTTTTCGCGGTCGCGTACCAGCTTCTCGACGATGCGCTCGACGATCTTTTCGGTGACCTGCGTTGCCTGGGCAGCGGCAGGTGCCTGCAGCAGTGCTTCGATCTGCTCTTCCGCCTCGTCCTCATCATCCGAGATCAGCGATGCGTTGAGCGGCTGGCTGAGCTTGGACCCATCGCGGTACAGCGCGTTGGCCTTGAGGGCCAGTTTCCACGACAGCATGTAGGCGCTCTTGGCGTCGTCCACCGTCGCATCGTTCGGCATGTTGATCGTCTTGGAGATCGCACCCGAAATGAACGGCTGGGCAGCCGCCATCATGCGGATGTGGGATTCCACGCTGAGATAACGCTTGCCGATCTTGCCGCAGGGATTGGCGCAATCGAACACAGCGAGGTGTTCGTCCTTGAGGAAGGGCGCGCCCTCGAGCGTCATCGCACCGCAAACATGGACGTTGGCGGCTTCGATCTCCTTGCGCGGGAAGCCGAGGGCCGGCAGCATCTCGAACGAGAAGTCGTTGAGCTGCTCGTCCGTGAAGCCGAGCGCTTCCTTGCAGAAGTCTTCGCCCAGCGTCCACTTGTTGAACACGAACTTGATGTCGAAGGCCGACTTGAGCGCGGCATTGACGGCCGCGATCTTCTCGTCGGTGAAGCCCTTGGCCTTGAGCGTCGACGGGTTCACACCCGGCGCCTGGTTCAGGTTGCCGTGGCCGACGGCATAGGCCTCGATCTCGGCAATCTGGCTCTCGGAATAGCCGAGGGTGCGCAGGGCTTCCGGTACGGCGCGGTTGATGATCTTGAAGTAACCGCCGCCGGCGAGCTTCTTGAACTTCACCAGCGCGAAGTCGGGCTCGATGCCGGTGGTGTCGCAATCCATGACGAGGCCGATCGTGCCGGTGGGCGCGACAACCGTTGCCTGGGCATTGCGGTATCCGTGGAACTCACCGAGCGCAATGGCGCGGTCCCAGGCATCGCGGGCACGCTCGGCCAGTTCGGTCTGCTTGAGGTCCGATGCCACCAGCGGAACCGGGTTCACCGACAGCTTCTCATAGCCGGTGGTCTCGCCGTAAGCGGCGCGGCGATGATTGCGCATGACGCGCAGCATGGCTTCGCGGTTACGGACGTAATCCGGGAACGCGCCGAGTTCGCGCGCCATCTCGGCCGAGGTCTCATAGGCGACGCCGGTCATGATCGAGGTGAGCGAAGCACAGATCGCGCGGCCTTCCGCCGAGTCATAAGGGATGCCGGAAGTCATCAGCAAACCGCCGATATTGGCGAAGCCGAGGCCCAGCGTGCGGTACTCGTAGGACAGACGGGCGATTTCCTTGGACGGGAACTGCGCCATCATGACGGAGATTTCGAGCACCATCGTCCACAAACGTACAGTGTGCTCATAGGCCTGAACCGCGATCGTGCCGTCGCTGTTGCGATAGGTCAGCAGGTTGATCGAGGCGAGATTGCAGGCGGTGTCGTCGAGGAACATGTATTCCGAGCACGGGTTCGAGGCGCGGATCGGGCCCGCAGCCGGCGAGGTGTGCCAGTCGTTCATCGTCGAGTTGAAGTGCAGACCCGGATCAGCCGACGCCCAGGCGGCGTAGCCGATCTTTTCCCACAGGTCGCGCGCCTTCAGGCTCTTGTGAACCTTGCCGTCGGTACGGCGGATCAGGTTCCACTGACCGTCATTTTCGACTGCGCGCAGGAAGTCGTCCTTGAGCGAAACCGAGTTGTTCGAGTTCTGGCCTGAAACGGTGAGGTAGGCTTCCGAGTCCCAGTCGGTGTCGAAGGTCTTGAAGTCGATCGCGGTCTGGCCTTGGCGCGCCATCTGGATCACGCGCTTGACGTAGTTTTCCGGCACCGCGTTCTTCTTGGCGGCCTTGATCTCGCGCTTGAGCGCGGGGTTCTTGGCTGGATCGAAGCAATCGCCTTCCGGACCTTCGCAGTTGACGCAGGCCTTGACGATGGCGTCGAGGTGACGCTTGACGATCTTGGAGCCGGTGACGAGAGCCGCGACCTTCTGCTCCTCGTTCACCTTCCAGTCGATATAGGCTTCGATATCCGGATGGTCGGCATCGACCACGACCATCTTGGCCGCACGGCGCGTGGTGCCGCCCGACTTGATGGCTCCGGCCGCACGATCGCCGATCTTGAGGAAGGACATCAGCCCCGACGACTTGCCGCCGCCCGACAGACGCTCGCCTTCGCCGCGCAGATGCGAGAAGTTCGAGCCCGTGCCCGAACCGTATTTGAACAGACGGGCTTCACGCACCCACAGATCCATGATGCCGCCCTCGTTAACGAGGTCGTCACCCACGGACTGGATGAAGCAGGCATGCGGCTGAGGGTGTTCGTAGGAGGACTTCGACTTGGTCAGCTTACCTGTGAACGGGTCCATGTAATAATGGCCCTGCCCCGGACCATCGATGCCATAGGCCCAATGCAGGCCGGTGTTGAACCACTGCGGGCTGTTCGGCGCGACGCGCTGGGTGGCGAGCATGTAAGCGAGTTCGTCGCGGAAGGCCGAAGCGTCTTCTTCCGACGCGAAATAGCGGCCCTTCCAGCCCCAATAGGTCCAGGTGCCGGCCAGACGATCGAAGACCTGGCGCGCGTCGGTCTCGGAGCCATAGCGCTCGTCTTCCGGCAGTTCAGCCAGGGCGTCGAGATCGGCAACCGAGCGCCACAAGAAGGAAGGAACGTCGTTTTCCTCGACCTTCTTCAGGCGAGCCGGAACGCCGGCCTTGCGGAAATATTTCTGCGCCAGAATGTCGGCAGCGACCTGGGAGAACTGGGCAGGCACGTCGATGTCGTCCAGGCGGAACACGATCGAACCGTCGGGATTCTTGATTTCCGAAAGCGCCTTGCGGAACTCGATCTCCGCATAAGCGGACTGGCCGGGCTTGGTGAAATGCCGTGCGATGCGCATGGTTCGTCCCTTCGACGTCGTCGTCTATATCTGGGGCCTCGTGCCCGGCTCGGTGCCGCGGCGTGTGAAGGCCACCCTTTGATCTCGAACCAGCATCCTGCCGGTCCATCCCACCCAACGCGGCTTTTGCAGCCGCGCACACTACTGAAACTCGATTGATCGACCCTGAGTCTTGCGACCTCATCGATCTAGTGGGCTGGCTTCTATCCCGCCCCGTCCGCCGCATCTAGTGCAGCAATGTCACTCATCTACAAGATATAGTGTTTCGGAAGCGTAAATTTGAGAGGCTGGCGGTTCTTTGCGGCACACGAACCGCCCCTCCGCCACGCTCTGCGCGGTTGTTGCACTGCTCCCGATGATCCAGCGGTTTCAGACCTGGAGGCCAGCGACAAACAAGGCCGGCCGCACTCTCAACAGGAGCGCATGAGCCATTAAGCACCCCCTGCTGGGGCACGGTCAACGATTCGTTTCCCGCAAATAGCCGGCACAAGATATTGATCAAAAGAGTGTGGATAACGGGCACGCTTGATCTATCCGGCTTGGTTAAAACGGCGCCGCGAGCCGCTGCCGGGAAAAGTCAGCGGCCTCAAACCTTTGCCGCGATGGCTTCCCAAACCGTCCTCGCTGAGACACAACCATTGGGCGTTTCATCGAGACACTTACAACCACATGTTGCCGCAACGCTTTCATGTCCGACTAGGACCACCAGCAGCCTACGGGCTGGCGGCACTGCTCGCACTCGCCTTGGTCGCGTACCTTTATCCCGTCGCCTTCGTGCTCGGCACAAGTGGCTCGTTCGATCAAGGTGATTCGCCACAGCATGTCAGCGGATGGTTGTTGTTCGCCGCCGACGAGTGGCGCTTCCCGCTTCTCTTCACGCAGAGGTTCGCGCCACCGGAAGGTTTGCCGATATTCATGACCGACAGCATTCCGCTGGCCGCACTTGTCTTTAAGCCCTTTGCCGGCCTGCTGCCGGAAGGGTTTCATTATCTCGGGCTTTGGCATGTCGGCTTGAGGTTCGGTCAAGCGCTGACCGCCGTTTACCTCGTACGCGCCCTCGGTGCGCGGGATGCTATCAGCGCCCTCGCCGCGGCCGGGTTCGCGCTGCTGTGGCCGGCAAATCTGATGCGCATCGAACATACTGCGCTCGGCACGCATTGGCTAATCCTGCTCGCGCTCGGTCACTATTTTCGCGCTCGCGATTGGTCTGTTTTCAAAGCCACGCTTCTCTTCACCATGACCACAAGTGCAGCCTTGCTCGTCCATCCGTATCTGCTGGCCATGATCCTGCCGGTCCAGGCAGCCGAGACGGTCGACAGGATCTGGCGTACGCGCATGTGGTTGAGGCCGTTGCTTGGTCTGGCGGCGAGCCTCCTCTTCCTCGTGCTGCTCGCCTTCGTCATGGGTTATCTAGGGAACGCGTCTAACCTCGGCGGCGGGTTCGACATCTATTCCATGAACGGGCTCGCGCCGTTTTGCGGCGGTGACGTTCTGGCTTGTGTCGTGCCCGACGCCACAGGCGGCCAATATGAAGGCTTCAACTATCTCGGCCTCGGCGTCCTAATCGCGATCGTCGCGGCGGGCGCCATCTCGTGGCGAAGCATAGGCGCTTTTCTGCGCGAGCATCCCGCGCTCGCCTGCATCATCATCGGCTTCGTGTTCTACGCGCTGTCCAGTCGCATCTGGATCGGCGAATGGAAGCTCTTGAGCTATAAAATCCCGTATCCTGCGACATTGCTGACGGAAACCTTTCGCGCTTCGGGGCGGTTCTTCTGGCCGGTCGGCTTGCTGTTGATGGCGCTCGCCGTGGCAGCATTGGCGGAGAGCCAACGGCGTTGGACGCCCTTTCTCCTGATCGGCCTCGTTGTTGTCCAAGCTGCCGATATCCGCTCCTTGCTGCACAGCGTTCAGGCGCATGCGAGCCAAGCGCCGAGTTACGACTTCAAGCAGTGGCGCGCGGCATTGCCGGGTGTTCAGGCGATCGAGGTTTATCCTGCCTATGGCTGCCCCGAGCTCTACAAACAGCCTTACCCATTCCTGCAACTNNTACAACTGCTTGCGGGTGAGATGGGCGCCACGATCAACACCGGCTATCTCGCGCGATCAAACAGCACTTGCGAGACGGTGCTTCACCATCAGCCGCAGCCCCTAACCCCTGGTCGCTTGCTTGTGTCTTTGGCCGATGCGGGTCAGTTCCCACAGCCTAAAATCGCGCAAGATGCGGTTGCCAACGGCTTTTGCCAACGCACCAACGTGCGCGATCAAAGCCTGCTGATGTGCAGCAACGATCCGGGTGTAAACTGGGCGGCACTTGGACCCGCTGTGCAGCCAGTTCTACCTTGAACGATCAGGCTGCTTTCCGCTCGCCCGTCGGTGAAAAGGTGCGGATCATCGCGGCGAGTTCGGGTTCGCGAACTTTGTCGGCGGCTTCCGCCAGCGTCATCCAGCGGCGTTGCCGCTGGCCACGCTCGCGCCAGGTCTTGGCGACGGACTGCACTTCAAGCGGGTAGACTTGAACTTCGTAGGAGGCGGAGGCGGAGCGCTTCTCGTAGTGGAAGGAGCCGAGCGTCTGTGGTGAGACAGTGCCTGCGATCCCGGCTTCTTCGCCCGCTTCGCGCGCAGCGGCATCGAACAGCGCTTCACCGCCTTCGGGCCAGCCCTTCGGCAGGATCCAGCGGCCCGAACCGCGGCTGGTGATCAGCAAGACTTCGATGTCACCGCCGGAACGACGCCAGGGCAAGGCAGCAACCTGGAGCCGGTGTGACCGGAACCCGACAAGGCGCTGCAAGTGCATAATCAAATATCGCCCCGCCTTGCTTGTCCGCATCGCTTGAATCCCGATTTGATCGCGCGCCCAGCGTCGACCTTTGTCTTGGATATGCCCGGCGAATCTGGCCTTTCAACAACCACGCTGCATAAACGTGGGCGACAACCAGGATGGGGTCGCCGGGCTTGCGCGTGGCTGGCGCGAATAAAGAAGGAAAGCTGAATGCCGACGATCGTGCTTTATGGCCTGGCGGCTGCAGCCGAAATCGCGGGCTGCTTTGCCTTCTTTGCGTGGTGGCGGCTCGGCCAATCCGCGCTTTGGCTCATTCCCGGACTGGGGTCGCTAATCGCCCTTGCGTTGCTGCTTGCGCTGGTGGACAGCCCGGCTGCAGGACGTACCTATGCCGCGTATGGCGGCATCTATATCGTGGCGTCGTTAGTCTGGTTGTGGCTGGCGGAAGGCTTTCGACCCGATCGTTTCGATCTGGCGGGTGCTGCGATCTGCCTGGTGGGAGCGGCCGTCATCATCGCCGCTCCGCGCTGAAACGTGCTCAGCCGAACTGGCCTTCGGCAATCGGCTTCTGGAAGGTGAAGCCCATATCCCATGGGAAGAAGATCCAGGTATCCTGCGAGACTTCCGTCACGAAGGTGTCCACCAGCGGCCGACCCATCGGCTTGGCATACATGGCGGCGAAATGCGCCTTGGGCAGCATGGCGCGCACCACGGCCGCAGTCTTGCCGGTGTCGGTGAGGTCGTCGACGATCAGGACGTCGGCGCCTTCGTTCTCACGCAGTGCCGGCGAGATTTCCTTCAGGACCTGCATTTCGCCCTGGTCCTTGTAGTCATGGTAGGAGGCGACGCAGACCGTTTCGAGAACGCGGATGCCGAGTTCGCGCGCAATCACCGCCGCCGGCACAAGGCCGCCGCGGGTGATGCAGACGATCGCCTTCCACTGGTCCTTGTGGGCCGACAAGCGCCAGGCGAGCGCGCGCGCATCACGGTGAAACTGATCCCAGGTAACGGGAAAGGCTTTTTCCGGCAGGGACATTGTGCGCGAACTCCAGGCAAGTTGGGTGCGCGGGGTTAGCCGCAAAAGCGGCGGTGAAGCAAGAGCTAGGCTGATTTTGCCGACAGCTGATCCACCATATCCGCAACTTCGGCACGCACCGTTTCCAGAACATCGGCATCCCGTGCCCGCACCACGAGCTCGGTAAAGAAGCCGCCATTCTCAAGGCTCTTCGGATAAGAGCCGATGATCGTGTCGGGATGCGCCTTCTGGATCGCGCCCAGCGGACCGCCGATCGTGCCTTCGCCAAGCGGGCAATGAATAGTGGCCGAGAGCATTTTGGTGCCGTGCTTCAGGCTTGGTAGAACATTGTCGAGCATGGCCTGGAAGATGGACGGCACGCCCGCCATGACATGCACATTCTCCACCGTGAAGCCCGGCGCGAGCGAGATCGGGTTGTCGATATGGCTGGCGCCGACGGGCATGCGCGCCATGCGCTTGCGGGCTTCGGTAAATTCGAGACCGCGCGAGGCGTAATGCTGTTCCAGGAGCTGGTAAGCCTTGGGATCGTAATCACAAGGCACACCGAACGCCTTGGCGATGGAGTCGGCGGTGATGTCGTCATGCGTCGGGCCTATGCCGCCGGTGGTGAACAGGTACGTGTAGCGGGCGCGCAGCGCGTTCACCGCCGCGACGATCTCGTATTCCTCATCGGGAACGATGCGCACTTCCTTGAGGTCGATGCCGACGGCGGTGAGCATATCAGCGAGATGGCCGATATTCTTGTCCTTGGTGCGCCCGGACAGGATTTCATCGCCGATCACGATCATGGCGGCGGTCACGAGGTCGGTCATACGGGCGCTCTCCTGGCTGGTGGCAGAGGTGTAGGCGCGCGAAAGCCCCGCCGCAATATGCTTGTTCCGGTGAACGATGTGTCGGCAGGCAGGGTGCTTTCATCGAACGGTGAGACACGTATCTTATTGTCTTTAACGATGCCGGAGCGACCGGCGCCGAATGCGAAGGAGCCGATGATGGCAAAGGTACTTGTTCTCTATTATTCGAGCTGGGGCCACATGGAGCAGATGGCGAAGGCTGCTGCCGAAGGCGCGCGTCAGGCCGGCGCCGACGTGACGATCAAGCGCGTCGCAGAACTCGTTCCGGCGGAAGTCGCTCAGGCCGCGCGTTACAAGCTCGATCAGGAAGCCGAAATCGCCGATCCGCTCGAGCTGGAAAATTACGACGCCATCATCGTCGGCGCTTCGACGCGCTATGGCGCGATGGCCGCGCAGTTGAAGAATTTCTTCGACCAGACCGGTCCGCTTTGGGCACGCGGCGCGCTGCTGAACAAGGTCGGCTCGGTGATGGTATCGACCGCGACCCAGCATGGCGGCGGCGAGATCGCGCTGATCACCACGCAGATCCATCTGCAGCATCACGGCATGGTCATCGTGCCGCTGTCTTATGCCTATCAGAACCAGATGGGCAACGATGTGGTTCGCGGCGGCGCGCCCTACGGCATGACCACGACCTCGGATGGCGACGGTTCGCGCATGCCATCGGCGCAGGAACTCGAAGGCGCGACCTTCCAGGGCAAGCGCGTGGCCGAGATCGCGGCCAAGCTGCACGGCTGAACGCTTCGCACCTGATCTTGAATGCGGGCGGTTCGGTGCCGCCGTTTTCGTTTGCGGCCTTGTGCGCCTCGGGCGGCTGTTTACATGAGGGGCTTGCCCACCCACCGAGGATTTGCCCGATGTCTGCGCTGACGATTGTTCTGATCTGCGTTGGCGCGCTGGTGGGTGCAGCTCTAGGGCTGATCGGCTGGGGATGGTTCTCCACGCGGCGCATTGCGGCCGAAGCCGAGCGGCTGGTGCCGCCGCTGGGCAAGTTCATCGAGATCAACGGCAGCCGCATTCATTACTACGAAACCGGCGAAGGTCGGCCGATCCTGATGATCCACGGTCTGGGCGGGCATTATCATCAGTTCCGCCAGCCGCTGATGGACGCGATCGGGCCGGGCTACCGGATGATTGCGCTCGATCGCGAGGGGTCAGGACATTCGACGCGAGCGTCGGGTCAGACGGGCCGACTGCCGGAACAGGCAGCGTTGATCAAGGCGTTCATCGACAAGCTTCAGCTCGACAGGCCGATGCTGGTGGGGCACTCGCTAGGTGGGGCTGTGGCGCTTCAAACGGCGGTGAATTATCCGCAAAGCATTTCCGGGCTGGCACTTCTTTCGCCGCTGACTCAGATGATGGATGCGCTGAAGCCGGAGTTCCGGAGGCTCTACCTGCCCTCGCCGCTGTTTAGGCGCTTCCTGTCGCATACGTTTGCTGTGCCGCTGACGGTGCGCAATGCCGACAAGGTCATGCGTTTCGTCTTCGGGCCGAACACGCCGCCGGAGGATTTTGCCACCGAAGGCGGCGGCATGCTGAGCCTTAGACCCGGCCACTTCTACGCGACCTCCAGCGATCTCGTCGCCATTCCGCTCGATCTGGCGCAGCTGCAGGCGCGCTACGGGTCGCTGAAGATGCCGGTCGGCGTTCTTTACGGAACGGGCGACCAAGTGCTGGATTATCGCGTGCATGGCGAGCGGATGCTGAGCCAGGTGCTGAACCTCGACCTCGAACTGCTCGATCATGTCGGCCACATGCCGCAATATGCGGACACGAACCGCGTTGCCGCTTTCATCCGCCGGATCGCAGAACGGGCTTTTGCAGTTGATCGCAAGGCGGCGGTAGGCTAGCCAGACGCTGATGTGGGCGTGGCGGAATTGGTAGACGCAAGGGACTTAAAATCCCTCGATCTTCGATCGTACGGGTTCGATTCCCGTCGCCCACACCAGCCAGCAAAGACACTGTTGATCAATCGCGCTCCCACGGCGGGATAAAGCGGCGATCCTGGTAGTCGGCAATGCAATCGGAATGTAGCGGCTTCAGCCACTCCCGCGTTTTCATATAGCCGATCGCCTCAACCGGAACGCCGCCGCCGAGGGGTTCAACGTCGATCTTGGTGCGGTAGCTGCCGGGCTTGGCGACATCTTCCAGCTCATCGAGCTTGTCGAGCGTTTCCACCTCGTAAAGCTCACCGGTGATGCGTAGCCCTTCGCCCGGACTGTCGAGCATCATCGGGCCGTAGAAATCGGCGGCGATGAACATCGGGTAGGGTTTGGTTGTTTGCACAGGCCCGAAATACGTCGCATCCGCAAGGCCCAGTTCGAAAAATGGGAAGCCCCGCTTGAGGGTCCCGTACACAAAGACTTTTATCATGGCGGCGGTAAAGCGAGCGCGAGCGAAGACGTTCCGCACAAGCGCCCTCACGTCTTCGTAATAGCTGCATCCTGCTGACAGACCATCAACCCCCTGGCCCAGGTCTTGCAGTCGTTTTATATCATGATAAACGAAGTCAAGATTTCACAGCGTCACGGTAAGGCGCCGGCGAAAAGCACATGGGGGTGTGACAAAGATGACAATTTCGACCGCAAAGCCTAGTGCGGAAGCGATCCGTGCAGTCCGGCTGGAGAAACCGAAGAGCATGGAACGCGAACTGGCGGGCGAGCTTGGGATTTCGGAAGGCGAGTTCGTGGCAGCGTTTTGCGGCGCCAACGTCGTTCGGATCGAGCCGCGTCTAGCTGAGTTGCTGCCGGCTTTGGAAACGCTTGGTGAAGTGCTGGCGCTGACGCGGAATGCCAGTGCCGTGCATGAGAAGGTCGGTGTCTACAGGAACGTCACCGTGGGTGCACACAACGCGCTCGTGCTTGGCGGCGACATCGATCTGCGCATCTTCCCCAAACACTGGGTTCACGCCTTCGCGGTGGAGAAGACCGATGGCGAAACGACCAAGCGCAGTTTGCAGTTCTTCGACGCTTCCGGCGAGGCCGTGCACAAGGTGCATCTGCGCGTCGCCTCAGATCTGTCTGCCTACGAAGCCCTGATCGCGCGCTTCCGCTCTGATGATCAATCAACGAGGATTGCCGTGGAAACGCTTGCGGACGAACAGCCTTTGAACGAGGCCGGCGACGTCGGCGCGCTTCGCTCCAAGTGGGAGAAGCTGACGGATACCCACCAGTTCTTCGGCATGCTGCGCAGTTTGAAGCTGACGCGTCATCAGGCCGTTCACATGATCGGCGACGATCTTGCCTGGCAGGTCGAAGTCGATGGCGCGACGACCATGATGGAGGGCGCCGCCCAGGCGCAGGTGCCGATCATGTGCTTCATCGGCAGCCGCGGTTGCATCCAGATCCATTCCGGCCCCGTGCAGACCATCAAGGCCATGGGACCGTGGATCAACGTGCTGGACGAAGGCTTCCACATGCATCTGCGCAGCGACCAAATCGCTGAAGTCTGGGTCGTGCGTAAGCCGACATCCGACGGGTATGTCACCTCGCTCGAGGCCTATGATGCCAGCGGCAAGCTGATCATTCAGTATTTCGGCAAGCGTCATGAAGGCGAAGGCGAGTTGCCTGCCTGGCGCGATCTGGTGGAAAGCCTGCCGCGCTTGGCGCAGTCGCAGGCGGCGTGAGGTCGTTATGAGTTCGCTTTCTCTGACTGCGCTTGCCCTGCTTGCCTTTGTCAGCATGCCGCTGGCTAGTCATGCCAACGAAGTCGAAACGGTGCCGAACGCCCAGCGCGTCGTGGCCGTTGGCGGGTCGATCACCGAAATCGTGTATGAGCTTGGCGAGCAGAAGCGGCTGGTCGCGCGCGATTCGACCAGCCTATACCCGCAAGAGGCGCTGACGCTGCCGGATATCGGCTATATGCGCCAACTGCCGACCGAAGGCGTGATGTCGGTCGATCCCGATGCGATCCTCCTGCTCGACGGCAGCGGCCCGCCGGAAGCGATCGAGGTCTTGAAGAAGGCGTCGGTACCGCTGGTCGGCATTCCCGATCGTTTCAGCCGCGAGGGCATTGTCGACAAGGTGAAGGCTGTCGGCCACGCGTTGGGCGTTGACGCCAAAGCCGAGGCGTTGGCTGCCAAGCTCGACGCCGAGATCGCGTCCGCCGAAAAGACGGCAGCTGAAGCGAAGGAGAAGAAGCGCGTGCTCTTCATCCTCTCGGCGCCCGGCGGCAAGATCATGGCTTCCGGTCAGGGCACGGCGGCCGATGGCATCATTGCTATGGCGGGTGCCGAAAACGTCATGAGCGCCTTCAAGGGCTACAAGCAGGTCACCGACGAAGCGATCATCACGGCGGCACCGGATATGATCCTGATGATGGATCGCGTCGACCATGGCGCGTCCGACGAGCAGCTGTTCAGCCATCCGGCACTGGCCGAAACGCCAGCTGGCAAGACGAAGAAGGTGATCCGCATGGAAGGAACCTATCTGATTGGCTTCGGCCCGCGCACGGCCGGTGCGGTTCGCGATCTGGCGGCGGCGCTGGCCAAGCCATGACTGCGATGACCGCCGACATGGGCGCAACGCGCCGAGCAGTGCCGGCCGG
>DCDI01000104.1 GCA_002316345.1 Phyllobacteriaceae bacterium UBA1059 | reverse complement strand
ATGCTCCGTTGTTGAAGGGTTGGTTCCAGGTTGCCCGGATCAGGGAAGCGTCGGCTCTTCCGCTACCCGAACATGGCCGTTGCCGAGACGTTCGCCCCAGCCACGCGGACCGGGCTTGGGTGGCTTCAGGCTCTGTGCTGCCCCGTCGGCGCGGACCAGAACCTCGCCGCGAAGCGAGCCGCGATCGAACCGGCCCTGAACGGTGACGGTCTCACCCGGCTTGACGAGATCGCCGCCTTCTCCGCGCCAGCCGCTGTCGATCAGTGCGCGGCCGGATTGGTCCGCCAGAACGAACTTGTTGCCGAAGACGTCACCCACAGTGCCCTTGATGGCCGCCTGCGTGCCGTCTTCCAATGTGTTCACGGCAACCGGCTTCATCAGCACCGTGCTGTCGTTGGGCGACAAAGCGGCCGTTACGCCCGCGCCGCCGGCAAGGCCGAGAACGAGAAGGCCGATGCCGGCGAGTGCGGCCTTGGTTCGCCCGCTCCGGAGAAAAGGAGGAGCGGGACGTTCTGTCTTGATCTGTATCGCCTCGTTTTCAGGGCTCACTGGCATATCTCCTCGTGTTGCGAATGGGCTGATCATGCACGGATCCCCGCAATCGAGCCTGAACTGCCTCGTTCAGGTTCGGTTCAGCGCATGGGCATAGGTCGCAGCCGACGGATGCATCGGAGAAAAAAAGGCGTGAAGGTTCTGCTGGTCGAAGACGACGTAGCGCTCGGAAGCCGCATCGCAGATGCGTTGCGGGCCGAAGACTTCGCGGTTGATTGGGCGAAGAACGGCGAAGATGGGCAGCATCTAGGCGATACCGGCATCTATGACGCCGCGGTGCTCGATCTCGGCCTTCCAAAGATCGACGGCAAATCCGTACTGCGCGCTTGGCGTCAAGCCGGCCGCGCCTTGCCAGTGCTGATCCTGACCGCTCGCGATGGCTGGTCGGAAAAGGTCGAGGGCTTCAAGGCTGGGGCTGACGACTACCTTACTAAACCTTTCCGCGTCGAGGAACTGGTGATGCGCTTGCGTGCGCTCGCGCGCCGCGCGGCAGGCCATGCCGCTACCCGCATCGACTGCGGCGCGCTCGTCTTCGATGCCCAGCTCGGCTCCTTTGAGCTGAACGGCCTGCCGTTGCGGCTCACCGCACTCGAATGGCGCGTTCTTTCCGCGCTCGCCTTGCGCAAGGAAATCGTGGTGTCGCGCAGCGAACTGACCGAGCGCGTTTATGAGGGCGACGCTGAAACAGATTCCAACTCGCTCGAGGTAATTGTCGGCCGTTTGCGCCGCAAGCTCGGCCGCGAAGCGATCGAGACAGTGCGCGGCCATGGCTATCGGTTGACGGCGGTGAATGGCGAATGACACTCATGCCCCAATCGCTGGCCGGACGCCTGCTTCTTGCGGCGGGTGTCGCAATTGCCGTAGCGCTCGTGGCGGCGGGCTTCTTGATCAATGCCGTGCTTGAACGCTTCGTCGTTCGGCAGGTGGATGGGCGGCTCGATGCGCAGATTGCCCTGCTCGATGCAAGCCTCACCAACGGAGATGACTCCCTGGAGAAAGCCCGGGACCGCCCGTTCATCGACCGCCGCGAGAAATGGGTCTGGGTTGTCTCTCGCAATGGCCGAACCATTGAATCTGAGTTTCTTGGCTCACGACCTGATTTTAGCGAACGGACGCGCAAAGCTGATCCAAATGGAATCCGTCCCTTCGATCTCCACGACGATGACGGCCGGCTGATCCACTGGCGGGGGCTTCGAAGAAGCAGCGATGCGACACTCATTGCTGCTGGCGCACCCTACGATCCGGCGATCGGCCGCCCTCTTAGGGAAGCCATGCAGCCGCTGGTTTGGGCGCTGCTTGCACTGGGCGTCGCACTTGTTCTCGCGGCGCTTGTTCAGGTTCGGCTCGGGCTTAGGCCGCTAAAATCGCTGCAAGCTGAACTTCATGACATCCGCGCGGGCAGGCGTCAGGAGGTAAGCCAAGACCAGCCCAGCGAGATCATGCCGCTCGCCGCCGAGTTGAACAAGCTGTTAGGCGAAAACACCGAAACTCTCGCGCACGCGCGCCGCCATGTGGCGAACCTTGCTCATGGGCTGAAGACACCGTTGGCGACGCTTGTGGCGGCTCCTTCGGCGGCGGCCGATCCACAGATCCGTAATCTTGTAGAGCGAATGGACAGGCTGATCCGCCACCATCTCACGCGCGCCCGGGCTGCGGCGCTGGGTGAAGCTTCGCGGGCAAGAACGGATGCAGGCGCACGGCTCGCTGAGCTCGCGGAGGTCATGCGGGCAGTACACGCGCCTAAGCCCGTTCAGGTTGCGCTCGATGCTCCCGCAGAAGCATTTGTTGCTTGTGAGGCGCAGGATTTCGATGAGATCTTCGGCAACATCATCGACAACGCCTTCAAGTGGGCGAACGAAACCGTGCGTATTGTAGCCAGTCGCGAAATGCGCGAAGTCTGCTTTAGCATCGAAGATGACGGCCCTGGCGTCAATGCTGAGGCAGTGCGCGACGTGCTTGAGCCCGGAAAGCGCCTGGACGAAACGGTGCCTGGCTACGGCTTCGGCCTGTCGATCGCCCGCGAACTCGTCGAACTCTATGGTGGCTCGATCAGGCTCAGAGCGTCGCAAGGGCTGAAAGGCACCTCCGTGGAGGTGCGGCTACCATCGGCTTCGAGCTAAGACGTGTTCGCCCCATTCAGACCTTCAAAGGCGGCACAATGCTGGACGCAGCGAAAGATATCAGACCAGTTATCTTTCCCGAACCATCGACAACGATCGATCGGCAGTCGGCTAGCATCATTGTCTGCAGTCGGTCAGGCTGTAGCCGAACCTGTTCTGCGTCTTAGATAAAGACCATGAACTTCTTCCAAAACCTTATACAGCGGCAAGTCCGCACGCTAGTCGGCTCAAGTGCTCCACAGCTGGACGCGCCGAAAGGCGATCCAGGTTTGCTCGGCCCGGAGTCTGTAGCGTGGCGTGTCCATGGTGACTTCACAGCGATGATGATCGGCGGTGTCACTGCTCTCTTGCTGCAGATGCTGCACCCGAAAGCACTTGCCGGTGTTTGGGATCATTCAGGCTTTCGAGATGATATGATCGGGCGGCTGAAACGCACGGCGCAATATATTGCAGGCACCACCTACGGTCCGACAGACGAAGCCGAGAAGCTGCTGGATCGCGTCAAGCTTGTCCATGACCAGGTCGAAGGCACCTTGCCCGATGGATCATCCTATTCGGCCAATGATCCGCATCTGCTCACGTGGGTTCATGTGGCGGAGGTCAGCAGCTTTCTCCAAGCCTACCTTCGTTACTGTGATCCGCATCTGTCACGCCTCGACCAAGATCGATACTTTGCGGAAGTCGCTCTGTTTGCCAAACGCCTGGGTGCGAAAGATGTGCCCGTCACACGCACGGACGTTGACGCGTATCTGACCCATATGCAGCCGGAACTGCGTTATGACGCGCGAACGCGGGAGGTTGCGTCCGTGCTGCTCTCTCAACCTGCCCCAACAATTCTGCTCCGCCCGTTTCGCGATGTAACAATGGACGCCGCCATCGATTTGCTGCCCTCATGGGCGGCAACAATGCATGGTCTCGACTTATCATCCCGTAGACGGCAACTAGCCCGTGTGGGCGCACGCAGCATCCGGGCCGTCATGAAGCCTGCATTGCGGGACACACCTGCGACGCGAGCTCGGAGAAGAGTTGAGGGCCAAAGTTTATAGAGTTCGCCAGCACGCCGAGCCCGAAGAAGTCTCTCGGCTAAGCCGGATTGGTCTTGGCATCAAGAACGTTCGTGATGGAAAGGCATCATACGCGAAGATCGGGGGCCAGCTTCCTGAAACCGACTGAATGCACGCAGCGACGCAGGCGGCCACGTTCGAGCTGCAACCGTCCGCTCTCTTACAAGATGGGTTTGGAGGTCGCCTCTCCGCTATCCATCCGTTCCGGCCATACCTCTCGCAAACCATTGCGGTCACTCATGCCTAATCGTCGACGAGCTAAGGCCTTAACCTGCTAGAGCTAAGTTGGCGTCGTCGATCCACAGAGAACCTTTGAAAATTCTGCGTTGGTCCGCAACATGAAATCCCGTGAGATAAGCGACATAGACGCTAGGACAGAGGTGCTAGGTTTTGTCCAAAAGCGTCATGATGGCTCAACCTGTCCGAGCGAGGTAGCGCGTCGTTTGGCCAGCAAGGCGGGCATACCTGAGAGCTGGAGAGGTTATATGCCTGTCGTCCACCTGGCCGTTGATGAACTTTGTGCTGAAGGCAAGATAAGCTTGTCTTGGAAAGCTGTTCCGATGGCAAAACGGGATGGCCCTTACAGGATCTGCAAACCCCGCGGCTGAACCATTGGGTACCGAAGCTCTCCCGTCTGAAAAATCCCAGCTTTGTGTTTGAACGATCTCACGCCTTGAGAATTAAACGCGTTCTTCCACATTCTGATCGGATCACCGTGCCTCTTCGTCTCCTTGTCGTGAAACTGCCAAGCAATGCCAGGTTCGGCGCGAGTATGCGGGCTCTGCCTCTCACGAAACCTACGAGGAGACCTTGCGCTCTCTGGATGGAAGTGCCGCAATCGAGCATGTATCCTGCGTAGACGGATCTGATTCACTGACACTCGAGGAACTCGGGCGGTTCGACGGGATCTTCTTTGCTGGATCGCCGATCCAGATGCATGATGAAAGCCCCGAAACGCGCGCTGCTGCAGCCTTCATGCAGAAAGTCTTTGAAGCCGGCATACCATCGTTTGGATCCTGCGCAGGTCTACAGATTGCGGTTGTTGCCGCAGGAGGCAAGACAGCCCCGCGTGCCAACGGCATCGAAGCAGGCTTTGCAAGAAACATCACGATGACCCAAGAGGGGTTTTCGCACCCCATGCTAGCTGGCAGGCCGGCCGTCTTCGACGCGCCGGCGATGCATTCCAGTGTTGTCGATACCCTGCCGCCGGGCTCAACGCTGTTGGCAAGCAACAGGCACACGCCAGTTGAGGCGCTGGAGATACGGCATGGAAACGGCATCTTCTGGGGCGTGCAGTATCATCCGGAAATTTCGATCGGCGAGGTGGCAGCCTCGCTGCGCAGGCAGAGCTCCGACCTGATCCATGAGGGTTTGGCATCCGACGAAGATGCCTTGGAAGCGCACGCCCAACGGCTGCAAGACCTGGATCGTGATCCAAGACGCAGCGACATCGCCTGGCAACTTGGCCTTGACGAAGAGACCATCGACGCCAACCGCCGGACAATTGAGCTGAAAAACTTTCTGAGCTTTTTGACCGAGCGGGCTCCGCATGCCGGCAGGCGCCGGCCTCGTGGCGCTCCAGCAGATGAACATAGAGGCGGGCGACATCCTGGACGGCTGGAGCGCACCAGCGATTGTCCCCCGGCTGCAAGCGGGCGGTCGGCTTGAGACGTTCTTTTTAAAACCGGACGTATAAGACTTTCTAGGAACGCTCTCAAGTCAGCCGTGACCGACCAAGTCTAGTTAGGTGCCAACTGCTCATGCTCCGACACAATGAGGAGCTTGCTTGACGCTCGATGAATAGGTGCTCGTCGAGATTGATTGTGGCGCAGGTCGTTGCGTAGCCGCACTCGGTATTGCGGGGCATGAGATCGCCCTCGCTGTGGAGCCGCCGAAAACTTCAAGTTCGCTGGGATCCAAGCTCATCAAGGCCGGGGGCAGCACTTTCCTTCGCAAACCCAACGAAATTCAGCTATTGCCGCTGCGACAGTTGTGACAAGCGAGACCCTAGCTAATGGCCGAAAGTGGCGTGTGTTGCGGGGTCGTCGGCGTCGGGGCACTGGCACTTATCCTGCCGGGGCCACCAACGGCGTATGGAAAGAGCTGCAGTGCGGCTCCTATGTCTTTATGGACGCTGACTATCGCCGAGTACTCGGGCCAACCGCAAATCACGGTGACGAGCACGCACTTTTCGGTATGTCATCTGTCATGAGCAAGACAGCAGGGAGAACGGTCGGTGATGCTGGTTTAAAACTAGTTTCGCTGAATAGCGATTTTCCAACGATCGCGGACACTCGAATGTTGTTTGTACCCACTTAGTCGACGAACACTGCCAGTTCGAAGACCCGAACGGCGTATCATCGATCAATTAGCGTTAAGATTGATCCCCGGCCACTGCGATCCGACCTGCAAACTCCACGACTGGTACGTCGGTGTCCGGAGCAACAGGGTTGAGGTTCTGCTGCCTGTTACCGTGCGAGGCAAAGTTTTCTAGTCTATGCGAAAGCTGCTGCTGAGAGGTTTTGTCTTAGGACAGGCAAGTGCCGCGTTCCTTAGCCAGGAGCGGTCTGTCTAATTGCAGGCATGTCTGGCACACAGTTGCCGTTCAGCAACTGGGGAGATCCTCTTTATTCCCTTGGAAAAACCGTCACCTGCGAAGAGGGGTCCCTAATTATCTAAATACTTGGTGGAACCGTCCGCTTCTGAAGGGCGTCGGATCAACAAAGGGCCTTTCTTCGGTAAGCAGTTCGGCAAGCAGGCGTCCACTAGCAGGTCCAAGCGTCAGCCCATGATGGGCATGCCCGAAATTGAACCAAAGCCCCTTATGGCGATGCGCACCACCGATCACCGGACGCATATCCGGCAAGCAGGGCCGCAGGCCGAGCCACGGCGTCGCTTCGACCTCTTTGCCGAGATCCAAAAGCTGCCTTGCGCACCGCTCGGCGCGATCGATCTGTTGCGCACCGGGAAGGCGATCGGGGCTGGCGAACTCGATCCCCGTTGTCAGCCTGACGCCCTGCCGCATCGGTGCGAGAACATAGCCGGCCTCTTCGTCAACCACGGAGTGGTGAAGGGCAGTGCCCGCCGGCGAAGTGTAGTGCTTGTGATATCCGCGCTTGATGCCGAGCGGGATCGCATAGCCGAAGCGACGGAAGATCAGGTCTGATTGCGGCCCAAGCGCAACCACGATGTCGGGAGCCGTGATCTCGCCGTCTGGTGTCGCTACCGCCCAAGTCGAGCCGACCTGGCGGAGGCTCGCTGCGTCCGCAACGACGATCTGGCCGCCTCGTTTTTCAAACAAGCGCGCATAACGCTTCGTCAATTCGCCGGGATCGGTGACAGTCTTTGGGTCCAGCCAATGAACGGCACCGGAGATGCCGTTCGCGCCGGTCCTGACAGATGGTTCAAGCGCGGCAAAGGCCGATTGATCGAGAATTGCCGACCGCAGTCCATGGTGCGCCAGTGCCTCGACTTCAGCGACGGCCGCCTCGAAACGCCCGGGCGTTCTGAATGCCGCAATCCAGCCCTCCGCTCGCACCAGATCTTGCGCCCCTGCCGCTTCGATCAGCGCATCGTGTTCGCGAACACTGGCTTCGATCAAGGGCAGCATGGCCCGGGTGGCGATCTCCAGATTGTGTGGCGTCGAGTGCCGCCAGTAGCGAAACAGGAACGGCGCGAAATGGAGGAAATCGCGCAGGTCGTAGCGCACATCCGAGGAGCGGTTCAGCGCATAGCGCATCAACGTCGTCAGGCTTCGCGGAAAGGCATAAGGAACGACGCTCGAGCGCTCGATCAGACCGGCATTGCCATGGCTCGTTCCTTCGCCGGGGCGACCCCGGTCGATCAACACGACAGACCGACCGCGCGCTTGAAGGTGGAGCGCGGTCGATACACCGACAATGCCGGCGCCAAGCACGAGAACGTCGGATGACATGTGCAGTCCCGTCAACTCAGGACACGCATAGGACTGTGATCGGCATGTTGGCTCGGATCAGTAGATGTCGAACGGGAAATACTTGGCGACGATCTTGCCATAGGTTCCATCGGCCACGATCGCCTTGATTGCCTTGTTGAAGCGCTCACGCAGCGCATCGTCGCCCTTGCGAATGCCGATGCCGGCTTCGGTTTCCGTGCCCGGAACGTCGCCCAGAAGCCTGCAGCAATCCTTGCCTGCCTTGTTCAGCCAATCAACCACGACGAACTTGTCGGAGATGAGAGCATCGACGCGGCCATTCTGCAGATCGGTCGCCGCTTCATCCTGGGTTGGATACATCTTCACCTCGGCGCCGTTCTTGGCATACACGTCGTCGGCATAGTTCGCCTGCGTGGTCGCAGCCTGCGCGCCAACCGTCTTGCCGGCCATGTCGGCAACGCCGACGCCCTTCAGCGGGCTGTCCTTCTGCACAACCACGGCCAGCGGCGTCGTGTAGTATTTGTCGGTGAAGTCGATCTGCTGCTTGCGCTCTTCGGTGATGCTCATCGAAGCGATGATGGCGTCGAACTTCCCGCCTATCAGCGCGGGGATCATGCCGTCCCAGTCCTGCGCAACGATCGTGCATGTCGCCTTCATCTCGGCGCAAAGCGCATTCGCCATCTCCACGTCCAGTCCCGCAATGGAGCCGTCCGGCTGCATGTAGTTGAAGGGCGGATACGCGCCTTCGGTAGCGATGCGGATCGTCGCGTCCTGCGCTGACGCATGGGGCGTGAGGCTCAGCAAAGCGAGGGCAGCTGCAATCAGGACCGGCTTCATTGTTCTGTCTCCATGAAAGGCGAGTGAAAGTTGCGGCAGGACGGCTTGCGGCGCCTTCAGCGGACGGGCACCTTGGTAGGTAGGAAGGAGGCTGGCACCTGCAGAAGCGCCGCATGAAGGTTGCTGTAATCAACGGCCATATGCAAGCGCGGGAACCTTGCGTTCGAGCCAAAGCAGCGTCATTGCGAAAAAGCCTCAAACAACACGCGTCCGATCTGCCTGAAGGCCTGCGGATGATCCTCGCACAGCGCCTTGCCGCTCGTCATCAGTGAGATGATCAGAGGAACCCCGTTGGCCGGGATGGTCCGGATCAGGTCGTGCTTGTGGTATGCAACGCGCGCGTCGCCGGTCCATCCCAGCCGACCGGCCTTGCTCCACATCGGGAGGCCTGCCGGGATGCCGCCGCCTAGATAGTTGTCGACCTGGAACAAGGGGTTGGCGGCATCGGCGCTGGTGCGGTCCCGATGCAGGATGTCCTGAGCCCGACTTTGCGACGCAGGCGAAAGCGGCAACCCGCTTCCGAACAGTTCGGCAAACAGCCGCGCGCTCGCCAGGGGTGTCATGACGTTCATGTTTTCACCCTGGCGCCCGGCATATTGCGCTTCACGGCCATAGCGCATGTCGTCCATCAGCTTCTGCGTGATGTTTGACGTCGCGAATTCCGGCCAGGCAAGTGCCTGGAAGAACCGGTTCAACCCGTCGCGACGATGGCGCCATGCCTGCAGGGCTTCCCCTTCGAGCAAGGTGTCGCCAGTGGTGCCGGTGATGATGTCGATGACGTAGTTCGTTGCTGCATTGGACGACCAGAGGATCATGTCCCGCATGACCCGGTCGAGTTCCGCATGCGGGGTGATACGTCCGTCGTCGATGAGGCACAGGGCATGAACCAGATGAAAGGTCTTGACCACGCTGCAGGGATAGCATCGCCAATCGCCCCGATACGAAAAGCCCTCCAGGCCGGCCGCGGGTCCGTCGCCGCGCAGGACGACGAGGCCGAACGTGTCGGCGGCGAGGCCGACATCGGCGAACCGATCCAGCAACCGGCTTACGACGGCCTGGCCGGCATCGTTCATTGCGGGGGTGGCGTTGAAGAAAAAGGCGCTCTGCGTTGCGGTATCGTTCATGTCACGAATTTCCATTGAGGGTCGAGGCGGCTGCGTCTGCATCCAGCGCGGCTGCTTTCCAGCAGCGCACCAGCCCGCCATCGGATGTTTCGGTCAAAAGCTGGGGCTCGCCGCAACGGAGTTCGGCGAACCGGCAACGGCTGGCAAAGCGGCAGCCTTCAATGATGGCGTAGGGACGCGGCATCTCGCCGCTCACGGGAACGCGGGCGGTGCCGCGCCTCCGGCTCACATCGGGAACGGCATCCATCAGGCCGGTCGTATAGGGATGGCGCGGATGGTCGAAAAGCGCATCAACGGTCGCCAGTTCGACCAATTCGCCGAGATACATCACCGCCACCCTGTCGCAGAGATGCCGGACGACCTGCATGTCATGCGAGATGAAGAGGATGGTGATCCCTGTCTCGTCGGACAGCCGCTGCAGAAGATTGATGATCTGAGCCTGCACGGACGCATCGAGCGCCGAGACCGGCTCGTCTGCAACGAGGATGCGCGGGCGTGGGCATAAAGCGCGGGCGATCGAAACGCGCTGGCGCTGCCCGCCGGATAGCGCGTGCGGGTATTTGTCGGCCGTATCCGGCGAAAGACCGACGCGCAGCAAGGTCTCGCGCACCTCCGCCTTTCGCTCCGGCTTGGAAAGGACGGGGCGATAGCGGGCGACGACTTCTTCGAGCAAGGCGCCGATCGTCATACGCGGGTTGAGCGACGAGTAGGGATCCTGGAACACCATCTGGATGCGACCGTCCGGATCCGGTCCATTCATCGGGTGCCCGTTGAAGAGCACCGAGCCTTCATTCGCGGCCAGCAAACCAACAGCCAGGCGCGCCAGCGTGCTCTTTCCGCAGCCGGACTCCCCGACAATGCCCAGGGTCTCGCCTCCGGCGATTGCGAGATCGACGTGATGCACGGCGCGCAACACCGCCGCAGGGCGGCGCAGGGCGAGGTCGGCGAGGTTGCGGGCGGCCGGGAAATGTCGCGAAACATCGCGCAGTTCGAGAATGGTCATGGCCGACCTTCCAGCAAACAAGCATCGGCATGGTGCGGCGTGGCCGCGTCATGGATCATCAAGGGCGGTGGCTGACCTGTCCGGCAGATGTCGTCGGCGCGCGGACATCGCGGCGCAAAGCGGCAGCCGGCAGGAGGTGATGTTAGGCTCGGCGGCGTGCCCTCGATCGGGGTCAGCG
>DCDI01000164.1 GCA_002316345.1 Phyllobacteriaceae bacterium UBA1059 | reverse complement strand
TCGCTTCGCTGCTGGTGTCGATCGTGGTCTCCATTCCGCTGGGCATCGCATCTGCCACTAAGCGCGGCCGCTGGCCCGACCAGATCATCCGCGTCCTTTCGCTGATCGGCCTGTCCTTCCCGAACTTCTGGCTGGCGATCATGCTGGTGCTGGTGTTTTCCATCACGCTGCAATGGCTGCCGCCGAGCGGCATGGAAGGCTGGCGAAGCTTCCTGATGCCCGCGCTCACCATGGGCATCATCCTGACCGCGACCAATGTGCGCCTGGTGCGCACCGCGATGCTTGAAACGTTGCAGCCTAAATATGTGACTGTAGCGCGCGCGAAGGGGCTGTCCGAGACCATCGTTCTTTACAAACATGCGCTGCGGAACTGCGCGATCCCGCTGATCACCTATCTTGGGATCCAGTTCGGCGGGTTGTTGGGCGGCATCGTGGTGGTGGAACGCGTGTTCAACTGGCCAGGGCTCGGCACGCTGGCCTTTCAAGCCGTGGCCGACCGCGATTATCCCGTGCTGCAGGGCGTGATCGTCGTTCTGTCGCTGTTGATCGTTCTTGTGAACTTGATCGTCGACATCGCCTACGGGCTGGTCGATCCCCGCATCCGCACGGAGTAGGATCTTGAGCCTCACCGCAGATCGTCCGCAGCGCAGCGCGTCCGTGTTCCGCTCCTTTGAACTGGTTGCCGGCCTCGTGCTGGTCGGTGGCATCAGCCTGGCCGTGATCCTGTCGCCCTGGCTGTTTCCCGACAACGGCATGGGCGTGAACCTCATCGCACGTCTGAGCGCACCGTTCACCGATTGGAGCCACATCCTCGGCACCGATCCGCTGGGCCGCGACGTGCTTGGTCGCGTCATCTCCGGCGGGCGCATTTCGCTGTTGGTTGGCGTTCTTTCGGTCGCGGGCGGCGCGATCATCGGCGTCTTCATGGGCCTGGTGTCCGGCTTCTACCGCGGCGTGTGGGACATGATCGTCATGCGCTTCGCCGACGTCCAGCTGGCGCTGCCTTTCATCCTGCTGGCCATCACCTTCATCGCTATCCTCGGCGGCGGTTTGTTCAACATCATCATGCTGATGATCGTGTCGCAATGGGTGCAATATGCCCGGCTTGTGCGCGGACAGGTGCTTGCCTTGCGGGAGCGCGAATTCGTGTTGTCGGCGCGGTCGTTCGGCGTGTCCAACTTCAACCTGATCTGGCATCACCTTCTGCCCAATCTGCTTGGGCCGGTGATCGTGCTGATCACGCTGAACGTCGCCACCAACATCCTGCTTGAATCGAGCCTGACCTTCCTCGGTCTTGGCGTCGATCCGTCGACGCCGTCCTGGGGCGGCATGCTCGCGGATGGCCGCACCTATCTGCAAACGGCCTGGTGGGTCAGCGTGTTTCCGGGCCTCGCTATCCTGTTGACCGTGCTCGGCCTCAACCTTCTCGGCGACTGGCTGCGCGACCGCCTCGATCCAACCGGACGGACAAGGCAATGACCCTTTCCTTCTCGCAAAGCTTTCCCCGCACGCTGGACGCGCTTCTTGCCCGCTTCGAGGGCGCGACGGATACGCAGATCGAGGCCTGGCTGTTCGAGGGCAAGGCCGCTCGCCGTGCTGCTGAGGCAATGCTTGCCGCGAGCGGAGTGAAAGCGCGGCTGCGCTCGGCGTACAAGCCGCTGGTTCAGGCCTTCCTTGAAGACATCGATCTGACCGGCGCTGGGTCTGTCGCCGTCACCTATCCCGTACATGCCGACGCTGAAGAGCGGCGTTTCCTGCTCGAAGCCTATCCGCTTGCCGGTCTGATCCAGGTGCCGATCACCTTCACGCCGCGGAGCGACGATGGGCTGCATTACAAAGTGACGGTCACCGGCCGAGAGGGATCTGAGCGCACCACAGTCGTTGAAGCGCCGAACCGCGTTCATGTCGATCACACCGGCGCGCGGGTGCTTTCCCCCACCGGCTGGCTGCGCGTCAGTCGCGACGGCCAGACCATCGAAGATGGACGGCTCGAGACCGATTTCGAGATCCTGTTTGAAACGGCCATAGCGCAAATCGCGGGGCATAGCTGGGGCAGCACCGAGCCGTTCTTCGAAGAATTGCGGATCGAAGCAAGTCTGCCCTTTCCAGATGAACCGCTCGCCTTCGGTGAAGAAGCCATCAGCCTGACCGAAGCCCTGCACGAGGATCTTTACTTCTCCGGGCTGGAAATTTTCCAGGCGCGCTCTGGCCGCCCATCCGGCGACCGCGGGCTTCAGCCCGGCCGCATTGTGCCGGACATCCGGTTTTACGATGGGCCGCTGAGCCTCTCCATTGCGATGCGCATCCATCTGATCCGGGATGAGCCCCACTTCTCCGCTCTCCCGCTCGACACTGCCGGCGAGCCGCTGTCGTCATCGGACATCGATGAAGCTTTGCAGTCGATCGGCGGGAAACCGCTGGATGGTGAATCTGTTTGCGGCCGATCAATCGTCGGGCGATACCGCGAAGGATCGGACGCTCTTGTTCTGATCTCCGGCGGCCAGCACGCCAATGAACCGACCGGCGTGGTCGGCGCCCTGCGGGCGGCCGATACGCTCTCGCGCCGCAAGGCAGCGCACTTCGCCGTTCTACCGCTGGAAAACCCGGACGGCTATGCGTTGTGCGCCGAGCTGCGGGAAACACAGCCCCGCCATATGCTGCATGCCGCGCGCTACACGGCTTTGGGCGACGATCTGGAATATCGCGAAGCCGAGCCGCTGCATGAGCGCTCAGCGCGCGAGGCGTTCGTTGCCCGCGCGCAACCGGGTCTCCATGTCAATCTGCACGGCTATCCCGCGCATGAGTGGACGCGGCCGATGACCGGCTACATCCCGCGCAACTTCGCGCTGTGGACGGTGCCGAAAGGCTTCTTCCTGGTCATCCGCCATCAGCCCGGCTTTGCCGAACAATCCTGGCAATTGGTGCGCACTGTCACCGCGAAGCTGGCCGAAGTGCCGGGACTGGTCGCCTTCAACGAAAAGCAGATCGACCTTTACCGCATCCACGCCGGCGAACTCGGCTTCGAGGTCCTGCACGGCTTTCCCGTCACGGTGACTGAAGACCTGCGCCACAAGGTGCCGGTGACGCTGATCACCGAATATCCCGACGAAACGATCTATGGCGATGCGTTTCGGCTCGGTCACGAAGCGCAGATGCAGACGGTTCTCTCAGCCTATAATGCCTGGCAGGAGATTTCTGCCGTCTCCTGAGTGAAAGCTCAAGCCAATTCATGAACGCGAACGCTGGGCACCATCTGGGCAGCGATGTCGCAGAGGTGGCGGTGGTGGGTGAGATAGATCACTTGCCCTTTGGACGCCATTTCACCGAATAGGCGGAAGACCTCCTCCGAGCGGGGTTCGTCGAAGGTTTCCATGATGTCGTCGGCGACGAAGGGCACGGCTGGGCGGGCGCTGGCGAACTCTTCGTAGCCGGCCAGGCGCAGGGCCAGGTAGAGCTGGAAGCGGGTGCCTTTGGACATGTCGGTCGCAAGCTTTGAGCCGCCGTTTCGCGATAGGCCGATTAGCACTTCGCCGCTTTTTTCTGGCCGGGTTGCAAGGCCGGTGTAATCGTCCCGCGTCATGATGCGGAAGGCTTCGGACGCGCGGTTCATCATGGCGCTGCGATGTTTGTCGCGATAGGCGCGGATGGCGTGGTCGGCCAAAAGCCCGCCCGTTCGCAGACGCAGAAAGCGCAAGGCGAGGTCCTCGACCTGCAGGAGAACCGTCTTGCGCTCGCTTTCGATGCGAGCCACCGCGTCGTCGCCGCCGACAGCTGCCAGCCTGTCGGACGCGCGGGTTTTGTCGGCAAAAAGATGCTTGCCGCGCTCATCGAGATCATCCAAGCGGGCGGTGAGTTCCGCCTGCTCGCGCTGCAGCTCGGCAAGGTCGAGATCGGCTAGCGTGCCGAGGGCGGCGTCGAGCGTCGTTGCTTGTAGTTCGGCAAGGATCTGGTTTTCGAGCTTGCGCTGCTGATCCAAGCGGCGGCTCCGCTCCGAGGAGTGATCGAGTGCTGCCGAGACATCCTGCAGGGTTTCGACCTCGAAGAAGGTCGTGAGTTCAGCCTTCCGCGAGAGGTGCAATGCCAGGTCTTCGTTGAGGGCGGAGCGCTCGTCCTGGAGGCGGGTGAGGTCGCGCTCCTTTTCGCGGTGGCGCGCAAGTAGCGTTTTGGCTTCTTCGAAGCGCTGGGCGAGCTGCCTTGCGGCCCTCAGCGGAGAATTGGCGTCAAAGCTCTCGCCGAGTGCTGCATGGATGTCGGAAACGCGCTGGGCGAAAGCAGAGCGATCGGCTTCCATGGCGGCGATACGGTGCTGGATATCGGCGCGGCTGCGCAGTGTGGCGGGAAGATCCGTCAGGGCATCGAGGATTTCTCGCACGGCGCCGGGGCTCTCTCGCCGATCGGCAAACCAGGTTGCTCGGAGGGCGGACTGCCAGCGCTCGTCCCAGCTTTCGGCCGCGAGCCTGGCCTTGTCCAAGCCCTTGTTACGGATGGACAACTCTCCTTCGAGTTCCTTCAGCCTTTTACCTGCCGTGGCACGGCGGGTTTGATCGGCGAGGCTGTTTGCGAGCGTCGTCTCGGTCAGCTGGATGAGGGCAGGGAGGGGTAGATCGTCGGCTTCGATTGCGGTGGAGAGAAGCGTGCGGAGGCCCTGTTCTTCTCGGTTCAACTCGGTTTTTGCCGTTGCGATGGACCCTTGGGCGTCCTGCAGATCGTCAAAGGCGGACAGGGCGTCGGCGCGGTTTTTCAGCCAGCGTTCGAGCTGAGACAACCATGTGGCGAGGGATTGCTTTGGAAGATCAAGCTCGCTTGGGATGGCGTCGCGGATCTCATCGCGCAGCGAGTCGAGCGCGTCATTAGCCTCCCCCAGAAGCTCGCCATTGCGCGATATGGCGGCGTCGGCGAGGGCTATTTCACCGATATGGGAACGCAGATCGGCAAGATCAGCGGAGTGTTCGAGGCGCTTTTGGGCGAACTGATCGACAGTTCGCATACGCTCTTCGAACGTCGCGGCGGATGGGGGATCCAGTGTACCGAGATGGCTCTGCCATGCCTCCTCACGCAGGGTCAGGATGGCGGCAAGGTCGTCGTCGGCGATGGCACCGCTGTTTGATCGAATGATCTCCATCCGCGTGGCATGGTCTTGCCCCTTGGTGGTGAGGTCGCGGATCTTGTCGGCGTGATCGGCTTGACGTTTTTCGAGGGTGGCGAGTTTGGAACGCCAGGTCTCGATCTGCGATCCGTCGGGAAGGGACAGGGAGCGAAGCGCTAGGCCGTCGCCTGACCACGGGGCAAGCAAGGCGAGTGCGTTGTCGGTGCGGGATTGCGCTGCCGGCAGGTTGCGCTCGGCCAGACGGAGTTGTGCGAGGAGATCGCTTTGACGCAGGCGGGCGAGGGCGGCTTGCAGTTGCGCGGCGAGAGATTGTGAGATGGGACTCTTGACCGTATCGTCTTCGTCCTGCGACTGACGTGCCTCTTCCAGCGCTGCGACCGCGGCTTCCTGCTCGCGGGTTGCGGCGTCGAGCGCCACGTCGATGCCGGAGCGGGAGGCGATCAGCTCGCGCAGGGTGCCGATGGTGGCTGCCGGGACGAGCAGCGTTTCGGGTTCGACGTCCGGAGCTGCACCGAGCGTCCGGGTGATGAGGGTGATCTGCAGATCGCGGTCGGCCAGCTCCTTGCGACGCTTGGGCAGATCTTCCTCGGCCGTGCTGTAGCGAGCGGCGGCGTCTGCCAGTTGGTTGAGCTGGTCGGAAAGGGCAAGCAGTTGCTCGTCGACTGCGAGGTCATCGAGTTCTTGGCCGGCCAGTGCCGCGCGGTCTTCCAGGCCATTGAGGCGGGTTTGCAGCGTGGCTTCTTCCTTCATCAGGAAGGGAAGCTCGGCGCTCCAATGGGCGGGCGGCTGCGGCAGGTCGCGGAAATCCTGCAAGGCCTCGGCCAGGCGTGCATGTTCGGCGCCAAGCGGAACGGCGCGCAGCAGGCGGGCGATTTCTTCGTGGCGGGCTCGGGCAGTGCCCTTGTCGCGCATGGCCTCATCATAGGCGGCTTCAGCCTGCTTCAGGGCGAGGACCAGCGCGGTGAAGGCGGAGGCCTGGGTGTCGATCTCGTCGCGGCGAGTCTTGAGGTCGGCGATACGGCGTTTCAGAACTGCGATGTCGGTCGTGCTGGCGCGCTTGCGGAAGATCGTGTCCGCTTCCTGCGCGGTTTTTTCGAGCGCGGCACTGATGCCGGCGAGGCCGGCGCTGGCGGAAAACAACAGCTCGCCGAGATCGCCTTTGCTTTCGAGGATAGCATTGCCACCGCTTTCCAGCGTTTCGTCATCGAGCGAGAACATCGTGCGGTAGGCGTCGCGGCTGAGCCCAGCCAAGGGTGCGCTGAGTAGCGCTTCGTTGACCGGCTGGCCTTGTGCGTTGATCAGCGAGTTGATGCGCTGTTTCAGGCGCTTCAGCTCGTGGGTCTTGCCGTCGAACTCCAGGCAACCGCCGACTTCCATGGCCTTGTTCTGGTGCAGGAAGCCGTAGCGTGTACGCTCCTCGATGCCGAACAGCAGATCGAGAAAGCCGGACAGCGAAGTGGATTTGCCGGCTTCGTTGAGGCCATAGATGATGTGCAGGTCGGGCGTGCCCGGCTCATGCTCGCCGAAGTCGATGGCGTAATCTGTGAACTTGCCATAGCGAGTAAGATCGAGGCGGCGCAAGCGCATCAGTCGGCTCCCGCGCCGGCCAAGCGGAGGCGAGCCAGGATGTCCTCGCTTCCGTCGAGGAGAAGGCGGTCGATCAGGGCCTCGAACTCCTGTTCATCCTTGCCGCTGAAGGCGCGGGCCTCTGCCGGAAGATCGTCGCGCAGCTCGGTTACGAGGTTGCGGATGTCTTCGCGCACGGCCTCCTGATTGATGATGTCGGTCTTCATCAGCGCGCCGAGTTCTGCGACGGGATCGGCCGAGCCGTTGACGGGAGCGTTTGCCGACGGGGCGGAGGTGGACAGCTCGATCTTCTCGATCCAGGTCTTCCCCATGCCTTCTATGCGCTGCTCGATCTCGGTCAGCAGCAGGTCGCGATCACGGCGTAGCGCCCAGGATAAAGGCGTTTGTCCTCCAAGCATCAGGCGGCCGACGAGATGGTCGGCGCGGGTGGTATCGCGCACTGCCGCCACCGCCTGTTCGATCTGCTCGATCGCTTCGCGCCAATCCGTTGCGGAAGAAAGATCGACGGGAATGCGCTCGAATTGGGCGATGCTGGTGGGGCGCTCTTCCACGATGATGCTCTTGTCGTCGCCGATGGTCACGAGCGTCACCGTCTTTTCGCCGGCTTCGTTGATGTCGCGTCCTTGCGGCATGCCCGGCATGATCACCGTGCGCTCGCCGGCATGTTGGCTGCGCGTGTGGATATGGCCCAGCGCCCAGTAATCGAAGCCCCAGTCATGCAGGTCGGCGACCGGAATCGGCGCATAAAGATCATGGCCCGGCGCGCCCGCCAGGCTCGTATGCATGATGCCGATATTGACCGTGTCGGGGGCAGGCCGCTTGTATTTCGGCAGCAGGCTTTCAGGCGCGTGCGGCTTGGTGAAGCTCAAGCCGTGCAAGACGATGTCGAGACCGTCATGGCTGATCTCGACGGTCTCGCCGCGCCCGTTGAACACTTTGAGCGAGGGCGGCAGGGTCAGTTCGGCGGTGATCTTCGACAGCGCATCGTGATTGCCGCGGATCTTGTAAACGGCGATGCCGGCCTGGTGCAGCCGCTCCATCTGGCTTGCCAGGAAGCGCGCCGTCTTCATGGAAGTCTGGTCGCCGTCGTAGAGATCGCCGGCGATGATGAGGGCATCGACCTGTTCGTCCAAACAGAGATCGACGATTGATACGAGCGCCTGGCGGGTCGCATCGCCGATCAGGGCTGCCAGATCGGGGTTGCGCAGGCTGAGAGAGCGCAGCGGCGAATCCAGATGGATGTCGGCTGTGTGAACGAAGCGGAAGGGCATGAGCACTCGATCTCTTGCAGCGGCCGCTTGGGATCAGCCGGCCGCTGCTGAAGTGAGCGGCTCAGCGCCACCCAAGCGCTGGAGCGACATGGGTCAGAATCGACTCGATCGCATGCACATTATAGTCGACGCCAAGCTGGTTCGGCACCGTCAGAAGCAGCGTATCGGCTTCCTGAATGGCTTCATCCCCGGCCAATTGCTTGACAAGCACGTCCGGCTCGGCGGCGAAGGAGCGGCCGAAGATGGCGCGGGTGTTCTCGTCGATCATGCCGATCTGATCCTGGCTCTTGCCGTCATGGCCGAAATAAGCGCGGTCGCGATCATCCACGAGGGCGAAGATGCTGCGGCTGACGGAAACGCGCGGCGTTCTTTCATGACCGGCATCCTTCCACGCTTCGCGATAAGCGCGGATCTGCTTGGCCTGCTGGATATGGAATGGCTCGCCGGTTTCATCATCCTTCAGCGTCGAGCTTTGCAGGTTCATGCCCATCTTGGCTGCCCATACGGCGGTGGCGTCGGATCCCGCGCCCCACCAGATGCGCTCGCGCAAGCCGGGTGCATGTGGTTCGAGCCGCAACAGGCCGGGCGGGTTGGGGAACATCGGCCGAGGGTTCGGCTGCGCGAAACCCTGACCCTTCAGAACCTCCAGGAAGATCTCGGCGGCATGGCGCGCCATGTCCGCATCGCTTTTGCCTTCCGGTGGCGCATAGCCGAAATAGCGCCAGCCCTCGATCACCTGTTCGGGCGATCCACGACTGATGCCGAGCTGCAAGCGCCCGCCGGCGATGAGATCGGCCACGCCGGCATCTTCGGCCATATAGAGAGGGTTTTCGTAGCGCATGTCGATGACGCCCGTGCCGATCTCGATGCGGCTGGTTCGAGCACCAACGGCAGCCAGCAACGGAAAGGGGGCGGAAAGCTGGCGCGCGAAGTGATGAACGCGGAAGTACGCGCCGTCCAGCCCAAGCTCTTCGGCAGCGACGGCGAGGTCAATGCTCTGCAGGAGAACATCGCTGGCCGAACGCGTCTGCGAATGCTGAGAGGGGGACCAATGGCCGAAGGACAGGAAGCCGAGCTTTTTCATGGATGAGAACTCCGGGGACGTTTGGTTCCTAGCTATGCGCTAGCGCCTCCTTTTGCATCCCGAGCTTTCAGCAACAGACTGTCGTTACTTCGTATAGCCCCGGCCGCGCTTGACACGCTCCAGTTTGGCAAACGCGGTGCGTGCAGCTTTGGGATCGTCGAAAGTCTGCATCATGGATTGGCCAGACGTGCCGATCCTGCCCCAGTTGCGGACAAGGGATGCTTCACCAAACAATGTGGGCTGGATCGTCAGCTGGTAGAAACGCCGCATGTTGCGCGTGGGATCGACGCGGTTGAGGTGCAAGGCTGGGTTGTCGAGGTCTGTCATGGCGGAAGGATCGCTTCAGGAAGGACTCGCGTCCAACGCGTTCTTTGAATCGATCCGCTTCCAACGATTCAGGCCGCTGATGATTGACCGCTCCAAGTGCGGTTTCTGTCATGAGCCTGTCATTTGTTGCTTTCGGGTCACGCGGCGATGACATTGATGGAGAGGTATTTAAACTGGACTGGTAGCCTCATGTAATCTCGCCTAGTGGTTGCAGCATTGTCGCTTCGCAGGGGATCTCACATGCTTTCACGTCGGTGGCTGACTGGCGCCAGCTTCGTCGCACTCGCTTCGGTTTTGGCCGCAACGCCGGCCTGGTCGCAGGCGGTGCAGCTTGAAACCGTCGTGGTTCAGGGCGAGGGCGGCGCCGGCAACGGGACGGGCACGTCGGCGGTTGAAGGCTATGTCGCGGACGAAACCCGCACAGGTTCTAAGACCGACACGCCGATCGAGGAGATCCCGCAGGCCGTATCGGTTCTTGGCCGTGAGGAAATCGACGATCGCGGCGCGCAGAAGGTCGACGAAGCCCTGCGCTATACGGCCGGCGTCTTCACGCAGCCTTTCGGCGCCGACAGCGACACGAACTGGATCTACATCCGCGGCTTTGACGCGACGCAGACCGGCACCTATCAGGACGGATTGCAGCTGCAGAGCTTTGCGTTCGGCGCTTACTTCATCGACAGCTTCCTGCTGGAGCGCATCGAAACCCTGAAGGGTCCGGCATCGGCCGTCTACGGCTCGAGCAACCCCGGCGGCATCGTCAACTACGTGTCGAAGCGTCCGAATGGCGAGACCTTCAAGACAATTGAAGCCGGCATCGACACCAACGGCACGGGCTATGTCGGCTTCGATGCCGGCGGCTCGTTCAGCGAAGCGGTGGATTATCGGCTCGTCGGCCGTTTGTTCGGCGGCAACGGTTATACGGATTTCGAAGAACAGTTCCGCGGCGTGATCTCGCCGAGCATCACCTGGTCGCCAGATGCGGCAACCAGCCTGACGGTGCTGGCCAACTACACCCACATGGATCTCACTCACAGCGGCGGCACCTTTCTGCCTTATGTCGGCACCGTGGTGGACGCGCCTTATGGCAAGATCAGCCGCGACGCCAATTTCACCGAGCCGGACATCGACGATTACGATCGCCAGCAGGCCTCGATCGGCTATGAATTCGCGCATACCTTCGACAACAACTGGACCTTCCGCCAGAATGCGCGGATTGGCGTTGCCAGCATCGAGGAAGCGTATCTTTATCCGAACGGCTACGCCGATCTCGCGGCCGGCGAGCTCGCCCGCGTCAACTTCAGCCACGACACGGACATCAACTCGCAGCTGATCGACAACCAGATCGAAGGCGCGGTGAAGACCGGTGCACTCGATCATACGCTGCTCGGCGGCTTCGAGTACAAGCGCTTCAACATCGACCAGGTTCAGTCGTCGGCCTTGTTCGGCACCACGACGCCGATCAGCGCATTCGATCCGATCTATGGCGTGCCGCAGCCAAGCGGTCCGGTGTCCTACATCAACCAGGATCTGACGCAGCAGCAGGTCGGCTTCTATGCGCAGGACCAGATCCGCTTCGGCGGCGGCTGGCTGGCGACGCTGAACGGCCGTTACGATCATGTCTGGACCGAAACTGAAAACCGCCCGAATTTCTACGGCCTGACCGAAGATGCGGAGCGCGACAGTGGCGAATGGACCGGCCGCGCAGGCCTGGCCTACGAGTTCGCCAACGGCATCGTGCCTTATGCCAGCGTTGCGAGCTTCTTCAATCCGGTGATCGGCACGACGGGTGACGGCGCGCTGTTCAAACCGGAAACGGGCGAGCAGTATGAAGTGGGCGTGAAGTACAAGCCGACCAGCTTCGACGGCCTGTTCACGGTCGCTCTGTTCGACCTGACGCGCCAGAATGTGCCGACCACCGATCCCACGAATATCTTCGCACAGGTTCAGACCGGCGAGATCCGCTCGCGCGGCATCGAGTTGGAAGGCAAGGTCAACCTGAATGACAACTGGCGCTTGACCGCGGCCTTCACGACGATGGATCTGGAGGTCACCGAGGACACGGATGCGACGATCGTCGGCAATCAGCCGTTCCTGATCCCGGAAACACAGGCTTCAGCCTTCGTGGACTACACGTTCACGCACGGCGCGCTGACGGGCCTTAGCTTAGGTGGCGGCGTGCGCTTCGTGGGCTCGTCCTATGCCGACCGCGCTAACACGCTGAAAGTGCCCGACGTGACGCTGGCCGATGCGCGCATTGGTTACACCAAGGACAATTGGAGCGCGGACGTCACGGTGTCCAACCTGTTCGACGAGAAGTTCGTGTCGGGCTGCCAGGGCGAACTGGTCTGCTCCTACGGTGAAGGCCGCAAGGCGCTGTTCAAGATCAGCTCGACCTGGTGACACGCCGGTCGGAGCGATGCTCCGGAGGCCGATCTAACGAATAGAAACAAGCCCTGGCTTCGGCCGGGGCTTTTCTTTGTCAGGTTGCGGCGTTGTGGGCTTCGAGATCCAGGAGCACGGTTTCCACGGAGGGAAGATTGATCGCGGTTGCGATGATGCTGTCGAGGACGCCGGGAAAGCGGTTGTCCAGATCCTCGCGCCGCAGCGATACGCGGCGCTTTGTGCCTTCGATCCGCACGTTGATGACGCCCGCTTCGCGCAGCTTTCCGACATGGTAGGTCAGGTTGGTCTTGGAGGTAAGCGGTGCAAACTGCCCGCAGACCAGACCTTCCGCCGCTTCTGTCCGCGCTAGACAGCCGATGATCGCCAGGCGGGTTTCATCGCCCAACGCTGCCAGCACGTTGGGAAGGGAGATTTGATCGGGATCAGGATGGGGGAGGCTCATGGAGGAGACATAGCGTGTCGCGCTGCTTAGTTCAATAAGTCTTGAACATCGGCTTGACAGGGTCGCGCTGATGTTCAATTGTCCAACGATTATTGAACAAAGGAATGATCGTGGACATACGGCTAATCTGGCTCGCGGTGGGCACTTTCGCGATCGGCGTCGAAAGCTTCGCCATTTCCAGCATACTGCCGCAGATAGCGGATGCCACGCATGTGTCGGTGACTCAGGCCGGCTATCTCGTGATCGCGTTTTCTCTGGCCAATGCATTCGGAGCCCCAGTGCTCGCCGCGCTGACGGGAACGGCCGATCGACGGCTCATTCTGACGGTCACGGCACTGTTGTTCGCCGCTTGCGCGGCTTGGGCAGGCTTGGCTGACAGCTATTTCGAACTGATGGCAGCGCGCGTGCTGATGGCTTTCTGCGCCGGGCTTTATACGGCAACAGCGCAGGCAACCGGCGTTGCGATCTCCAAGCCCGATCATCGCGGACGCGCGATTTCCGTGATCGTTGGCGGCACGACGATGGCGGTGGCTTTCGGCGCGCCCTTAGGCGCCTTTGTCGCTGGAACGGTGGGATGGCGGGGCAATTACGCGCTGGTGACCGGGTTTGCGGTGATCGCCGCAGTAGCCATCTGGGTCATGCTGCCGAAAGGCTTGCGCGGAGTGCAGCTGTCGCTGCGTGAGCGCGTTGCGGCCGTGACCATCCCCGGCGTTCCCTCGGCCTTGCTCATGACCCTGCTGTATATGGCGGGCGCTTTCACCGTCGTCATCTACCTCGCGGTCATTACGACCGGCTCCATCGGACTGTCGCGCGAGCTGGTGCCTGCCGTTCTGCTGACCTTCGGGATCGGGGCAGCGCTCGGCAATCCTGTCGGGGGCCAGCTTGCCGACCGGATCGGCGCACGTAAGACGGTTGCCGGAGCCGTTGTGTTGAACGGGTTTCTGCTGGCCTGCCTGTCGCTTGTGCCTTATCTGCCCGCACCGGCGATCACACCGAGCTTCTTCTTGCTGATGCTTGTTTGGGGCGCATCCGGCTGGGCCTTCGCGCCTGCGCAATCCAGCCGCCTTGTCGGTCTGGCGCCGACCAGCGCGCCGCTGCTGCTATCGCTGAATGCGTCCGCCCTTTATCTCGGCATCGCCGCGGGTGCGCTGACCGGAGGCCTTGTTCTGCGATACGGCACGCCCGGCGATTTAGGCTGGGTCGGCGCGATGTTTCCCTTGGCTGTGCTGGCAGTGATAGCGACCTCGGCAGCAGGGCGGCGGAGTTCAGTGCGGACGCCGGCGATTGCGAGCCCGCGCTAAGCCGTCGCACTCAAAGCCGCGCTTTCGTACTGCGCGGTGTCGCTAGGAGCAGGTTGGTTTCGCTGGCGATGATGCCAGGCAGCAAGCGAATGCGGCGCAGCACATTGTCGAAGTCGGCCAAAGTCGCGGCGCTGAGTTCCACGATCAGGTCCCAGCGGCCGTTGGTGGTGTGGATCTCGGAAATTTCGAGAAAGCCGCCGAGCGCCGAGATGACGCGCTCGGTCACGCGGCCCTCGATCTCGATCATCATGATGCCGCACACCGGCAGATCGACGGTATCGGCGCGCAGGATCACCGTGTAGCCGACGATGCTGCCGCTCTTTTCAAGGTTCTCCACCCGCGTCCGCGCCGTCGCGCGCGAAACGCCGAGTTCGCTTGCCAGATCGGAAATGCTGCGCCGCGCATTGTGCCGCAAAAGGGTGATCAGTCGCTGATTGAGCGCGTCCATTCCAAAACGTCCGTTTAAGCTGCCAAAATGGCAGGTTTATCTATGTAATTCGACAAATCAATATGTTCGAACTGCCGATCTCCCATGGCCTATTGCGGGGCATAGGAGATGACGAATGCATTGCAGATTAATAGGCGTCCCGCTTCAGGACGGTAATTCGCATCGGGGTTGCGAGATGGGGCCGAGCGCTTACCGGACGGCCGGTCTCGTGGAGGTTCTGGCCGAGCTCAGCCATGAGGTCAGCGACCTCGGCAACGTTACGCTGCCGCAAACAGTAGCGAAGACGCACCCCAATTCCGCCGTTCACCACCTGACGGAAATTGCCGGATGGACCGAGGTTCTGACGGATGTCGCCTACCGCGAGAGCGCTGATGGCATGCCGATCTTCCTCGGCGGCGATCATGCGCTGTCGGCCGGCACCGTCGCCGGTGTTGCGCGGCGTGCAGCCGAGCTTGGCCGTCCGTTGTTCGTGCTGTGGCTCGATGCCCATACCGATTTTCATACGCTGGAAACAACCGATAGCGGCAATCTTCACGGCGTGCCGATGGCGTATCTTACGGGCCGTCCAGGCTTCGACGGCTATTTCCCGCCCAACGCGCATCCCGTCGACCCCGCCAATGTTTGCATGATCGGCATTCGCAGCGTGGATCCGGCCGAACGCGCCGCACTCGCTGAAAGCCCGATCACCGTCGTCGATATGCGCTCCATCGATGAGCACGGCATCGCGGCGCCTTTGCGCCAGTTCATCGAGCGGGTGGAAGCGGCCAACGGCCTGCTTCATGTCAGCTTGGATGTGGACTTCCTTGAGCCAGACATCGCGCCGGCGGTGGGCACCACGGTGCCCGGCGGCGCCACCTTCCGCGAAGCGCATCTCGTGATGGAGATGCTGCATGACAGCGGCCTCGTTTCCAGCCTCGATCTCGTTGAACTCAATCCCTTCCTCGATGTCCGCGGCCGAACCGCCCGGCTGATGGTCGATCTGACCGCCAGCCTGATGGGCCGCCGGGTCTTGGACCGTCCAACCAGGAGCTATTGATGCCTGCGCTCGAAAACCTGAACCTCGTTCCCTTCGTCAGCGTCGAGAAGATGATGGATCTCGTGCTCGCCACGGGAACCGAAACCTTCCTGACCGAGCTTGCCGCTTACATCGAGGAAGATTTCCGCCGCTGGGAAAGCTTCGACAAGGTCGCCCGCGTGGCGGCGCATTCGATTGACGGCGTGATCGAGCTGATGCCGGCAAGTGACGGACGGCTCTACGGCTTCAAATATGTCAACGGTCACCCCAAGAACACCAAGACCGGCCGACAGACCGTGACCGCCTTCGGCGTGCTCGCCGATGTCGACACAGGCTATCCGCTGCTTCTATCGGAAATGACCATCCTGACTGCGCTGCGCACGGCAGCGACCTCGGCGGTGGCTGCAAAATACCTGGCGCCGAATGGCTCGCGCACGATGGCAATCATCGGCAATGGCGCGCAAAGCGAGTTCCAGGCGCTGGCCTTCAAGGCGCTGCTCGGCATCGACAATATCAGGCTCTACGACATCGACCCGTCCGCGACGCAGCGCTGCAAGGGTAATCTGGAACGCTTCGGCTTCCATATCGAGGCCTGTTCTTCGGCCGAACAGGCTGTGGAGGGCGCTGATATCGTCACCACCGTGACGGCCGACAAGCAGAATGCCACGATCCTCACCGACAACATGATCGGCGCCGGCCTGCACATTAATGCGGTTGGCGGCGATTGCCCGGGCAAGACGGAACTGCATCGCGATATCCTGCTGCGCTCCGACATCTTCGTGGAGTTTCCGCCGCAAACGCGCATCGAAGGCGAGATCCAGCAGCTGCCGGCCGATCATGCGGTGACGGAGCTTTGGGATGTCATCGCTGGCAATGCGCAGGGTCGTCGTTCCGACCGGCAGATCACGTTATTCGACAGCGTCGGCTTTGCCACCGAGGACTTTTCAGCGCTGCGCTATGTCCGCGACAAGATCGCCGGCACCGCCTTCTTCGACAATCTCGACCTGCTGGCCGATCCTGACGAACCTCGTGACCTTTTCGGCATGCTGCTGCGGCGGCAAGCGGCCCAAGGCTGACAAAGAGAAGGGGAGGGCGCAAGCGTCCTTCCTTCTTCGTTTTACCTGGCCGACGCTGAGCAATCAGCGACACACAGACGTGCCGTGTACCAGGCCGGTCAGTGGCTATGCGCCGTGGCGATGAACTGCCGGAAGCGCTCGGACTTCGGATTGGCAAAGGTTGCCTTGGCCGGACCGTCTTCCTCGATACGACCCTGGTGCAGGAAGATGACGCGGGTGGCGACTTCGCGTGCGAAGGCCATTTCGTGGGTGACGACCAGCATGGTGCGGCCTTCCTCCGCCAGCGCGCGGATGACCTTGAGCACCTCGCCGACCCGTTCCGGATCGAGCGCGGAGGTCGGCTNNGCTGCTGCTGTCCGCCGGAGAGATGCGCGGGATAGGCGTTGATCTTGTCGGCAATGCCCACCTTGTCGAGAAGCGCCTTGGCTTCGGCGATACAGTCGCTGCGATGGCGGCCCTGAACGTGGATCGGCGCTTCGATGAGGTTCTGCTCGATCGTCATATGCGACCAAAGATTGAAGCTTTGGAACACCATGGCGACACGGGTGCGGATGCGGTCGATCTGCTTCTGGTCGGCAATAGCGGGGCCGTTGCGCGTCGTCTTCAGGCGAATGGCCTCGCCGTTAATCGCAACTTCGCCGGCAGTCGGCAATTCGAGCATGTTGATGCAACGCAGCATCGTGCTCTTGCCTGATCCGGAAGAGCCGAGGATCGCAATGACCTCGCCCTTCTGCGCTTCGAGGGAAATGCCCTTCAGCACTTCCAGCGCGCCGAAATGCTTGTGGATGTCGCGCAGCGAGACGACGGGCTGGGAAGATTGATCAGGCATGAGCGAGTTCCAGCTTGGCAGCCACGTTCTTGGGGCGGCGAAGATGCGGCGTCAGCCACCAGTCTAGGAGGGCGATGACCCGCGTGAGAATGAAGTTGATGGCCAGATAGATGACGCCGGCGGCGATGAACACTTCCACCGGACGATAGCTTTCGGAGATCAGCTTGGCTGCGATGCCCGTGACTTCCATCAAGGTGATGGTGGAGGTGAGCGACGTCGCCTTCACAATCAGGATCAGCTCGTTGCCATAACCGGGCAAGGCACGGCGGATCGCGATCGGCAGAATGATGCGGCGGTAAAGGCGAAGGCCCGACATGCCGTAAGCGCGCGCCGTTTCGATCTCGCGCATTGGCACCGAGCGCAAGCCGCCGCGCAGGATCTCACTGGCATAGGCCGAGCTGTTGAGCGCCAGCGCCAGGATCGAACACCAATAGGGATCACGCAGGAACTGCCACAGGCCGAGGCTCTGCAAGGTCGGGCGGAACTGGCCGAGCCCATAATAGATCAGGAAAATCTGCACCAGCAGCGGAGTGCCGCGCAGAACGAAGACGTAGAAGCCGGCGATCTGGTCGAGAACCGGGATCTTTTTCGTGCGGATAATGGCGATCAGCACGGCCAGCACGGAGGCGATGAGAAAGGCGACGGCTGCGAGCTTCAGGGTGAGCGGAATGCCGCCGAGAAGCTGCCAAAAGGTCTGGCCGATGAAGGCGAAATCCATCAGGCCGCTCCTTCCAGACGCACGCCGCGCGCCGTGCGCTTTTCCAGATACTGGAACAGTTGCTGCGAGATCCAGGCAATGACGAGGAAGATGGCGCCGGCGATCAGGAAGAACTCGAAGGGCCGGCGGGTTGAGCCCGCGGCGATCTGCGACTGACGCAACAGTTCCACGAGACCGGTGACGGAGATCAGGGCGGATTCCTTCAAGGCCATTTGCCAGATATTGCCGATGCCCGGCAAAGCGTGCTGGACAATTTGCGGCGCGATGATGCGGCGAAACAGGAGGAAGCGGCTCATGCCGACAGAACGGCCGGCTTCGATCTCGCCGGGCAGCAGCGAGCGAAAGGCACCACGAAACACTTCGGCCTGATAAGCGCCGGACACAACACCGATGGCGGCCGCACCTGCAACGAAGGGCGGGATGCCGACGAACCCTTCGCCGCCGAAGGCTGCCGCGACATTGGTCACCAGCAGGCTGCCGCCGAAATAGAAGAGATAAACGACGAGAAGATCGGGAATGCCGCGCAGCACCGTCGTATAGGTGTCGCAGCCGACGCGGAAGGCCAGATTGCCGGCCAGCCGCGCCCAGGCGAGCAGGCCGCCAATCATGGTGCCGAGCAGGAAGCCGCAAAGCGCGACCGCCACGGTCATGCCGGCCGCACTCAGGAGCGATCGGCCCCATCCATCGGGGCCGAAGCTCAACAAACCAAAGAACTCTGCCATTCCCTGCCTTCTTGTTTTAGCCGGTTCAGGCGGTCAGATGTTGAACTGGAACCCGTCCACGGTCAGCGCCTGACCGGTCATGAAGCAGGGTTCGGAGGTCGCAAGGAAGGTTACGACGCGGGCGACATCATCGGCGGTGCCCAGGCGACCGAGCGCGATGCCTTTCTTGGTTTCTTCTTCGCGGGCCGTGAAGTCGGTGTCGATCTCGGTCTGGATCACGCCGGGACAGATCGCATTGATAGCGATGTGCGGCCCGAGTTCCTTGGCGAGCGCGCGGGTCATGCCGAGAATGCCGGCTTTGGCCGCAGCATAAGCAAAACGGCTGACGGCTTGCGTAACGCCGCCGGTGAAAGCGTTAAGCGAGGAGATCGACACGATGCGCCCGCCGCCGTCGCGGATCATGTGCGGCGCGGTGTGCTGGATGTAGTTGAAGCAGCTCTTCAGGTTGATCGCGATGGCGTGGTCAAACTGGTCTTCGGTAATGTCGAGGATGCTTTCAGGCGCGGAACGGCCGGCATTGTTCAAAAGGAAGTCGATGCGGCCGAACTGCGCGACTGTTGCTTCCACGATCTCGCCGGCGCGCGCATGGCTTGCGACATCCGCCACAAAGCCGACTGCCTTGATGCCGAGTTGTTCGCAGAGGTCGGTTGTTTCACTTAGTTCTTTTTCAAGCAGATCCACCAAAGCGAGGTTGTAGCCGGCGCGGGCGAGATCCAGCGCACAGGCCTTGCCGATGCCGCGCGCCGCACCTGTGACGATCGCGACCTTCTTGCCTTCCATCATGTTACTTCCGATCCTTTTCAATCGGCCGCAATGATGATATGCCCAAGCCAAATTCTTCAATAAGAATATGGTTCACATACAAGAACAAAGCTCAGAGGTGAAATCGGCCGTTCGGGTGTTGGAAATCCTCGAACTGCTGGCCCGTTCACCAAAGCCGCTGACGCTGAAGATGATCGTGTCCGAACTTGGTTATCCCAAGAGCAGCACCTTCAACCTTCTGGCGACCCTTGTTTCGCGCGCTTATGTCGTGCGCAACGATGGTGAAGCCTATGCGATCCACGAAGCTTTCCGGAACGGTCCGGGCTGGGCGGGCGGCGGCGAGGCATCGCTGATCGCCGTAGCCGCGCCGATCATGGACGCTCTGCGCGACCGGCATGAGGAAACGGTGTTCCTCGGCTCGAGGCGCAAGGATGGGCGGGTGAAGATCCTCGCCAAGAGCGTCAGCAACCAGTCCATCCGCTTCGATTCCGATCTGACGGGCTCCGACCCCGCTTTCTGCACCGCCATGGGCCGGGTGCTTCTCGCGCATTGGGTGCCGGAAAAGGTTGCGGCCTATCTCGCCAAGGAGCGGATCGTGCAGATCACGCCGCAAACAGTGATCGACCGCGTGCAGCTGCGCCGTATCGTGGAGCAGACGCGCGAGGACGGTTTCGCGATCAGCGACGAGGAAGCGGTTGTCGGCGGATCGGGCGTAGCGGCGCCGGTACGCGACGCGAGCGGCGAGGTGATTGCGGCGCTCAATATGGCAACGGTTTCGACACGATTTGCCGCACGTCGCGAAAGCATGATCGAGGCGGTGGTTCAGTCGGCCGAGGAACTCAGCCAGCGACTTGGCTACCGAACAGCGGACAAGGGCAGGAATGGACATCCAGTTTGAAGGAAAGCGCGTTCTCGTAACGGGAGCAGCGCGAGGTATCGGGCGTGCGATCTGCGCGGCCTTTGCACAGGAAGGCGCAGCCGTCACGGCGAGCGACGTGAACGAGGCGGCGCTTGCCGAGGTAACGTCGGTCGTGCCGGCACGAGGCGGATCGGTGACAACCGTGCTGCTCGACGTCACCGATGAGGCTGGACTGGCGGCTTTCGCTGCCGAGGAAGAAAAGCGCGGCGGGTTCGACATCTTTGTGCATGTCGCCGGCGGGGTGCTCGGCCAGCGCGCCAAGCCGGTGGAAGAGGTTCCGGCAGAAGACTGGGACAAGATCTACGGCGTCAATGTGCGTGGCGCGTTTCTTGTCGCGAAGGCGCTCGTGCCCGGTATGAAGAAGCGCGGCGCGGGCAAGATGGTGTTCATCTCGAGCGGCGCCGGTCTTGGCGTCAGTTTGACCGGTATCCAAGCCTATGCCAGCGCGAAGGCAGCGCTCATCGGGTTGACCCGCCAGCTTGGTCATGAACTCGGACCCTTCGGCATCAACGTCAATTCGGTCGCCCCCGGCTTCCTGCCGACCAGCCCGGATTACGAGCGGCAATGGGCCTCTTATGGAGAGGCCGGGCAGAAGGCGATGCTGGAAGACATTCCGCTGCGCCGAATCGGTGTGCCGGAAGACCTGTCCAACGCCGTTCTGTTCCTGTCCTCGCCCTTCGCCAGCTATATCAGCGGCCAGACCTTATCCGTCAGCGGAGGGCCAAAGCCATGAGCGCCGATGCCACGGTTCTGCCGACCTGGACGTGGCCGGAAGAGCGGCTGCAGACCATCCTCAACAGAGCCCGCGCCGGGCGCTCACTGAAGCCCGAAAGCTGGCCGGGCGGTGCGCGCTGTGCGGTGGCGCTGTCCTTCGATTCCGATCACGACACATTCGAGCTACGCGATGGCGGCCGCTCCATTTCTGCGCTGTCGCAGGGCCAGTTTGGCCCGCGCCAAGGCGTGCCGCGCATCAAGGCGCTACTGGCGCGCAACAGCATTCCGGCGACCTTCTTCGTGCCAGCCGTATCCGCGATCCATTACCCGGATGAGCAACGCGGCCTTGTGGCGGACGGCCACGAGATCGCGTTGCATGGCTGGATCCATGAGCGAAACACGCTGCTCGATGCAGATACCGAACGCGATCTGGCGCTGAAAGCAGCCGATGCGTTGGAAAGGATCACCGGCGAACGTCCGGTCGGCATTCGCACGCCGTCCTGGGACTTCAGCGACGCGACTTTGGCGATCTCGGCCGAAATGGGGCTGCTCTACGATTCCTCGCTGATGGCGGATGTCGATTGCTATGAGCTGCTGCTCGATGGTCAGCCCTCCGGCGTGATCGAGCTGCCTGTGGAATGGATCCGCGACGATGCCGCTTATCTCGTGATGGACCGCTGGGGTGGATTGCGGCCGCAGATCGCGCCGCATGACATCCTCAAGATCTTCATGCGGGAGTTCGATGCGGCTTATCAGGAAGGCGGCATCTTCCAGCTGACCATGCATCCCGACATCATCGGCCATCGCTCGCGCCTGTGGATCCTGGAGGAGCTGATTGCGCATATCCTGGGTCACAAGGGGATCTGGTTCGCGAGCCATGCTGACGTCGTCAGACATGCGAAAGCGGCATCCGCCTGACAGGAATGTACCTGTCAGTGAACGCAATTCACGTATGAGAACAAAGTTCCGCTTTTCAGCTGCGCGGCGACGCGGCAGGTTCTGATCCGAAGAGCGGCGAAAATCGTCCGCTCAGGGGAAAGAACAACGTCTGGCGGCACGCTGTTGCCGCCCAGAGGAGAAATGGAATGAACAAGACAATCACTGTTCTCGCAGCCTGCGCGCTGTCGGCTTTGACCTTTGCTGGTGCCGCCAGCGCCAAGGAATGGAAGACCGTCAATGTGGGTGTGGAAGGCGCCTTTCCGCCTTTCAACGCAACGGCGCCAAATGGCCAGCTCGAGGGTCTCGACCTCGACGTCATCAACGAAGTCTGTAAGCGTGCAAAGCTCGAGTGCAACATCATCGCGCAGGATTGGGACAGCCAGATCCCGTCACTGGTTGCCGGCAAGTTCGACGTGATACTGACGGCGGGACCGAACCCGGAGCGCCGCAAGACGATCGACTTTTCCGATCCCTACGTGATCACGCCCAACACCTTCCTCGTTGCAGCCGATGGTCCGCTGGCCAAGCTGCCGCATGATGGCGAGAGCCTGTCAAGCGAAACGCCGGAAGGCAAGGCGGCGCTTGCGGAGATTAAGGAAGCCGTGAAGGGGCTGACGCTCGGTGGTTCGCTTTCCACGAGCCAGTTGCAGTTCGTTGAAGAGAACTTCGGTGACGCGGTCGAAGTTCGTTCATACAAATCCTCGGAGCAGGTGCTTCTCGACCTCGAAGCCGGTCGTCTCGATGGCCAGTATGACAACGTCGTCTTTGCACGCGATCGTGCGGAAAAAAGCAATGGCGCGCTGAAGATCAGCGGTCCTCTGCTGGTCGGCGGCATTCAGGCCACCAATGTCTGCCTTGGTGTTCGCAAGGAAGACGGCGAGCTTAAGGAAATCCTGAACAAGGCGCTGGCCGAGCTGAAGAGCGACGGCACCTTGGCCAAGATCTCGGAGAAGTGGTTCAAGCTGGACCTCAGCCCAAAGGGTTGAGCCTCCGGAACACGATTGAAAAAGCGGGGCCAAGGCTCCGCTTTTTGTTTTAAGAAGACCGCTCAGTTCGCGCTGCTGCTGACCTGGCCGAGCAGCCAGTCGGTGAACTGTTGCGCCAGCGGCAGGGTCTGCTTGGCTTCGGGCGTGACGACGTAATAGCTGTTTTCGGTTTGCAGCGGCAGGTCGACGACCACCTCGAGCGCGCCGGTCCGCAGTTCCGTTTCGATGAGATAACGCGGCACCAGAGCATAGCCCATGCCAGCGATGGCGGCTTCGATGATCATGGAGAACTGGTCGAGGCGGTGGCCGCGAAAGGCCGTGCGCGCCTCGACGTCTGCCATGGCGAACCACTGCGACCAGAGTTTTGGACGGGTGGCCAGTTGCAACAGCGGCTGCTCGGCAAGGGCTGCTGCTGTCATGGTACCCTCCGGTCGTGGGGACGAATCCAGAAGGGTGCGGCTTGCGACCGGGATGATCGTTTCGCTGCACAGATAAATTGAGTTTGCACGCGCCCAGACCGGCTGGCCGTAATGGATCGCAAGATCGAAATCTTCGTCCTCGAAATCGAACGGCGCCGAGCGCGAGCCGATGTTCAGCACCACGCCGGGGTGACCGGCGACGAAGTGCGACAGCCGAGGGCTAAGCCAGCGGCTGCCGAAAGTGGGCAGCGTGGCAACGCTCAGAGTCTGTCTTGCATCGGCGGAGGCCATGGCGCGCAGCATCGTGGTTTCGCTTTGCTGCAGGAGCTTGCGAGCCTCGGGAAGAAAGCGCTTGCCGTCGTCCGATAAAATCACGCGCTGGCGGACACGCTCGAAAAGCAGCGTGCCGAGATGCTGTTCGAGATCCTTGACCTGACGGCTGACGGCACTTTGCGTCAGGCTGAGTTCCTGGGCCGCACGCGTGAAGCTGCCATGCCGCGCGGCACATTCGAAAGCCTGCAGGGCGCCGAGATCCGGAAGATAGCGTCTAGCAAGGTTCATGCGCATTTCGCATCAAGTCAGTTGAATCCATCGTGAGCAAGGCGGGTCATCGCCACTTATAATCCACATCCTGTATCAACCACAGTCTTGCCGGATGAGGAAGTCAGATGGGTCAATACGTTGCCGCCAGCGAGATCCGCGCCGCATTTTCGGCAGCGATGTCTGCAATGTACCGCACGGAGGTCCCGGCCTACGGCACGTTGATGGAACTGGTTGCCGAGGTGAACGGGAAGGTTCTCGCGACTGACCCGGCCTTGCGTCACAGCCTTGATGCCACCAACTCGCTCGGCCGCATCTCGGAAGAGCGGCACGGCGCGATCCGCTTGGGCACGCCTGCCGAGCTCGCGATGATGCGCCGCGTGTTTGCGGTAATGGGCATGTTCCCGGTCGGCTATTACGATCTTTCGGAAGCCGGCGTGCCCGTTCATTCAACGGCGTTTCGCCCTGTTGGCGAGGACGCGCTGAGCATCAATCCCTTCCGCGTGTTTACCTCACTGCTGCGGCTGGACCTGATTGCCGACGAGACGCTGCGAGCCGAAGCGGAGGCCGTCCTGAACAAGCGCCAAATCTTCACGGATGAGGCTGTCGCGCTCGTGGAACAGGCCGAGAAATCTGGTAGCCTCGACAAGGCCGATGCCGACCGCTTCGTCGGCGAGGTGCTGGAAACCTTCCGCTGGCATGACAAGGCCAATGTGTCTGAAGACATGTATCACCGCCTGCATGATGCGCATCGCCTGATGGCCGATGTGGTGTCCTTCAAGGGCCCGCATATCAATCATCTGACGCCGCGCACGCTCGACATCGATGCCGTGCAGGACCTCATGCCGTCGCGAGCCATCGCGCCGAAGGCCATCGTCGAAGGACCGCCGACCCGCGCCTGCCCCATCTTGCTGCGACAGACTTCGTTCAAGGCGCTGGAAGAGCCGGTGTCCTTCCGCTCGGAAGACGGTCCCTGGAAGTCCGGCTCGCATACCGCACGCTTCGGCGAGATCGAGCAGCGCGGCATTGCGCTGACGCCCAAGGGCAGGGCGCTTTATGATCAACTGCTCACCGAAACGCGGAGCAAGGTGCGGCCGGCCGCGGACGGCTCCAATGCTGAAGCCTATGTTGCGGCGCTGGGTGAGACCTTCAAGCAGTTCCCGGATGATTGGGCGGGCATCCGCGCCGTCGGGCTTGGCTACTTCACCTATTCGCTGACGGCAGCGGGTGAGAAGTCGGCGCCGCGTCCTGACGCCGATATCGAGACGCTGATTGCCGATGGCTTGGTGCGCTTCGACCCGATCACCTATGAAGACTTCCTGCCGGTCAGTGCAGCCGGCATCTTCCAGTCCAACCTCGGCGACGATGCGGCCCAAGAGTTTCAGGCGAGCCCGAACCAGATGCGCTTCGAAGCCGATCTCGGTACAGCCGTGCTCAACGAGTTCGACCATTATGCGGCGATCGAGCAGGCCTCGTTCGAAAGCTGTCTGGCAGCTCTTGGCAAGTTGCAGGCGGCGGAATAAGCCGGAGGGATGATCGCCTCCACCCATCATACCGCGCTGGCCGACTTGATCGGTGCAGAGAATGTGCTTGTCGAAGCTGGCGATCGTGCAGGCTATGAAACGGGTGCGCGCTATGATCGTGGGGAAGCGGCGTTGGTTCTGCGCCCGCGCGATACGGCGCAGGTCTCGGCAGCCGTGGCATATTGCGTTCGCAACGACATCGCGATCGTACCCCAGTCCGGCAATACCGGCGTGGTGTCTGGCTCGACGCCGGATGTCAGCGGCGGTCAGGTCGTGCTTAGCCTCGATCGGCTGAGCAAGACCTTTGCGCTCGATGTCGAGAACAGGTCGCTGCATGTCGATGCGGGCTTTCGCCTTTCCGATATCAACGGAAGGCTGGAAGAGTACGGTTTGCAGTTCCCGATCGATCTCGGCGCCGATCCACGCATTGGCGGCATGCTTTCGACGAACACCGGCGGATCGCGGTTTTTGAAGTTCGGAGATGTCCGCCGCAATGTGCTGGGTATCAGGGTGGTGTTGGCTGACGAGAACGGCACGGTGCTCGATCTCCTTTCGGGGCTTCGCAAGAACAACACCGGCGTCGATTGGAAGCAGGTTTTCATCGGCACATCAGGTGCATTCGGCATCATCACGGAATGCGAGATCAACCTGGAAGCGCTGCCGCGCCAGGTGGCAACCGCGCTGCTGGTGCCGCGCGATGGCAAGGCCGTGATGCCGCTGCTGGCGGCGATGGAACGGCGGTTGGGTTCCTATCTTTCAGCCTTCGAAGGCATGTCTCGCAATGCCGTGGAAGCGACGCTGGCGCATGTGCCGTCTTTGCGTAATCCGTTCCAGAACGGCGTCGTGCCCGATTATGTCATCCTGACCGAAGTCAGCCGCGACTGGGATCCGCGTGAGGGCGAACAGCCGCTGGATGCGGTGCTGGAAAGCGTGTTGGCTGAAATCTGGGAGATGGACGATGCGCCGCTGTCGGATGCCTTCGTCGGTCCCGCACAGGAAATGTGGGCGCTGCGCCATGCTTTGTCGGAAGGGGTGAAGCATCGCGGCCGGCTGGTTGGGTTCGATCTCAGCTTCCGCCGCCAGGATGTGATTGCCTTTTGCGACTGGATGAAGGACGCGCTGCCTGCCAAGTTTCCGGGCGTCCTGATCTGCGACTTCGGCCATATCGGCGATGGCGGCGTGCACTTCAATCTAGTGTTCGATAGGGGTGCTCACCACGACGCCGAGGTGGAAACCGCGCTACGCGAATGGGTCTATGCCGTTGCAGTCGAACAGTTCGACGGCAGCTTCTCGGCCGAGCACGGCATCGGCCGCAAGAACCAGATGTTCTACGACCTTTACACCGAAGCAACGCGTCGCACGCTCGCCGATGGCTTGAAAGCCATCACTTCGCCTGCCCAACTTGGCGCGGTCCGCTTCGGATCGGCCTGACCCATCAACGATATCAGGGAGCATTTCATGGACACGCAATCGACGGGAAAAAGCGTTTCAACTGAAACCAAGGCGCTGCTTGCCAAGCTGGGCGTTGCCGACAAGGCCGTTTCGGGTGGCACGATGTCGTCTTTCACGCCCGTGACCGGCGAGAAGATCGCCGATTTGCCGGTGCACAGCGCAGACGACGCCAGCGCAATCATCGAACGCGCCGCAACCGCGTTCCGCGACTGGCGTCTTGTGCCGGCGCCCAAGCGCGGCGAACTCATCCGCCTGCTGGGCGAAGAGCTGCGCGCTTCCAAGGCCGATCTCGGCCGCTTGGTTTCGATCGAGGCTGGTAAGATCCCGTCCGAAGGCCTCGGCGAGGTCCAGGAAATGATCGACATCTGCGACTTTGCCGTCGGTCTGTCGCGCCAGCTCTACGGTTTGACCATCGCGACCGAGCGTCCGGGCCATCGCATGATGGAAACCTGGCATCCCCTCGGCGTCGTTGGCGTCATCTCCGCCTTCAACTTTCCGGTCGCAGTTTGGTCGTGGAATACGGCGCTGGCGATCGTTGCCGGCAATACCGTTGTCTGGAAGCCGTCGGAAAAGACGCCGCTGACGGCACTGGCCTGTCAGGCAATCTTCGACCGCGCGATCAAGCGTTTCGGTGACGCACCAGCTGATATTTCGCGGGTTCTGGTTGGCGACCGCGCAATCGGCGAAGTGCTGGTGGACCACCCGAAGGTCGCGCTGGTTTCGGCGACCGGTTCGACCCGCATGGGCCGCGAAGTCGGTCCGCGTTTGGCCAAGCGCTTCGCCCGTTCGATCCTCGAACTCGGCGGCAACAATGCCGGCATCGTATGCCCATCGGCCGATCTCGACATGGCGCTTCGCGCGATCGCTTTTGGTGCGATGGGCACGGCCGGCCAGCGCTGCACTACGCTGCGCCGCCTGTTCGTTCACGCGGATGTCTATGACAAGCTCCTGCCGCGCTTGAAGAAGGCCTATGAGAGCGTTTCGGTCGGCAGCCCGCTGGAGACCAACGCACTTGTCGGCCCGTTGATCGACAAGGCAGCGTTCGAGGGCATGCAGAAGGCGATTGAGGCAGCCAAGGCGATCGAGGGTCAGGTGACCGGCGGTGACCGGGTCGATACGGGTGCGGCCGAAGCCTACTACGTCAAGCCGGCGCTGATCGAGATGCCGGATCATGCCGGCCCGATGCTGGAAGAAACCTTCGCGCCGATCCTTTACGTCGTGAAGTACACCGATTTCGACGAAGCCTTGCGCATGCATAATGATGTCGGCGCCGGCCTTTCCTCGTCGATTTTCACCCTGAACATGCAGGAATCCGAGCGCTTTTTGGCCGTTGACGGGTCGGATTGCGGCATTGCGAACGTAAATATCGGCACTTCCGGTGCAGAAATCGGCGGTGCGTTCGGCGGTGAGAAGGAAACCGGCGGCGGTCGTGAAAGCGGTTCGGATGCCTGGAAGGCCTATATGCGCCGCGCCACCAACACCGTGAACTATTCGAAGGCTCTGCCGCTGGCGCAGGGCGTTTCGTTCGACATCGAGTAAGCGGCGGCTCCGATGAACGCTCCCACTCCCGTTGAAGAGGCCGGCTTCGCGCCGGCCTCGCGCATCGCCCGGATCGACGTGTCAGAGATCGTGCGCATCGGTGCGCGGGCTCAGGCGCTGAAGCGCGAAGGCGAGCCGATCATCATTCTGGGCGCCGGCGAGCCGGACTTCGACACGCCGGACTTCGTCAAGCAAGGCGCGGTCGACGCCATCATGGCCGGCGACACGAAATACACAGCGCTCGACGGCACGCCTGCCCTCAAGCAGGCAATTCAGGCCAAGTTCGCGCGCGAGAACAATGTCGATTACGCGCTGGACGAGATCACGGTTGCGACAGGCGCCAAGCAGATCCTGTTCAACGCCATGATGGCGTCGCTCAATGCGGGCGATGAGGTGGTGATCCCGACGCCGTATTGGACATCCTATTCCGATATTGTGCAGATCGCCGAAGGCGTGCCGGTGCTCGTCACCTGTACGGCTGAAGCCGGGTTCCGACTGAAGGCGGAGCAGCTGGAACAGGCGATCACGCCGAAAACCAAGTGGGTGCTGCTCAACTCGCCGTCCAACCCGTCGGGTGCGGCTTACAGCGAAGCGGATTACCGGCCGCTACTCGACGTTCTGCTGCGGCATCCGCAGGTCATGCTGCTCGTGGACGACATGTATGAGCACATCACCTATGACGACTTCCGCTTCGTCACGCCGGCGGCGATAGAACCGCGCTTGAAGAACCGCACGCTGACCGTCAACGGCGTGTCCAAGGCCTATGCCATGACCGGCTGGCGCATCGGCTATGCCGGTGGACCGAAGGCGCTGATCAAGGCGATGGCCGTGGTGCAGAGCCAGGCAACGTCGTGTCCGTCATCGGTCAGCCAGGCGGCATCGGTAGCCGCTCTGAACGGCGACCAGTCATTCCTCCAGGAGCGCAAAGCGAGCTTCCAGCGCCGGCGCGATCTGGTTGTGGCCGGGCTGAACGTAATCGAGGGCATTACCTGCCGGGTGCCGGAGGGCGCGTTCTATACATTCTCCAGCTGTGCCGGGTTGTTAGGCCGAAAGACGGCGGATGGACGAACGATCGCAACAGACTCCGACTTTTGCAACTACCTGCTGACGGATGCGCATGTTGCGGTGGTGCCGGGCTCTGCCTTTGGACTTTCGCCGTTCTTCCGCATCTCCTACGCGACGTCGGAAGCGGAACTCACCGAAGCCTTGTCGCGCATCGCAGGGGCGTGTGAGGCGTTGACGTAACACGGGAACCTCGTTGCTGATCGGCGGCGAGGTTCCGAGTCCTGCGATCTATGTCAGACGCAGTTCAGCCTATCTGCCTGCTCATGCTGCGGCAATCATCGACCGCTTTGTCTTGATGAAGCGCTGCTCGAATTCGCCGGCCGGCATCGGCGCTCCGAACAGGTAGCCTTGTCCTTCCGCGGCATAGTTCTGCATGAAGCGAGCCTGCGCGTTTGTTTCGATCCCTTCCGCAATAACAGTGAGACCGCAGCCTTCCGCCATGCGCGCGATGGCGTCGACGATGGCTTGGTCCTTAGGATCGTGCTCCACATTGCGGACGAAGGACTGATCGACCTTCAAGCGGTCGATCTGCATGCGCTTCAGCATGGTCAGTGACGCAAAGCCGGTGCCGAAATCATCGAGNNAAGACCGAGTTTGCGTAGCCGAGCAAGATGATCGAGCGTCATGACCTCGTTCTGCAAAACGATGTTCTCGGTGACTTCAAGTTCAAGCGCAGATGCCGGCCAGCCGCTTTCAGCCAGGACATGCTCTACGCGTGACACGAAGTCGGGTGAGCGAAGTTGAGCTGGAAACAGGTTTACGCCGATGCGAAAATTGCTTTTGCCTGCTTTGCGCCAGCTTGCAGCCTGACGGCAAGCAGTCTGCAGGATCCAGTCGCCGACCGGAACAGCCAGCGAGCTTGTTTCCAAGACAGGCAGAAAAGCCGCTGGAGACACCACGCCCGCCTCTGGATCATTATAGCGGATGAGCGCTTCGGCGCCCACGAGCGCATTGTCTGATAGTCGCACCTGGGGTTGGTAATAGAGCCCGAAGTGACCTTCCTCCCAGGCTGTTCGCATCGCGCTTGACAACCGACCCCGCTCGTCGGCCGCCGCCCGCAACTCGCCGGTAAACAAACGAACGCGACCCTTGCCTTTGGCCTTGGCGTCATAAAGGGCGAGGTCGGCATTATCGAGGATCTGCATCGAGCTCGACCCCCGATGCTGGGAGCGTTTTGCGCCGACGCTTGCTGAGACATAAACAACCTGATCGCCGACGGGGATCGGTTCTTCCACAGCCTTGATAAGCTTCACGCCGAGCATTTCGGCACGCACGGCATCGATGTCATCGCGTATGAGAATGGCAAATTCATCGCCGCCCAACCGAGCAACGACCATTCCGGAATCGACATTCTTCTTCAAACGATCGGCGACAATCTTCAACACGACGTCGCCGCCATGATGCCCGAAGGCATCGTTGACGCTCTTGAAGCCATCGAGGTCCAGAAGCAGAACTGCGAAGTCCTTGCTGTTCCCGGAAGCCTCTTCCTTGATCGAGACGGCAAGGAGATCAAGGAAGCGGGTGCGGTTCGCCAGGCCGGTCAGATGATCAGTGAAGGCCAGTGTGCGGATCTGGCTCTCGCTGCGCAGCCGTTCGCGCTGGTCGCGGAATGCCAAAACCGTTTGCTGCCGCGCACCGAGGCCGACCTGCCTGCGGATGACGCGCACTGGTACAATATCGCCTGTTGCGGCGACGAGGGTGGCATCCGTTTCCTCGCCATCGAGCGCAGCAGAAAGATCGAGCGCGGGTACAAGCGTGCTGAGGGTCGAACCGGCAAGATCTTGCTGCTGATAGCCGCTCAAGCGTTGAAGCGTGTCATTAACAGACACGATCGTTTCGCCCTCGCAGATCGCGAGGCCTTCCAAGGCAAGGTTCGCCAGTTCACCAAGACGCTGACGTTCGCGCCGTAGCGTCGCTTGCGCATGCAGGGTCATGCGCAGGCCGGCAATTGCAACGCCGAAAACGCCAATGCTTACGGCGGCAACGATCGGGGCCAGCACATCCGGGTGAGCAGTCAGCGGAGGAAACTCCACCGTGGGATCGATGGTGAAGCTGAGTGCGGCCATGCCGGTCAAGTGCAGCACGGCAATTGCCAGAAGGAGCAGCGGTGCGCCCAAAAGCCTGACCCGCTTGTTCCGCTCTCCCGACACCGTCAGCGATAAAGCGAAAATCGGCAGGCTGCCGACGATCGAGGCTGTTACCAGGCCAGCGTCGTAAGTGACTTGGCCCCGGACGACATAAGCGTGTTGCCCAAGGTAATGCAGCGCGACAATGCCGAGACCAAGAACGAACCCACCCGCGAGACGGCGCAGTCGCTTGTGCTGCCCGATCGAGACGAGCATGCCGGCGCCGATGCCGATGATGGCCGCTATCAGCGAAATGCCGGTGACAATCAGCTCGAACCCGGCCTGCATTCCGGGCTGGAAGGCGAGCAGCGCGATCATATGCGTTGCCCAGGCGGTACAACCGGCGGTGATGATTGCGGTGATGGCGAGGATTGCTCGCCGGCGGCCCTGCGAGCGCCCGGCGTGATTGGCCACGGAGAAGGAGCCGTAAACACCGATCGTGCACACCAGGGCGGCGACAATCAGCGAGTAGCCGTCGTGCGCCTGCTGACTACATGTGATGACGGTCTGCATCCGGCCTCCTGCCGCAGCCGACACTCTCGCAATGAGATTAAGTTTAAGTTCCACATCAACCGGCGATTTTACCCTTCTGCCTTTTCAGCCGGTCGCGCAGGGTAGGAAGCACGTGAGCAATCGGAAAGAAAAAGTCGATTATTTTTGCCGCTTGGATAATCTACATTGACAAGATCTTTGTTTCGGAAAAAAATGCGAACCAGGAAGGTGTGGGGGGACATCCGGGTTTATGCGTGCAGCGCTCGACAAGATCGATCGAAAGCTCGTGAAGCTTCTTTCGAACGACGCTCGGGAAGGCGCCAACCAGGTTGCCGCACGGCTTGAACTCAGCCCGCCGACAGTTCGGGCACGATTGAAGTCGCTGATCGATCAGAACCTGCTGAAGATCGCCGGCTTGCTGAACATTGCAGAGCGTCCGGAACTCACCGTCGCCATCCTTGGAATTCATGCCTATGCGAACGGCCGTCTGGACGAGGTGGCCCGCAAGATGTCCGAACTGCCGTTCGTCACTTCGGTCAGCATCGTGACCGGACGCTATGACCTGATTTGCGAAGTCATGTTCGAGGGCGACATGGATGCACTCTACCGAGTGACCAGCGAGCTGCTGCCTGCGCTTGTGGAGCCGGGTGTTATCCGCGGCAGCGAGACCTTCGTCGTGATGAAGTCCCACAATAAGTGGCTCAACCTGCCGAAAGGCGTTTGGGAAATCAATTCAGCCGAGCAGTCTGCCGAAGAGACCGCCATGAAAGTCTGATCAGCCGGACATGCCGGGTGCTGGATACTAAGAAGTCTTAATGGGGAACAGGACACGAAATGACAGCCAAACTCACCAAACTCCTTCTTTCTGCTTCGCTCTTTGCATTGGCGGGAACGGCGGCAACGACCCATTCGGCGGAAGCCGGAACGCTAGACGACATCCTAGCGCGCGGCGAACTGCGCGTCGCAGTTCAGACGCAAGGTCCTCCTTACTCCTTCATGGATAAGGCCGGCGCGCGCACTGGAAGCGCCATCCAGCTCACCGAATTGATGGCCAAGGAAATGGGCGTCAAGGTGACGTATCTTGACTTCGACTGGGATGGTCTGATCCCGGCCCTGATGTCCGGCAAGGCCGACATTCTGGCTGCCGACATGACGGCCACGCTGACGCGCGCGACCAAGGTCGCCTTCACCAAGCCGTGGATTCACGTTGGCGCGGTCGCTTTCACAACGAGTGGCAGTGACTTCAAGAGCGTCGAAGACTGCAAGAAACCGGGTACCACAATCGCGGTCATTCTCGGCTCAACCGCTGAAAAGAGCGTGCCGAAGTTCTTTCCCGAGGGCGAGATGAAGTCGTTCAAGGGCGGCGGCACGGTTGTTCTCGATGCAGTGGCGTCGGGGCAGGCGCAGTGCGGCGTCAACGACAACACGGCTGTTGCAGCGCAGGTGCTGAACTATCCGGAAAACACCTTCACCGTGTTCCCAGATATGCTGACTGCCGAGCCGCTGGCCTATGCCGTGCGTTATGACTCGCAGGACCTGCTGACCTGGACCAACCTCTTCCTCGACACCGTCCAGCAGGATGGCCGCTTGAAGGAAAACCTGGACTACTGGGTCAACTCCAACAAGTGGCAGAACGATCACTAAAGTGGATCCACGGTGCGGGCATTCGTGCCCGCACCATTCGCTAGCAAACCCATCCAGGTGATCCATGCTGGGCAATCTGAACATTCGCGTCATAGCGGATTATTTCCCTGCGCTTTGGCAGGGCTTCCTGAACACGCTGATGTTGTCCGGTCTGGGTTTCGCGGGAGCGATGATCCTGGGGATCCTTGCCTGCGCGCTGACGATCCAGCCGCTGCGCTGGCTGCGCGCGCCGGCGATCGCCTATGTCGATTGCATTCGCGCGACACCGCTGCTGGCCCAGCTATATTTCCTGTATTTCGGATTGCCGCGCTTGGGCATCCTGCTGCCCGAGATCGTCATCGGCATCATCGCGCTGGCGCTGAATTCCGGTGCTTATGTCGCCGAGATCATCCGATCCGGCATTCTGGCGATCCCGCGCGGCCAGTTCGAAGCGTCTATGAGTTCCGGCTTCACTTATTTCCAGCGCATGCGCTTCATCATCCTGCCGCAGGCGATCCGACCGACGGTCTCGCCTTTGATCGGCCAGGCGATTGTGCTGGTGAAGGACTCTTCGCTTCTGTCGCTGATATCCGTGGTGGAACTGGCACGCGTCGGGCAGCAGATCGCGCTCGATCGCTTCATGCCGGTTGAGGGGTTAGCTGCGACTGCCGCAGGCTTCCTAATCATCTATTACCTGCTCAAGGCGCTTGCGGGTTTCTGGTCGCGGTTCGACCGCGTACCCGGCCGATCCTAGGAGGAGCGCATGTTCTGGTTCCATGTCGAACGCCTTCTGAACTACTGGCCCATCCTGTTAAAGGGACTGGGCATGACGATCTCGTTGTCGCTTCTGTCGCTTCTGGTCGGATGCGTGATCGGGCTGTTGTTCGGGATCATCAGGGCAGGGCGCATCCGCTGGCTGTCGGCGCTGACCGGTCTTTACATCGACCTGTTTCGCGGCACGCCGTTTCTTGTGCAGGTCTTTATCTGCTTCTTCATCCTGCCGACGGTCGGGATTGAGCTTTCCGCCTTTTCGGCCGGCGTCATCGCCTTGTCGAACCTCTCAGCCTGCTTCATCGGGGAGATCATTGCGTCTGGCATCAAGGCTGTCCCGAAGGGGCAGAGTGAAGCTGCGCTGTCTTCCGGGTTCCGGTACTCGCAGCAGCTGCGGCTGGTGATCTTGCCGCAGGCGTTGCGCATCGTCCGGCCCTCGCTGGTTGGGCAATTCATTCTGCTGGTGAAGGACTCGTCGGTGATCTCCGCCATCGGCATCATGGACCTGACCCGGTCCGGCTGGATGATCGTCCAGAACATACCGAATGGCCTGCTGGTCTTCGGGGTCGTCGGCATCGGCTACTTCATCATCTGCTATCCCATGATCTTCGTGGCGCGCCGCATGGAGCGCCGCCAGCAAACATCCGTCCTGTAGCCGTCGAAGCCGATGCCTGCAGAGACCCGCTTACTCGATTGGACGTGCCGATGATCCGATTCCAAGGCCTGAACAAATGGTTCGGCAGCGCCCTTCATGTACTGAAGGACATCAATCTCGACGTCGCCAAAGGCGAGGTCGTGGTGGTGTGCGGCCCCTCGGGATCCGGCAAGAGCACGCTGATCCGATGCGTGAATGGGCTTGAGCCGTTCCAGGGCGGCAAGCTGGTTGTCGACGACACCGATCTCGGTGCAAAGAACGCCGCCTTGCGCGAGTTGCGCATGGAAGTCGGCTTCGTGTTCCAGCAGTTCAACCTTTATCCGCACAAGACGGCGCTGGAAAACGTGACGCTGGCGCCCATCCATGTGCGCGGGCTTTCCAAGGCGGAAGCGGTCGAGCGAGGCAAGGCACTGTTGGCGAAAGTCGGACTTGCCGACCGCATGAACAACTATCCGAGCCAGCTTTCCGGCGGACAACAGCAGCGGGTGGCGATCGCGCGATCGCTTTGCATGCAGCCCAAGATCATGTTGTTCGACGAGCCGACATCGGCGCTTGATCCGGAAATGATCAACGAAGTGCTGGATGTCATGGTCAGCCTCGCCAAGGAAGGCATGACGATGATGGTCGTGACACATGAGATGGGGTTTGCGCGCAAGGTCGCGCATCGCGTCGTCTTCATGGATCAGGGAGCGATCGTGGAAAGCGGCGAGCCGGCGAGCTTCTTCGGCAATCCCACCCATGACCGCACGCGCGACTTCCTGAGCAAGGTCCTGCACCACTAGTGCCGTTGCACGATCGCACAGGTGAGGGGATGGCACAGAGGCAGGAGCGCTCGCCAGAAGGTCGTAAGCTTTCGGTCGCGATCATCGGGGCTGGTATCGTCGGCTGCGCGACGGCTCTGACGCTCTCCCGAGATGGCCACGCGGTTACGGTGTTCGATCCGAAGGAGCCTGGCGCTGGAACATCCTACGGCAATGCCGGCGCGATCGTCACGGGCTCGGTGACGCCGACGGCAACGCCGGCAGTGCTCCGCTCGCTGCCGAGCTACCTGTTCTCACGGACATCTTCTGCCGTGCTACGGCGACATCATGTGCTGAAGGCGCTTCCGTGGCTCCGGCGTTTCGTTCGCCACGGCACTCTGCCGGAGGTCGACCGAATCTCCGCAGCACTGTCGCCACTGGTGGCGGAAGCATTTGAAGCGCATCGTGACCTGGCGAGTGATGCGGGCGTATCCGACCTCTTGAGCCAAGAAGGCTGGCTAAAGGTCTACGCGTCCGAAAAAGAGTTCGAGGGATCAGCGCTTGAACGGCGGTTGATGCAGCGCGCAGGTGTCGTTCATGAGGTGCTGCACAAGGTGCAAGTCCTGGAACTCCAACCGACGCTCAATCCGGCTGCATGTTTCCGTGGGCTTTATCAGCCGAACGCCGGCAATGTGCGCTCGCCGCGATCGCTAGCGCAGGCTTACTTGAAGGCCGCTCGCTCCAGAGGTGCGCAGGTCGAGCCTGTTCAGGTCGATCGTCTGCATCAGCGGGACGATGGCTTAGCATTGGTGGCGGCCGGAACGACAAGGCCGTTCAATCGGGTGATTGTTGCCGCAGGTGCTTGGTCCGCAGGTTTCACCAAGCAAATCGGCGATCGTGTCTGCCTGGATACGGAGCGCGGCTATCATATCAGCTTCGGCCGTGGATCTGAGACGCTGCTGAACGGGCCTGTCGTGTTCCCGAGCCGGGAATTCGTTCTTTCGCCGATGCAGGACGGATTGCGCCTCGTCAGCGGTGATGAGCTGGCGGGGCTGACGGCTGCTCCCGATTACCGGCGCATCGAAGCGCTCTTGCCGCAGGCGCTCGAGGTTCTGCCGGCCTTGGCGGATTGGCAGGCGGGAAACCGGTGGATGGGGCATCGGCCTTCGACGCCGGACTCACTGCCGGTGCTCGGTCGCTCGGATAGCAACCCTCGCGTCATCTACGCCTTCGGTCATGGGCACCTCGGCGTAACCCTGTCGGCGGCAACGGGGCGGCTTGTTGCCGATCTCGTTGCCGATCAACCGCCCGCCATCGACCTCCATCCTTATCGTGCATCGAGATTTTGACCCGCCATGTCCAGCTTTCCAATCTCCATGAGCAACAAGGCGGCTTTCAACGGACCGCTGCCAGAGGCGGTTGATGTAACTGTCATCGGTGGCGGCATCATTGGCGTCATGACGGCATGGGCGCTGAAGAAGCGCGGTCTGTCGGTTCTCGTCTGCGAGAAGGGAAGGGTGGCGGGCGAACAGTCCAGTCGCAACTGGGGCTGGATTCGCCAACAAGGCCGTGACTACTCCGAGCTCCCGATCATGATGGATACGATCCGGCTGTGGAAGGACATGGACCCTAAGCTGCTTGAGCGTATCGGCTTCCAGCAGCGCGGCATCACCTATCTGGCACGCAACGAAAAGAAGCTGGCTGAATATGAGACGTGGCTCGCTGGTGCGCGAAGCTACGGTGCCGACACGCGCCTGCTGACGCGCCGCGAGACCGAAGCCATGTTGCCGAACAGCGCTGGCTGGATGGGCGCCATCATCACCCCCTCGGACGCCATGGCGGAGCCCTTTGTTGCCGTGCCGGCTTTGGCGCAGGCCGCCGTTGAAGACGGGGTCATCATTCGCGAGGGTTGCGCGGTGCGGTCGCTCGACAATGCGGCTGGGCACGTCGCCGGCGTGATAACCGAGGCAGGCCTGGTTCGGTGCGAGCGGGTTGTGGTTGCTGCAGGCGCCTGGAGCTCACTGTTCCTTGCCGCTCATGGCGTGCGGATACAGCAGCTCGGTGTGGTCTCCTCGGTGATCAGCACAGACGTATTGCCCGCCTTCTTCCCGGCTGCGGCGTGTGATGATCGGTTCGCGATCCGTCGCCGCGCGGACGGAGGCTATACGCTGACGCCGTGGTCGACGCATGACTTCTTCATCGGACCCGACGCGTTCCGCAATTTGTTCGCTTATCTGCCGCAACTGCGCGAGGATTTTGGGCGAACGCATTTCAAGCTGTTTGCGCCGAAGACCTATCCGGATGCCTGGAGCACACCGCGGACATGGAGGCCGGATCAACAGAGCCCCTTCGAACAGTGCCGGGTTCTCGACCCACAACCCAACCAGACTGAACTCGAAAAAATCCGCGGCTATTTCGCGGAAGCTCTCCCATCGATCGGCAAGCCGAAGATCAAGTCGACTTGGGCCGGCATGATCGATACGATGCCGGACGCGCTGCCCTTGGTGGATAAGGCGCCGATCGGCGGCCTGACCATCGCGACCGGCATGAGCGGACATGGCTTTGGCATTGGGCCGGGCATGGGGCAGGTCGTTGCCGACATGGTTCAAGAGCGTCCTGCCCGCTATGACCTGTCTGCCTTTGCGCTCAAGAAGGCGCGTTGATCGTCAGGCTTGTCCCGGTGCGAAACGGCGGACAAGGGCGCGAGCAAGGGAGTCGAGCGCAAAGCCGATTAAGCCGATGATCAGGATGGTTGCCATCAGCTCGGGATAGGCGAGGCGGTCGCGGGTATCGAGGATGAAGTAGCCGAGACTAGCCGACACGCCGAGCATTTCGCAGGGCACAAGAATGATCCAGGCGATCCCGATAGCAAGCCGCGCACCGGTGAGCACATGGCCGAGAATGCCGGGGATGACGATGCGCGATAGCGTTTCCCAGCGGGTGGCGGCGAGGCTGCGCGACAGAAGCAGCCATTGCGGATCAAGGGCGCGGACACCGGCGGCCGTGCTCAGCATGATCGGCCAGATGGTTGCGAAGGCGATCAGGAAGTAGATGGGGGCGTCGCCTACGCCAAACACCATGACGGCGACGGGCATCCATGACAGCGGCGAGATCATGCGCAAGAACTGGAAGGCCGGCGTGGTTGCGGCTTCAGCAAAGCGTGACGTGCCAACGAGGATGCCGATAGGCACACCGAGCGCAAGCGCGATCGCCAAGCCAACCAGCACGCGGCGTAAGCTGACCATGACATGCAGCGGCAGATCGGAGCCTTTCAGCAACTCGCCAAGCGCGGGCAGGGTAGCGGTCGGCGAGAAGCGCGCGGCGAAGCTGTCGGGTCGGGCAAGCACATCGGTGCCAAGCCACCACGCTGCCAACAAGACTACCAAGCCCAGCAAGCCAAGAACCAGACGGAGCGAGCGGTCGCGCAAGAGATTTGCGCGCGCGTTCAGCGCCGGCGCTGAGGGTGGCGCAAGGTCGTTGGCAGACAGGGGCTCGGACTGAACGCTCACGCTGCGATAATCTCTTCGCGGGTGTAATCGCCAGCGAGACCAAAAGCCTGAAGCCCGCCTGAGGCTTCGAGTGCTTGTTTGACGAAGCGATCATCGACGAGATCCTTGGCGGCGAATGCCGGATCGAGCGCATCGAGGAAGGCACGGTCACCTTCGATCATCGTGTCCTTCAAACGGCGCACCAGCTCTTCCGTGTAGCTCGGGAAGGGGTAGGGCTGGAAGTCGATGCGCTTTTCGCGCCAGTCCGGGTGACGGATCGCGCCGCTGTCGACGTAAGTCTGGATGGCGGCCTCTTCCGGCGCCAGGACACGCTTGAGAACCGGCGCTGCATGCGGGGTATAGCGGTTCGGATCGTCTTTCGACAGCAGCTGGGCGGTCTCGGCGCGGTTTTCGCGTGTCCAGAGCTGCGCCTTGACCATCGCGTTGACCACCTTCTGCGACCATTCGGGACGGTCGTTCAGGTCGGCTTCCTTCATGAAGACCACGCAGCAGGCATGGTCTTTCCAGACATCGCCGGTGAAGCGCAGAATCTTGCCGACATTGAGCGCTTCGCCCGCCGCGTTGAACGGTTCGGCCACGATGTAGCCGGCGATCGTGCCGGCTGCCAGCGCCGGCACCATGTCGGCGGGCGGCAGGATGACGAGGTTGACCTCGTCGGCGGCTGGCGTGCCCGTCTTCTTGGAGACCGGCGTCAGGCCGTTTTCGCGCAGAAGAGTTTGCAGAACCACATTGTGGATCGAATACCAGAAAGGGATGGCGACCGTCTTGCCGCCGAGATCCTTTACCGCGTTAATGTCCGGTGCGACGCTGAGACCGGAGCCGGCAGTGTGGTTCCAGGCCACGACCTTGGCCGGCGCTTTGCTGCCATAGCGCGCCCAGACCGTGATCGGCGACAGGAGATGCACGACGTTGACTTGGCCCGCGAGGAAGGCCTCCACGATCTGCGACCAGGAGCGGAACATCACGGGCTTCTCGGCCTTGAGGCCTTCGGCGTCGAAGAAGCCTTTGCCATGCGCGACGAGCAGGGGCGTGGCATCCGTGATCGGCAGATAGCCGATTCGAACGGGCGCATCCGGCTCTTGGGCGCGCGCTTCACCGGCACGCAGGAAGGGTAAGGCGCCTGAGGCCGTCAGCAAAGCAGACAGCTTAAGGAGGTCGCGTCGGGAAAAGAAATCGTCGGTCAGCATGAACCCTCCTGTCAGTGGTGGAGCCGCGCATTGCGGAGCGTGGAAAGAATATCGATACGCAGTCGGCCGAGTTCGGACACGGCATCATGGCGCGGTTTCGGAAGATCGATCGTCCATTGCCCGATCTCTCGACCGGGCGAGCCGCCGAGCAGGATGATGCGGTCGGACACAAGCAGCGCTTCGTCGATGTCGTGGGTTACGAGGACGGCTGACGTTCGAAGGTCACGCACGACCTTGAGCAGCAGATCCTGCATCTCGGCGCGGGTGATTTCGTCGAGGGCGCCGAAGGGTTCGTCGAGCAACAGCACTTCCGGCTTGCGAGCCAGACACCTGGCAAGTGCTGCGCGCTGCGCCATGCCGCCCGATAGCTCGGATGGTCGGCGTCGGCGGGCATGATCGAGACCGACTTCCGCGATGGCCGCGTCGATGCGGTTCTGGCGTTCCTCGCGCGACAGCTTCTGCTGGCGAGCAAAGTCGAGGCCGAAAGCGACGTTCTTTTCCAAATCGAGCCATGGGAGCAGGCCGGGGTTCTGGAAGTTCATTGCAAGGCGTGGATGAACGTCGGACAAGGCTTCGCCATCGATGCGGATGGTGCCGGAGGCAGGTGCCTGCAACCCGGCCAACACGCGCAGGAGGCTGGACTTGCCGACGCCGCTTGGCCCGAGAAGCGTGACCACCTCGCTCTTGCCGAGCGAAAAGTCGAAGTCCTTCAAGACGGGGGCGCTCTGCCCCGCATACTGGAGGGAAATGCCGTGTGCTTCCAGAACGGGTCCGGGGCCTGATGTCATCAGGCGGCGTTCCAGCGTTGTTGGAGAGCTGTACGAAGCTGGACGATGCTTGGCGTGATGATGGGGATGAAGGCGGCTTCGCGCCAGCGCCGGGCAAAAGCGCGGCCGGGTTCTTCCAGATAAGCGCGTCCGCCGGACGCTTGCAGCTCGAGCTTAACGGCTTGCGCGACGATGTCGGCAAGCTTGATGCGAAGCTCGAACAGTGGGGAGGCGTCTGTCACGAAGGCCTGGGAACGCAAACCGGCAGCAAGGCGCGCGTGGGCATCATCAAGCTGCCGCGATAGTTGCGCCAGCGGTTCACCGAGAACGCCCCGGCCGGCACCTGCGCACGCCTTTGCCTCGGTCAGCGCGCGCTTCGCCAAGCCAATCGACATGCCGCATTGCAGGCCGGCAAAGGCCGGGCGCGACTTCGGCAGCCATTCCCTTGCGTTGGTGCTGATGATGCGGTCATTGCTGATCCGCACATTGTTGATGGCCAGCGCCGCGGTGTTGGCCGATCGCATGCCCATCAAGGCAAGATCCTCGGTCCTGGTCAGGCCGGGATCGTCATGGGCGAAAGAAACAACAAGGACGCGGCCATCTTCATGATCCACCGCGCCAGCGACATGGAAGCCCTCTGGGCGCAAGTTCGTCACCCAAGGCATCTTGCCGTTGAGCGTGAGTGTATCCGAGCCAGTGGCCGAGATCTGCAGGGGTTCGAGGCCGCCGAGGAATTTCATGGCATTGGACAGGCCTGTAGCACCGGCGAGACGACCCGCTAGAAGGTTCGGCAGCAGGCGCTCGCGCAGACCCTGGTTCGAGCTATCGAGCAGGAACTGGATATAAGCGCGCTGGCTCCACAGCACGAAGGCTGAGGCCAGGGAATGCGATGCAACGTCCGCAATAGCGTTCACCGCATTGACGACATCACCGCCTGAACCGCCAAAAGCAGCCGGCACGCCGATCGCCGGATAGCCCGCCGCGGCGAGCTGCGGCAGGATGTTCGAAGCCGGTTCTTCGCCGCGATCGATCGCGTCGGCTGCCGTTTCGATCCAGTCTGAGAAGCGCTTGGTCTCGGCCGTGGTGCTGCTGCCCTGCATGATGCTACTCGGCTGCCTGGGCCGGGTTGGTCCATGCAAATTGCTGAAGCTGTTCGTTGAGCGGCGGCTGGCCGAGATTGTTCGCAAAGTTGCAGAGCGTGGCCAGGCTGACGCCAAGCACGACTTCGAGGGCTGCCTGATCATCGTAACCGGCTGACTTGAAGGTTTCCAACTCGGCATCGGCAACAGCGCCACGGCCGGCGATGACGGCCTCGGTGAAGCGGGCAACGGCATCGAGCTTCGCGTTTTCGATGGTGCCGCGGCTGCGCAGGGCTTCGACCGTGCCTGCATCAAGCCCGGCCTTCTTGGTGGCAACGGCGGTGTGGCCGGCGACGCAGAAGCCGCAGCCATGGATCGCAGCAGCGGTGATCTGCACGACCTCGCGCTCGGCCAGCGACAGGGAAGCACGGCCATTGATGCCGCCAAGCGTCAGATACGCTTCAAGCGCGGTCGGCGCATTGGCGAGCACGCGCAAGAGGTTGGGAAGAAAACCATTGGACGCCTCAGCCTTGGTGAGAAGCGGCTTGGCTTCTTCCGGTGCGTTTTTGATGGTGCGCAGTTCAAGCCTGGACATGGAACGGCCTTTCTAAACGGTGGTAGCGGCTGGTCCCGCACTGGGTTTGCGCGGGCTAGCAAGGGACGGGGGCTCTCTGTTCCACCGGGCTTAGCCAAGAGAGAGCCCAGAGGTTACGAACAAGACCCACTAAGTCTGGCAACAGCTATCTGAATGCAGTTGTTTTGTTGAGGAATGAAGTTCCAACGCCACCATTTCCTTGAGAATATTGTTCTCGAGCTGGGTTGTTAAACGCGCTCGGGATAACGGTCGGCAAAGAGCTCATTCTCCAGCTTACACGATGACAAGCGCCCGGAAATCATTGACGTTCGTGAGCGTAGGGCCGGTCTTTACGAGATCACCCAGCCGTTCGAAGAAGCTGTAGCTGTCATGGGCGGCAAGATAGGCTTTCGCGTCCAGGCCGGCCTGCGTTCCGCGCGCCAGCGTATCGGGTGTGATGATCGCGCCGGCGGCATCCTCGGTACCGTCGATCCCATCGGTGTCGCCTGCGATGCTCCAGATACCCTCTTGGCCGTCGAGAGCCACGGCGAGCCCCAGCAGGAACTCCGTGTTGCGGCCGCCACGACCGGCTGAGCCCGAGCCGATGGTGACTGTTGCTTCGCCACCGGACAGAATCACAGCCGGTCCTTTGATTGGTTGGCCCCTGTGCTTAGCCGAGCGCGCAATGCCGCCGAGCACAGTTCCCATCTCACGCGCTTCGCCTTCCAGCGCATCACCCAGGATCAAAGGGTGCAATCCTGCTTCTTCCGCAACAAGTGCTGCTGCGTCGAGAGCGAGGGCGGGCGCTGCGATGATGCGGACGTCGCCTGTGATGTCGCTGGGCTTGGGCGTTTCCACGTGCTCCATGAGAAACTGCTGTGCGCTTTGGGGGAGATCGATGCGGCGGCGTGCTATGATCTCGCGGACGGTCTCGATCGTGGAGACATCGGCGACGGTCGGGCCAGAGGCGATGTCCGAGGGATCGTCGCCGGGTACATCTGAAATGACCAGCGTGACGAGCTTCGCCGGCTGCGCAGCCAAGGCGAGACGTCCACCCTTCACGCGCGACAGGTGCTTTCGCACGGCGTTCATCTCGCGGATGGTCGCTCCACTGTGGAGCAAGGCCTTGTTCACGGCCTGCTTGTCGGCGAGCGACATGGCTCCGGCTGGGGCGACCAGAAGGGAGGACCCGCCGCCGGAAAACAGGGCAATCACAAGATCCTTGTCGGTCAAGCCCTGGACGGCTTTCTCCAAGGCGGGTCCTGCTTCCAGGCTCATGGCATCTGGAACCGGGTGAGCCGCTTCCAGGATGCGGATGCGGCCGGCGGGCACTGCATGTCCATAGCGGGTGACGACGACGCCCGACAGGTCTACATCGGGCCAAGCTGCATCAACCGCCGCCGCCATCGCCGCAGAAGCCTTGCCGGCGCCAATGACCACGCACCGGCCTTCCGGCTTCGCTGGAAGATTCTGCGCAACCGTCTTCAAGGGATCCGCGCTCGCAACAGCGGCGTCAAACATGCGCCGCAACAGATTGCGAACGCCATCGTCGCTCCAAATGGTCGCCGTCATTCTGCTGCCTCCCAGCGCGGCCTGCCTTGGTCAGGCTCCTTCAGCGCCTGCACGCGCTTGGCCAGCCAATCAACGAAGACGCGCACCTTGTTGCTGAGGTGGCGGGTCTGAGGGTACACGATGTAAAGAGGCAAGACCTCGCATTCCCAATCCGGGAGGATCTCCACGAGTTCTCCTCGTGCCACGGCGTCCTTCACCATGAAGCTGGCGGCTTGGCCCACACCGATGCCGGAGATTATGGCGTTGACGTAGGAGCGGGCATCGTTGACCGAGATCGCATAGCGCGGCGGGATTTCGATGACCTCGTCACCGCGGCAGAATTCCATGGATAAAACCCGACCGGCGGCGGCGTTGAGATAGCCCACCGCAAGGTGGCCTTCGGTCAGGTCGTTAGGATGTGTCGGCGCTCCATGTCTTTCGAGATAGAGCGGGGAGGCGAAGGTGCGCATCTTCAGTTCTCCAACCTTGCGCGCCACCAGCGATTGATCGGTCGGTGTGCCGCCGCGTAGCGCGCAGTCGACGTTCTCGGCAATGTAATCGACCAGCCGGTCGCCGACCCCGATATCGAGCTGTATCTGCGGATAGCTCATGTAGAAATCGCACAGGTTTGGGATCACGATGAGATCGTCAAAGGCGCCCGCCATCTCGACGCGCAATCGTCCTGATGGACCTGCGTGGGAATGCGACATCGAGCCATCGAGTTCATCGATCTCCGACAGGATCTGCAACGCACGCTCGTAATAGAGCGCGCCAACCGTGGTCACCATCACCCGGCGCGTCGTTCGGTTCAGAAGCGTCGTATGCAGATGCGCTTCAAGGCCCTGAACCATGTTGGTGACGGTGGTCTTCGGCATGTCCAGGGCGGCCGCTGCACGTGTGNNCAAACACCCGCATTGCTGATAGTTGGTCCATAGCCAGCCCAGATTATCCAACATTTTCGAATAGTGAAGCCAAAAATGATCGGCTTGTGATCTTTGAACGAGATAATAATATTCAACTCACAACAAGCAACCAGTTTTGCCAAGCGGCTTCGAGACGAACATGTCGGCGCAATCGAATAAAGACCAGATGAGCAAGGTGACTGCGTCGCCTGTGCCCATGCGGCTTTATGATGGAGCAAGGATCAGCAAGATCCCGCCCATCGTGCTTTATCTGCGCGGCCGGGCATTTCTCGACAGAGACCGCGGCGAGGTTGAACGGCCGATTGCCAAGGCGATGGCTGAAACAGGTGCCATCGTTCTAGAGGCGGACTATGGCACCATCTCGCGCAATGTCTTTCCGAAGGCGATGGAATGCGCGTTCCAGGCGCTGACCCACATCGCGGGTCGGCGCAAGGAGTTCGGCGCTAGCGTGAAGTCGCCCCTTTTCGTTGCCGGTGACGAAGCTGGCGGGAATGTCGCGGCGGGCGTGGCACTGAAGGCGCGCGATCTGCTGCCGGGCGAGTTGAAAGGGCAGATGCTCTTCTCTCCGATGGTCGATCCGCAGATGGCGACGGCGTCTTTTCGGACTGCTGATAGACTGGGTATGCGAGAAGCCTGGTCGGACGGATGGAGCCACTATATCGGTTCCTTCTTCCAGCATCCTTATGCGGCGCCATGCCTATGTTCACGGCTGGCGAAAGTGGCGCCGGCATTGGTCATCACGTCGGAAGACGATCCGCTGCACGACGAGGTGCTGAGCTACGCGGATCGGCTAAAGGCTAGTGATGTCGAGGTTTTCCAGCATGTGTTTGAAGCCAATTGCGGCTGGACGAGTCTTTATAAAGAAGGGACCGGCAAGTGGATCCCCTCGTTCTGCACTCAGTTTTCGCAGTTTATAAAAAGCGTCCACTAGAGAGATTTCAGTACCTAGTACAACAAACCTACAAGCCTTTTAGTGTGAGTATCAGCATATACTTGTAAATGTTATTATGATGGAAACCAGGTTCAGAGAAGACGTACGCGCTGGACATTTCTGAAGGGCGTAGCCGGGACCTAAGGGCCATTTTCTTTTTCAGCATACGCGTCGTGTCGGCGAATTGAACAAGCGGGCAATCGGAGTTGCCCAGGAGAATAAGATGTCATCGAAGATCAAGAACTGGGCCCTGTGGGGTGCCGGAATGAGCGTTGCTGCGCTGATTGCAGGCGCATCATTTTATCTCGATATGCCGAAGGCTGCGAATGCGGCGCCGGCCGCTGCCCAAGCGGCTCCCGCTGTGCCGGTCAAGGTCGCGACAGTCGAGTCGCGCAGTGTCATTACCTGGCAGGAATTTTCCGGGCGGCTTGAAGCGGTCGATCGCGTTCAGCTACGGCCGCGCGTTGCCGGAGAGATCCAGTCCGTCCACTTCCAGGAGGGTGGTCTGGTGAAGGCGGGTGATCTGCTGTTCAGCATCGACCCTGAGCCCTACAAGGCAGCCGTGGCTCAGGCGCAGGGTCTTGTTGCTTCAGCCGAAGCGAAGCTGGAACTCGCCAACACCGAACTGGAACGCGGCCGTACACTGGCTGCCAAGACGACCATCTCGCAGAGCGATCTGGCTCAGCGCCAAAGCACGCAGCGGGATGCAACCGCAGCTGTTCAATCGGCGCAAGCGGGCCTGAAGGTGGCCCAGCTTGACCTAGATTACACCGAGATTCGCGCGCCGATTTCCGGGCGAGCCGGCAAAATCGATGTTTCCGTCGGTAATTTGGTGGCCGGTGGTTCGGCATCCACGGCGCTGACGACGATCGTGTCGATCGACCCGATTTACGCCAGCTTCGATGTCAGCGAAGCCTTTGTTGCCAGCGTTCTCGCGGAACTGCCGGTCAATAATGGCGTCACGGAAATCGATCAGATTCCGGTCGAGGTGACGACCCTGGCCGCCAATGCACGGCCGGTACGAGGCACGCTGCAGTTCGTCGACAATCAGGTCAACGCGACCAGCGGCACGATCCGTGTTCGCGCCGAGTTCGGCAATCCTGATGGTCGGTTGATCGCCGGGCAGTTTGTGCGGGTCCGCATGGGCCAGCCAAAGGCCGAAGATCGTTTGATGATCAGCGAGCGCGCGATCGGCACCGATCAGGACAAGAAGTTCGTCCTCGCGGTCAACGAGGCCAACACGGTCGACTATCGCCCCGTTGAGCTCGGCACGACCGTTGATGGCATGCGCATCGTCGAGAACGGCCTCAATCAGGGTGACCGGATCGTCGTCAGCGGGCTCCAGCATATTCGCCCCGGCGCCGTTGTTGCACCCGAAGTTGAAGGCCAGGTAGCGGCCAAATAATCGGTCGATGCCGCCTGCGCATGTTTAGTTAGCCTGGAACTGGATGCTCGCAGTCATCAAACTGCGGGCGACGACCAGCATTATCTGTTCGACCCGTAGAGGTAGGTTCACAATGAACATTTCCCGGTTTTTTGTCGACCGGCCGGTGTTTGCCGCCGTGTTGTCGGTTTTGATCGTGGTGGCGGGCCTTTTGGGCATGCGGTCGCTTCCGATTTCTGAATATCCTGAAGTCGTTCCGCCATCTGTGGTGGTGCGCGCGACCTATCCGGGCGCGAACCCGACCGTCATTGCCGAAACGGTGGCGACGCCGCTCGAAGAGCAGATCAACGGCGTCGAGGACATGCTTTACATGTCAAGTCAGGCGACATCGGATGGCGTGCTGACGCTGACCGTTACCTTCAAGCTCGGCACCGATCCGGACAAGGCGCAGCAGCTGGTGCAAAACCGCGTTTCGCAGGCGGAGCCGAGGCTTCCGTCGGAAGTGCGCTCGCTCGGCATCACGACCGTGAAAAGCTCGCCGGACTTCATCATGGTGGTCAATCTCGTTTCCACCGGCGATCGCTATGACCTGACTTACCTCAGAAACTACGCGACCTTGAACGTGAAGGACCGTCTGGCGCGCATCGAGGGCGTCGGCCAAGTCCAGGTGTTCGGTGCTGGCGATTACTCCATGCGCATCTGGATCGATCCCCAGAAGGCGGCGGAACATTCACTGGCCGCGAGCGACATCACCAATGCCATCCGCGGACAGAACGTCCAGGCGGCAGCGGGCATCATCGGCGCGTCGCCAAGCCTGCCGGATGTGGGCTTGCAGCTCAACGTGAACGCGCAAGGCCGTCTGCAAACGCCGGAAGAGTTCGGCAACATCATCGTCAAGACCAATGAGGATGGCGCGATCACGCGGCTGCGTGATGTCGCCCGTATCGAGCTTGGCGCTGCCGATTACACGCTGCGCTCGCTGCTCGACGGCAAGCCGGCCGTGGCGATCCCCGTGCTTCAGGCGCCCGGCTCGAACTCGATCGAGATCGCGGACAATGTTCGTGCCACGATGGACGAGTTGCAGAAGGCGATGCCAGAAGGTGTGAAATACGAGATCGTCTACGACACCACCGAATTCGTCCGCGCATCGATTGAGAAGGTCGTTGATACCCTGCTCGAAGCCGTGGCGCTGGTCGTGATCGTCGTCATCGTCTTCCTGCAGACTTGGCGCGCTTCGATCATTCCGCTGCTGGCCGTTCCGATCTCAATCATCGGCACCTTTGCCGTGCTGTATATGTTCGGCTTCTCGGTCAACGCGTTGACTTTGTTCGGCCTGGTGCTTGCCATCGGTATCGTCGTCGATGACGCGATCGTCGTGGTTGAAAACGTCGAGCGCAATATCGAGAACGGTTTAGCCCCGCGCGAAGCGACCTATCGCGCGATGAAGGAAGTGTCAGGCCCGATCATCGCGATCGCGCTGGTTCTGGTGGCGGTGTTCGTGCCGCTCGCCTTCATCTCCGGCCTATCGGGACAGTTCTACCGGCAGTTCGCGCTGACGATTGCAATCTCCACTGTGATCTCGGCGGTTAATTCGCTGACGCTTTCGCCGGCGCTCGCGGCCTTGCTCCTGAAGGGACATCACGCTCCGAAGGATCGTTTGACGCGCGCGATGGACTTTGTGTTCGGCTGGTTCTTCCGTGGTTTCAACCGCGTCTTTGGCGCGGCGTCGAACGGCTACAGCCGCACAGTGGGCGGGCTGTTGTCGCGCAAGAGCCTCGTCATGATCATTTATCTGGCGCTGGTCGGGCTGACCTACAGCATGTTCAATGCCGTGCCGGGTGGCTTCGTGCCGAGCCAGGACAAGCAGTATCTCGTGGGCTTTGCTCAGCTGCCGGATGGCGCGACGCTCGACCGAACCGAGAGCGTCGTCAAGCAGATGAGCGACATTGCGCTTCAGCAGCCCGGCGTCAAACATGCCATCGCCTTCCCCGGCCTCAACATCAACGGTTTCACCAATGGCTCGAATGCCGGCGTAGTGTTTGCCGTGCTAGACGAGTTCGAGAACCGCAAGACGCCGGAACTGTCAGGCGACGGCATCGCCATGGCGCTGAATGGCAAATTTGCCGGCATACAAGATGCCTTTATCGCGATCTTCTCGCCGCCGCCGGTCAACGGCCTCGGCACTACCGGTGGCTTCAAGCTGCAGATAGAGGACCGTTCGGGCTTCGGCTACCAAACGCTGGATGAAGCCACAAAGGCGGTGATCGGCAAGGCGTACCAGACACCGGAACTCGCCGGCATCTTTTCGAGCTACCAGATCAACGTGCCGCAGCTTTATGCCGATCTCGATCGCGCCAAGGCCGAGCAGCTCGGCGTGTCGGTGACGGATGTGTTCGAAACGCTGCAGATCTACCTCGGCTCGCTCTACGTTAACGACTTCAACGCCTTCGGGCGCACCTATAGCGTGCGGGTTCAGGCGGATGCCGCGTTCCGTGCAAAGGCGGATGACATCGGCAACCTGAAGGTTCGGTCGCATTCCGGCCAGATGATCCCGCTGTCGGCACTGCTGAAGGTGGATGAGACCGCCGGGCCAGAGCGCACCACGCGCTACAACGGCTTCCTTTCGGCCGATATCAACGGCGCGCCGGCACCGGGCTTTTCATCCGGCCAGGCGCAGGCGGCGATGGAGAAGATCCTGGACGAGACCCTGCCGTCCGGCGTGGACTACGAGTGGACGGACCTGACCTACCAGCAGATCCTCGCAGGCAATTCCAGCATTATCGTCTTCCCGTTGGCTCTTCTGCTCGTCTATCTTGTGCTCGCCGCACAGTATGAAAGCCTCACGCTGCCGCTCGCGATCATCATGATCGTTCCGATGGGCGTCTTGGCGGCGCTGACCGGCGTGTGGCTGACCGGCGGCGACAACAACATCTTCACTCAAATTGGCTTGGTGGTGCTGGTGGGACTGTCGGCGAAGAACGCGATCCTGATCGTGGAATTTGCCCGAGAGCTGGAGTTCGAGGGCCGGAAGCCACTGGAAGCGGCGATCGAGGCCAGCCGGTTGCGATTGCGCCCGATCCTGATGACGTCGATGGCCTTCATCATGGGCGTGGTGCCGCTGGTTGTCTCGACGGGTCCTGGTGCCGAGATGCGCTCGGCCATGGGTATCGCAGTGTTTGCCGGCATGATCGGCGTGACCTTCTTCGGCATTTTCATGACGCCGGTCTTCTACATGCTGGCCCGTCTGCTGACCGGAGCAAAGCCTTTGCGCCAGCATGCTGGGGAAACGGAGCCTCTGCTGGTACCTGCGGAGTAGCCAGCATCCACTCAAGCCGCGCTCATCCTTGTTCGGCAAGACCGGCAAGGGTGAGCGCGTTGCTCGTGGCGGCAGCCGAGGCGGTGTTGTCAAAGATGCACCAGGTTTCGGCACCCGCAGTCGTTGCCTCGACCAAGGTATCGAACATGCGCGCCAGCATCTGGTCATCGTAGGAGGAACGATAGATGACCGGCGAGCCATGCAGCCGGTAATATCGCAAGCCTGACCAGCCGCCGGGTTCATCGGCCTGTGCGACTGGAGCCGGATCAGCGGCGACGCGTGCGATTCTGTGGTCGACCAGAAGATCAGTCGCGGCTGGCGTGAACCAGCTGGCGTGGCGCGGCTCACAGGCGATTGGGCATTGAACTGCGGTTGATAGCCTGTCGAAAAGCGTGTTCGCAGCCACGCTGTCGAACGCGTGCCTCGGAGGGAACTGGATGAGCAGCACGCCGAGTCTCTCGCCCAGGCCACGCACCTCCTCGGAGAAGCGGGCGATCAGCGCTTCCTGATCCTCGTTTGATGCCGCATGCGAGATCGATTTTGGCAGCTTGACTGAGAAACGAAAGTCCTCCGGCACGCTGGCAGCCCAGCGCTCGTAGGTCGCCCGCCGATGAGGACGATAAAAGGATGAGTTGATCTCCGCCGCACCCAAACGCGCCGCATAGCGTTGCAGGTGGGTGCCCTCAGATGGGAACTGGTCTGAAACGGCGTTCGGCACCGACCATCCGGCCGTACCGATCCGCAGGGGAGCGGATGACTGGCCTGCAACTTCGCCGGTCGGCAAGATGGGTGGAGCGGCTGCTTCCTCGATCAATGCACTTTCCCATTCGCTGCCTCAGCGTAGCAGCCCGTCCAGTTCGAACGCATCCCAGCCGCTCAGCGGCAGATCGAGTGCGTCGCCTCTTTGTGCATCCGGAGCGGGCTGGTTGTTCTTTCCCGCGCGCGTTCGCGCTGCCTTTCCCGCCGTACGACGCCGGTTTTCGGCAGCGGCTTGGGCATCATCCTCACGCCAAAGGGAAGGCAGGTCGCGATCAAGCACGTCTTCGATGTGGCGGGGATCGAAGACGTGGAAGGTGACGGCCTTCGCCCGCCCACGAAGCTTGACAGTTCGCGTGCCTGCGCTCTTCAAGCGTCCGTCCTTCAGCCAGCGGTGACGCTCGGCCTGAGAGATCGTCAGGATGTCCTCGACCTCGCGCGGGATGACGGGCAGGGCTTCGATCCCATCGAGCGTCTTCGACACAAGAGCCGATAAGGCTTTGAACGCGGTGTTTTCACCTTCCGCCATTCGCAAGACGAGTGCGCCGAACTCGACATCGAGAGACTTTCTCGCCGGGAACGGCATGCGCGCTCTAACCTCGAGCAAAATGCCTTTTGCACGAACGGAAGATCCAAGCGTTGCTGCGGGTGTGAGGGTCCATTGCTCCACCAGCTTCAGAGGCGCAGTCGTTTTCGGTTTTGATGCCATGGGAAGGTAAATAAGTCGGCGGCCAGCAGAGTTCCAACTACGGTATGAACGGCAGCTAAGCCTTCAGCACGCGGGCGCTTTTTTCCTGCTCATAATGGCCATAACAAGCGGCTGTATCTTAGCCTGCACATCGTTGAAGTGGTTGCGGGATCAAATCTTCATCCACTTCGTTGGGCCGCATGACCTTCCCCTTTAACGTCTCGCCTGATCCTTACATCCTTCTCCTGATCGGTTCCGGCTTCTTAATCGCCTTGGTGGCTTGGCTGCCATTGGTGCTCCGGAGGCTGCCGCTTTCCTTGCCTATTGTCTGCATCGGCTTGGGCGCGCTGATCTTTGCGATCCCCGGCGTCTCGTTTGATCCGCTTCCCGTCAATCATCCGGAGTTCACGGAGCGGTTTTCCGAGTTCGTGGTCATCATTGCCTTGATGGGCGCGGGGTTGAAGATCGACCGGATCTTCGGTTTCCGCGACTGGTCCGTCGCGTGGCGGCTGATCGGCATCACCATGCCGCTTTGTATCGGCGCAATCACGCTCATTGCGGGATGGTGGGTCGGCCTTTCGTGGACGATTGCGCTTCTGATCGGAGCTGCACTCGCACCCACCGATCCGGTATTGGCAGCCGATGTCCAGGTCGGTCCGCCGAAGTCGGGCGAAGAGGACGAGGTTCGCTTCGGCTTGACCTCAGAAGCAGGACTGAACGACGGCTTCGCCTTTCCCTTTGTTCATCTGGCCATCGCGCTCGCCCTGGCGGCATCGACCGGCGAACCGTGGTTCACGAAGTGGCTCACTTACAATGTGTTGTGGGAGATTGGGGCCGGCGTCGTGGCCGGATATGCCATTGGCAAAGCCTTCGGCTGGCTCACCTTTCATGTGCCGGCCGAGTCCAAGCTGGCTAAAACTGGTGATGGCCTGATCGCGCTTTCGGCGACCTTTGTTTCTTATGGGCTGACAGAGCTCATTCATTGTTATGGCTTCCTAGCCGTGTTCGTCACAGCTTTGACCTTCCGCCATTCCCATCGCGATCATGAATTCCAACTCGACATGCACCAGCTGACCGAGCAGATCGAGCGTATCGCNNCCTGGCCGCCGTCGCTGGCGCCGTTGATGATGGTGCTGCTGCTGCTATTCGGTGGCGCGCTGACCAGCGGATTGCTCGCGCCACTCACCTGGATCGACGTGGTTGCTGTTCTCGCGATCCTCTTGGTTGTGCGCCCGGTTACCGGGCTCATCGGCCTGCTTGGGCACCAAACCGACTGGACGGAACGGATGACGCTGGCCTTCTTCGGCATTCGCGGTGTAGGTTCGGTGTATTATCTGGCTTACGGCCTCAATCAGATGGAGGGAGTGGAAGGCGCTGAGCGTCTGTGGGCATTTGTCGGTTTGGTGATCCTGGTGTCGATCCTCATGCATGGTCTGACGGTGACGCCGATCATGCGCCTACTTGACCGACACCATGGCAGAGACCCCGATGCCGACGAAGCCACACCGCCGCCCGGGCTGCAAGGACCGGCTTCGGCGTTGTGATTTAGCGTTGGACAGAACGCGGAGATTTGGAGCTCAGACGACTTTGCAAAGGCGCTAGTGGCTGCTATGTTCACGGAGTGTTCCAGGTAGATCGCGCGACGAATACGACCATTTCGATGATGCACAATCGATCGATTCTGGCCGAAAAGGCGGCTGACAACACGAGTGTGGAAGAGCCGCGCATCCGCAAGATCATCCATGTCGACATGGACGCCTTTTACGCGTCTGTCGAGCAGCGCGATAATCCCGAACTCAGAGGCAAGCCTGTGGCGGTTGGCGGCTCGGCGGCGCGGGGCGTGGTGGCCGCAGCGAGCTACGAGGCCCGCGTGTTTGGGGTACGCTCGGCACTCCCTTCAGTAACGGCCAGGCGTCTGTGCCCGGACCTCATCTTCGTCAAGCCACGGTTCGAAGTCTATCGCTCCGTGTCAAACCAGATCCGCGAGATCTTTGCGGAGCATACCGACCTGATCGAACCGCTTTCGCTGGATGAAGCCTATCTCGACGTGACCGAGAACAAGAACGGCATCGGCGTTGCCACCGAGATCGCCGCCTTGATCCGCGCACGCATCAAGGATGTGACCGGGCTGAACGCATCAGCTGGCATTTCCTATTGCAAGTTCTTGGCGAAGACGGCGAGCGATCTCAACAAGCCCAACGGGCAGGCCGTCATCACACCTCGTCTGGGACCGGACTTCGTGGCGTCGCTGGCGATCAAGAAGTTCCATGGGATCGGTCCCGCTACGGCTGCCAAGAT
>DCDI01000229.1:5343-5702 GCA_002316345.1 Phyllobacteriaceae bacterium UBA1059 | reverse complement strand
TGGTCTTGCCTCCTTGGTGATGATCGCCGCCGCGATCTATGGCCGCCTTGCCTTGCGCGATCTCGCTCGCACCCGCTCGCCCTCAGCCTGGCTCGGCCTTTGCGCTCTGTCGCATGCCGGCGTTTGCGCGGTCGTTGCCGCCGTGATCGCGTCGGACATCCCCGATCCGACGCTGCACGCCCATCACGCCACGCTGTTCGCCATACTCGGCTACGCCTTCCTGCATAGCGGCGTCGGCTGCATCCTGGCGCTGTATGGCGTGCAGCGGCAGCGTCACGGCAAACTGTCTGCGCTTCGCAGTCTCGACCTGCGCATCGGCAGGCTGTGGCACGACTATGCCGCCGTTGCCGGCCTCGTCG
>DCDI01000229.1:255-5251 GCA_002316345.1 Phyllobacteriaceae bacterium UBA1059 | reverse complement strand
ACAGCGCCTTGTCGATCGGCTGCCGCCAGGATTGGAGCGATGTTCATCTCCTCGCGGGCCTGTCGCTCCAGCGCGTGCAACTGGCTGCACTCTACGCCGTCCATCTTCTGGCCGGCATAGCTCTGGTGGTATTTCTGCGCCGTAGCCAGTTCGCAACCGGTCCAGCTGCCTTTCTCCAAAGCGTGGCTCTTTACGCCGCGATTGCAGCCGTGTTCTCCACCGCCTTCACCTTTGCCGGAACCCTGATGCTGACGCCTTGCTGACACAGCTGGGGAGAGAGCGCCTGCCGGTCGATTAGACGCTTGCCACAAAGCCGACCCTCTGATGTTCATCCTCAAACATCGGTCCAGAACGGACCATTCGTCGGGAAGGACATCATGGCCGCCGAGCGCGACATTCCCAAAATCCGCGAAGATGGGCTGCAGCTGGAAGAGCATCGCACCTTCCAGGAGCGTTTCTGGAAGGTCGAGCGCATCGCCTGGGTAATCTATGGGCTGATCGTGGTTGCCAGCCTTGTTGGTCTCACCGGCAGTGGCGGCATGCTGGCCGCGGCCTCGCAGCAGCAGGGCGAAAGCCAGATCGACTATCCCCGCGTCAGCCGCTGGCAAACAAGCGACATGATCACGCTGCGCCTTGCGCCCGGCGGCGCGGAACGGCGCATCACCTTCTCGGACAGTTTCTTCGAACAGTTCCAGCTGGAAGCCGTTCAGCCGCAAGCCACCGATGTCATCGGCCAAGGCGGCAAGCAGACCCTGGTCATCAAGGCCGAAGATAAACAGCCGATCCTTGTTCAGCTGCATCTGCGCCCCATCCATCCCGGCATCGCCGATTACGCGATCGCCATCGACAACGCAGCGCCATCAGCGCTCACCACCATTATTCTTCCCTAGGAGCCGAGCCGTTGGAAAGCGTTCTACGCGGTGTGGGCATCTACATCGTCCTTCTCCTGATCGTGCGTTTGAGCGGCCGCCGCACTTTGGCGCAGATGACGCCGTTCGACCTTGTTCTGCTGCTCATCATTGCCGAAACCACGCAGCAGGCGCTTCTGGGCGACGACTTTTCCATCGTCAACTCGGTGGTTCTGATCATCACGCTGTTCCTGACCGACATCGCGCTCAACGCCTTCAAGACCAAAGCTCCACGGCTCGCCCGCTGGATGGACGGTGCCCCGACGGTCCTGATCGCCTCCTGCAAACCGGACTGGCACGCTCTGCGCGAGTCCCGTGTCTCGATCGACGAGATCCTGGCGGCAGGACGCGAACAGCACGGCCTGCAGCGCCTCGAACAGATCAAATTCGCCATCCTCGAAGCCGGCGGCAAGATCACGATTATTCCGACGGAGGACGCGGGGTAGCGCGGGATCGGGGGGCGTTTAGCGGATTTCGGTATTAACGAAAAAGTGGCTCAAACTCCTGTAACGTAACATTCGTCGCTCAATGGGGGAGCCGCTTGTGGACGGAGCTGTTTACGCAATCGTCGTGAATGTTTGCGTAGCGCTTCTTTTCGCGACGACCTTCGCTGTCGTCCGGGTTTCCTATCCCCAGCAGCACGCGGCAACCTGGTTCAGCGCGGTCTATGTTCTCGGCATGCTGACGCCGCTCAGCGAACTGGCCGTCCGCTTTCTCGATCACACCGCCCTCTTTCTGGCGACCAGCTACGGCACCTTCCTGTTGTCCATGCTCACCTTCCTCATGGGGGTAACGTCGCTTGCAGGGCGGGAACAGCCGCGAAAGATTTTGATCGGTCTTCTGCTTGCCGGCATCATCGGTCGTGCTGCGATCTGGAACGGGCCGCGGAACGAGCTTTGGTATGAGCTGGTTTACCAAGCCCCATTCATCGCAATCTCAGCCTGTTCCGCTGCAACAGCCATTGCAGCTGCCCGCCGAACGCGAAGCTTGATGTGGCTTGCCTTGGCTATTCTATTGGGCGTCATGACGGCCTACTTCGTGGCAGAGCCCTTCTTTGCAGCCGCGTTCGGCTCCGGTGTGTCCGCAAAGGTCTATGCCGCAAGTCCTTACGCCCTGTTCTCGCAGGCGCTCGGCGGCATTCTCATCGTCATGGCCGGCTTGCTGATCCTGCTCATGCTCGTTCAATCGGTGCTGTCATCGTCGATCCGCGATTCGGAAACAGATGCGCTGACCGGCATTGCCAACCGCCGGGGCTTCGACCGACACGCGCACCGCATCATCGATGCCGCCCGGCTCGCAGGTCAGCCCGTGGCAGTGCTGCTCTTCGACCTCGACCACTTCAAGCGGGTCAACGATGGCTACGGACATGCAACCGGCGACGCCGTGCTCCGCGCATTTGCCGGCGTCCTGACGAGCAATGCCCCGCCGACCTCGCTAGTCGCTCGCATCGGCGGCGAAGAATTTATCGTTGTTCTGGAGCGCACGACGCTGCGCGGCGCATGGCTGACGGCTCAGGCGATCCGCGCAGACCTGCCGCATCTCGGCGCCCATCTTCCAACAATCACGGTGAGCGGCGGCATCGCCGAATTGAAGCCCGCCGACACGTTCGAAACACTGCTCGCCCGCGCTGATGCCAGAGCCTATCACGCGAAGGAAACAGGCCGAAACCGCATCTGCCCGATGCCCGAACCACTGCTGGGCGAAGAAGGCGTGCAGGCGCTGCACAACCTTCAAACCCCATCCAATCTCAGCCTGATCACCCAACACAGGGCCGCCGATCACGGGTAAGAGACGGCTGGTTCGAAGACCATTGAGAATGATTGTTGGTGGGCCCGGAGGGACTCGAACCCCCAACCAAGCGGTTATGAGCCGCCGGCTCTAACCATTGAGCTACAGGCCCCACCCAAGATGACCACTAGGCAATTTGCGCGACCAGCACAAGTTCCGCGTCGCGCTTCTGCGCAAGCCAGCAATGATGATGCGTTTTGCGTCGTATTCGCTCCCAAATCGCCACCTAGGCGTAGGGCGAGGGATGATCCTTGTTCGATGGAGACACTGACACGATGCGCGCCACTCTTCCGTTTGCTTTCCTGATGCTCGGTTCCGCCTCAGCTTTAGCGCAGCCGGTGCCGCCCGCGCCCACCCCGCAGATTGTGGTCACGGGCGAGGGCGAGGCGACCGCGCGGCCGGATCTCGCAATGCTGTCTTTGAGCGTGATGCGCGAAGCCAAGACGGCGCGCGAAGCGCTGGAGGCCAACAGTTCGGCGATGGCGGCGGTGATCAGCGCCATGAAGGCGGAGGGCATTGCCGATGCCGACCTGCAAACCAGCAGCCTGTCGATCGAGCCGCGCTATGTTTATCCCGACGAAAACAACAAAGAGACCGAAACGCGGCTCGTTGGCTATCAGGTGACGAATTCGCTCGGCGTGCGCGTGCGCCAGATCGACAAGGTCGGCGCGCTGCTCGACAAGGCGGTCACGCTTGGCGTCAACCAGGGCGGTCAGATCAACTTCGACTCGGCAGACACGACCAAGGTCTTCGCCGAGGCGCGCAAGCGTGCGGTGCAGGATGCGATGGAGCGTGCAAAGACCCTGGCTGAAGCAGCCGGCATCAAGCTCGGCCAGGTCATGGAAATCTCGGAAAACTCGATGCGCCAGCCGCCCATGCCGATGATGGCGAAGAGCTTCGAAGCGCGTGCGGTGGCGCCTGCGCCAGCCCCCGTTGAAGCCGGCGAGAATTCCTATCACGTTCAGGTCTCCGTCACCTTCGCGATCGATCGCTGATCTCCAGCGCAAACGCGCTGTCCAGCGCGAACGCGCTGTCCCAGCAGCGTAAAAGCGCTGACGTGAACAAGGAAAAGGCCGGTGGATCGCTCCACCGGCCTTTCTTCGCTGGAACCGAAAAACCCTTTTAGCGGATGACGGGGCAGTTCGGAGCCCGCGCGAAGAGGACGCGCACGGTATGGCCGCGCTGGAAGCCGCGAACGGCGATCGTGTTGCGGTTGACGTTGGAAACGCGGGGACGGTTGATGCCCATCTTCCACGCCTTTTCGGTCGCCCGTTCCGGCGTGCAGGCGCGGCGCTGGCCACCGCGATGGCGATCGTCGCGCCAATCCCGATTACGGTCACGATCATGACGATACTGCACCGTCTCGGGCGCAACGGTAACGCTGACGCTTGCGGCTTGGGCGGCGGGAAGAGTGGCGAAGCTGCCGAGCAGAACGCTCAGGGACAGTGCGGTGGTTTGGACGATCTTCAGCATGACGGCGTCTCCTCATGGCCTGTTTCGGCGATGAAGATGCGTTTGCCATTCCCGGCCTGAACTTTAATCGAACCGATCGTTCATATCGGGTTCAGCCGCCAACAGGCTCGCGAGACACAGGCGCCAAGTCCCCTGATTCAGGGCTGCTCGTCCAGCACGTGATCGAAATAATCCTCGTCATCCGTCATGTCGCTTTCCAACGCGGTGACGCGGCCGAGCATGGAAATGCCGGCGCTATGAACGGTGTCGCGGCTACCTGAAATCAGGTGATGCCAGTCGAACAGGTCCTTGCCCTCGGCCACCAGGCGATAACCGCATGTGCGCGGCAACCAGTCGATTTCGCGCACCTTTTTTGGGGTGAGCTTGACGCAATCCGGCACCTTGCGCTTGCGCTGCACATAATCGCTGCACCGGCACGAACCGGCATCGAACAAGCGGCAGGCGACGCTGGTCCAATAGATCTCGCCCGAGTCTTCATCCTCGAGCTTGGCCAGGCAGCATTTGCCGCAGCCGTCGCAAAGCGACTCCCACTCGGTAAGCGTCATCGCTTCCAAGCTTTTGCGTTTCCAGAAGGGCAGATCCATGGGTGCCATGTGATCCTTCGCAGCGGCCAAATCAAGGCGTTCACGATCTCAGGTGAACACCACATTCACGCGCTGTTCAGGCGAATCCGGGTGGAACTTGGCGCAACGCGCTCCATTTGGCTGCGCAACGGGACGAAATGGACAAGGAGACACCATGAAAAGTCGCAACACGATTCTGGCGGGAACGGCGCTTGGCCTGTTGATGGCCACGGCACCGGTGCGCGCTGCATCGCTGCCGACCAG
>DCDI01000229.1:0-225 GCA_002316345.1 Phyllobacteriaceae bacterium UBA1059 | reverse complement strand
AGGCTGAATCGGGAACAGACAGCCAGCCGGCGGAAGAGATTCTCCCGCAAACGGATCAACCGCCAGCCGAGCGCCCGGCGCCTGCCGAAGAGCCTGCTGCGGCACCGGCTGAAGCGCCCGCTGCCGAGCCGAAGGCGCAAGCCGAGCCTCAAGCCGAACCTCAGGCTGAAGAGCCACAGGCCGAGCAACCTCGCCGCAAGCGCGCCGCGGAACCGGAAGCCGCAC
>DCDI01000232.1:60848-61071 GCA_002316345.1 Phyllobacteriaceae bacterium UBA1059 | reverse complement strand
GAGCTCGGATGCATCCGGCTCTGGATCGGTCTGGGCGAAATCGGCGGAGTCGGCGACGATGTCGCGAACGTCCTTGTCGATGGTCTTCAACTCTTCTTCGCTGGCCCAGCCTTGCTCGATCATGCGGTTCTTGACCTGTTCGATCGGGTCGTGCTCGGAGCGCATCTTCTGCACTTCGTCCTTCGAGCGATACTTGGCCGGATCGGACATCGAGTGACCGCGT
>DCDI01000232.1:49802-60715 GCA_002316345.1 Phyllobacteriaceae bacterium UBA1059 | reverse complement strand
CGCCGCGCTGCGAGAACACGGTTTCCGCCGAGGAGCGCGTCACGGACGTTCCCATTGCATAGCGGTTGTTCTCAATGACGTAGACCACCGGAAGCTTCCACAGCGAGGCCATGTTGAAGCTTTCGTAGACTTGGCCCTGATTGGCCGCGCCGTCGCCGAAATAGGTGACGCAAACGGAGCCGTCATTGCGATACTTGTTCGCAAAAGCGAGGCCGGTGCCGAGCGAGACCTGCGCGCCGACGATGCCGTGACCGCCATAGAACTTGTTCTCCTTCGAGAACATGTGCATGGAGCCGCCCTTGCCCTTGGAGTACCCACCACGGCGGCCGGTCAGCTCGGCCATCACGCCGCGTGGATCCATGTCCATGGCCAGCATGTGGCCGTGATCACGATAGGCCGTGATCATCTGATCGCCCTCGCGCATGCCGAGCTTCATGCCCGTCACAACAGCTTCCTGACCGATGTAGAGATGACAGAAGCCACCGATGAAGCCCATGCCGTAAAGCTGGCCGGCCTTTTCTTCGAAGCGACGGATCAGCAACATGTGCTTGTAGGCGGAAAGTTCCTGCTCCTTCGAGAGCGTCGCCGGCGGCGGAGCTTCGAGTGTTCCGCGGAACTGGGTATCTAGTTTTGCGTCAGCCTTCGCTTTCGCCGGCGATGTTCTCGCGGCAGTGGCCATGCTCGACTCCCTCAAACTGTCTCTTGGCGGACATCCACGGGGCTCGGAAGCTCCGATGCCCGGGTCGATGTAGACGCTAGCATGCAGAAAGCCGCACCGCCATGCGCAAAATGCATGGCTGTTATGCGGCTAACCTGTTGAAAGTCGAGGAAGAATAACGATGAACTGAGATCAGGTTCATCAAAGAAACAGGGGCTGATCAGCCTCCGTGCTGCCGCAGGATGACGAGTTCGTCATTGTGGGAAAGGTTCAGCGAGCGGCGTGCCTGCTCATCAAGCATGTCTTTCTCGATCGAACCGTCCTGCAGAAGACGGACTCGCGTTTCCAGTGCAATGCGCTGACTGTGGATCGAATCGAGCTGTTTTTGCAAAGCGATCGCGCGCTCTTCCAAGGCGTACTTGGAGTAGATGCCGTACTCGCCATGCCAGGCATGAAAGCCGAAATAGGATAGAAAAACGATCGTGATGACCGGAAGGATGAGCCGGCCAAAGTTCCGTTGACGATATTGACGAGTCCACATTGGCGCGATCCGCTACTACCGCGCCAATGTGAAGGAACGTGCTTAACAGCGCGTTACAATCAGGCTCAGCGAGCCCGCAAAATGCTCGTGCCGGCGTATTTCGCCTGCGGCCCAAGCTCCTGTTCGATCCGAATCAACTGGTTGTACTTGGCCAACCGGTCAGAGCGCGCCAGCGAGCCGGTCTTGATCTGTCCGCAGTTGGTGGCGACCGCCAGATCGGCAATCGTCGCGTCTTCGGTTTCGCCCGAACGGTGGGACATGACCGCTGTGTACCCAGCCTTGTGGGCCGTCTCGACTGCGTCCAGAGTTTCGCTGAGCGAGCCGATCTGGTTGACCTTCACCAGAATGGAATTGGCCACGCCCATCTTGATGCCATCGCGCAAGCGCGCGGTGTTGGTCACGAACAGATCGTCGCCAACGAGCTGGACCTTCTTGCCGGCCAGATCGGTCAACGCCTTCCAGCCGTCCCAATCATCTTCGGACATGCCGTCTTCGATCGAGATGATCGGGTAATCGGCTGCCAGCTTGGCGAGATACTCAGCCTGCTCCTGCGGAGAGCGGGTCTTGCCCTCGCCTTCATAAACGTAGTTGCCTTCCTTGAAGAACTCGGTTGCGGCGCAATCCAGGGCGATGAACATATCCTCGCCCGGGCGATAACCAGCCTTCTCGATCGACGCGGTGACGAAATCGAGCGCGTCGACTGCGCTCTTGAGATTCGGCGCGAAACCGCCCTCGTCGCCGACATTGGTGTTGTGGCCGGCATCCTTCAAACGCTTCTTCAGCGTGTGGAAAACCTCGGCGCCCATGCGTACGGCGTCGCGCAGACTTTCTGCGCCAACCGGCATGATCATGAATTCCTGGAAGTCGATCGGATTGTCGGCATGCGCGCCGCCATTGATGATGTTCATCATCGGAACCGGCAGGACATGGGCGTTGACGCCGCCGACATAGCGATAAAGTGGCAGACCGGAGGATTGAGCAGCAGCCTTTGCGACCGCCAGCGAAACGCCGAGAATCGCATTCGCCCCGAGCCGCCCCTTGTTGGCGCTGCCGTCCAGCTCAATCATTGCCTTGTCGATCTGCAGCTGGTTCTCGGCGTCCATGCCGCCGATCGCATCGAAGATCTCGCCATTGACGGCGTTCACGGCCTTCTCGACGCCCTTACCAAGGTAACGCTCGCCGCCGTCACGCAACTCAACGGCCTCATGCGCGCCGGTGGAAGCGCCGGACGGTACTGCCGCGCGGCCGAAGGCACCGTCTTCAAGATGCACATCGACTTCAACCGTCGGATTGCCGCGGCTGTCGAGAATTTCGCGCCCGATGATGTCGATAATGGCCGTCATGGCTGCCTCTCCGCTATGATCTGGATCTTGCGGATGTCCTTATCGAAAGCAGGGCGAAAGGCAACAGCGGCCACGCGTCTGCCGCTCGTGAACAGCCGCAGGAGACAGTGGCATAGAGGCTTGGGGCGCCTTGGTGTCAGCTCTTCGCGAGAGCATCAAACGCCATCAGGCGTTCCATCAGAGCTGGCAGCTTGTCGAGCGGAACCATGTTGGGTCCGTCCGATGGCGCATGGTCTGGATCCTGATGTGTCTCGATAAAGACGCCGGCAACACCGACAGCAACCGCCGCCCGCGCCAGCGTCTCGACATGCCGCCTTTCGCCGCCCGTAGAGCCGCCCTGCCCGCCAGGCTGCTGCACAGAATGAGTCGCATCGAAGATCACGGGTGCACCGATTTCCCGCAGCACCGGCAGGGCGCGCATGTCGGAGACCAGCGTGTTGTAGCCGAAAGACACGCCGCGCTCGGTTGTCAAAACATTGGCGTTCCCGGAATCCGTCACCTTAGCCACGACATTCTTCATGTCCCATGGCGCCAGGAACTGGCCCTTCTTGATGTTGACCACTTTGCCAGTGGCTGCTGCTGCAATGAGGAGGTCCGTCTGACGGCAAAGGAAGGCCGGGATCTGTAGGATGTCGACGACTTCTCCAACGATCGCGCACTGCTCTTCCGTATGCACATCCGTGAGAACAGGAAGGCCCAGATCCTTCTTGAGGTCTGCAAAGATCGGCATGGCGGCTTCAAGCCCGGCGCCGCGCTTGCCGCCCAACGACGTGCGATTCGCCTTGTCGTAGCTCGTCTTGTAGATCAGGCCGATCCCGAGCTTTGCCGCCATGTCCTTGAGGCTTCCGGCCATGTCGAAGGCGTGCTGGCGCGTTTCCAGCTGGCAGGGACCAGCAATCAAGGTGAGTGGAAGATCGTTGCCGAAGGTCACCGAACCGACGGAGACATGCGGATTAGGAATGGTCATGATTTTGCTTCCGTAAACAAGAACGGCACGCCTTGGCCGTCTGCCGCGTCAACGCGGAGCGACGAGCCTGCGGCTTCGACCGGGATGCCAGCAGCTTCAAAAAGAGAGCGCGTTGAAGACAGATCTTCAACGCCAAACTCCACTGCCGCAAATTGCAGCGTCGGATCGGCTTCATCCCAGCTTGCATCGCCAAGATGTGCATTCGCTGAAGTGGGCGTCAGAACCGTGATCCGCGACGTACCGGTTTGAACCTCAAAGCCCTCCTCGGTGCGAACAGGTTCTGCATGATCCATCAACGTCGTCAGCAGCATTTCGAAATGATGCGGCTCAGGCGCAACGAGGATCACGCGCTGCAATGTCGTGACGCCGTTCGCATGGCGTGTCAGCGGCGTGCGATCAACGGCCGGAACACCGACGCGCTCACAGGTAAAGAACAGCGCATCCGGCGCTCGAAGATCGCCAGCGAAAGCCAGAAGGAAGCTTGCTTCACCCGATGTGCCATCAGCGCCCGTAAACGGACGCGAGAAGCGCAGCATCTCGCCGCGCGACACTGAGTCGGCGCGGAAGCGTGCATCGTCGGCGGCTGCATCCTGTGTGCCAAGCACCAGCGCCGACAGGCCGTCCTGTGCGACGCGGGTGCGGAATGTTGCATCGTGTCCGACAAAGACATTGCCGGCCTTCGCCGCCTCAGCAGCGCTTTCCTGATCCGCCACAGCAAGTGGTTCAAGAAAGGTGCCGTCAGCTAGGTAGACGCACGCGTTTGCCGTGCCGAACGGATGCTGCCCGCGTGGCGCGACCTGAAAGCCAAGCGCCTGGTAGCGGGCTTCGGCAACGGAAAGATCGCCAACAGGCAAAACGAGGTGGTCGAGGGGACGAAGTTGAGCGCTCATCCACGCGGTCTGCCTGAAATCATTGTCGGGTTCAAGACACCGTCCGCAACCCGACTGATCGCCACCTTAGACCAAGCGGCTCTGTGCCATCGCCGCCCGCACGAAGCTGGCGAACAGCGGGTGCGGCTCGAAGGGACGGCTCTTCAGTTCCGGATGATACTGAACGCCGATGAACCAAGGATGGTCGGCATATTCGATCGTTTCCGGTAGGACGCCATCAGGGCTCATACCTGCGAAAACCAGCCCACAGGCTTCCAGCCGTTCCTTGTAGTCGATGTTCACTTCATAGCGGTGGCGATGGCGCTCGACGATTGCGCTATCGCCATAGATCTCGGCGATGCGTGACCCTTCCTTGAGGCGAGCATCGTATGCGCCGAGCCGCATTGTGCCGCCGAGATCACCAGCAGCCTGGCGCTTCTCGAGCATGTTGCCCTTCAGCCATTCGGTCATGAGACCGACAACGGGTTCATTCGTCTTGCCGAACTCGGTCGATGAGGCGTGTTCGATGCCAGCGAGTGACCGCGCAGCTTCAAGGCAAGCCATCTGCATGCCAAAGCAAATCCCGAAATACGGCACCTTCCGCTCCCTGGCGAACTTGGCAGCGAGGATCTTGCCCTCGGAGCCGCGCTCACCAAAGCCGCCCGGCACCAGAATGCCGTGAACCTTCTCCAGGAATGGGGCCGGATCCTCCTTTTCGAAGACCTCGCTCTCGATCCAGTCGAGTTTTACCTTAACGCGATTAGCGATACCGCCATGCGCCAGCGCTTCGATCAGCGACTTATAGGCGTCCTTAAGTCCGGTATATTTGCCGACAATGGCGATCGTGACTTCGCCTTCCGGATTGTGGATGCGGTCGGCCACCTCGCCCCAGCGCTCCATGCGCGGCTTCGGAGCCGGATCGATGCCGAACGCTGCCAGCACTTCGCTGTCCAGGCCCTCACCATGATAAGCCATGGGCACATCATAGATATTGGCAACGTCCAGCGCCTGAATGACAGCCGATTCTCGCACATTGCAGAACAGCGAAAGTTTGCGGCGCTCTTCGCGCGGAATAGCCCGGTCAGCGCGGACCAAAAGGATGTCGGGTGCAATACCGAGCGCCTGCAACTCCTTAACGGAATGCTGTGTGGGCTTGGTCTTCAACTCGCCGGCCGCCGGGATGAACGGCATCAAAGTCAAGTGGATATAAACGGCCTGCCCGCGCGGCAATTCGTTGCCGAGCTGACGGATCGCTTCCAGGAACGGCATCGCTTCGATGTCGCCAACGGTACCACCGATTTCGCAAAGCACGAAGTCGTAGTCGTCATTGCCTTCACGGACGAAGTTCTTGATCTCGTCGGTGACGTGCGGAATGACCTGGACGGTCGCACCAAGATAATCGCCGCGACGTTCGCGTTCGATGATGTTCTTGTAGATGCGCCCAGTGGTGATGTTGTCGCGGGCATTGGCCGAGCGGCCTGTGAAGCGCTCATAATGGCCAAGGTCGAGGTCGGTCTCCGCGCCGTCGTCGGTCACGAAGACCTCGCCGTGCTGGTAGGGCGACATCGTGCCCGGATCAACGTTGAGATAGGGGTCGAGCTTACGGATCCTCACGCGGTATCCGCGTGCCTGCAACAGAGCGCCGAGAGCCGCTGCTGCTATGCCTTTGCCAAGTGAGGAGACCACGCCGCCGGTGATGAAAACATATCGCGCCATGGGATTTATCGCTTAGCTCTTGCGGATCGATTCCGCCAGTCAAAATCGACAGTCGCCGCCCTTAGCGGTCACTGCCCTGTGCACAAAAGAAAGAGGCCGGCGAACCGGCCTCCCTCGAAGTCTCATATAGCCTGAAAAGATTACAGGACGACGATCTGAGCGCCCATTGGAACGCGCTGGTACAATTCCATCACGTGTTCGTTGATCATCCGGAAGCAACCGTTGGATGCTGCGCTGCCAATCGATTCAGGCTGCGTCGTGCCATGGATGCGGATGTGGGTGTCCGTCTTCCCCTGATAAAGATAGATCGCACGCGCGCCCAGAGGGTTGCTCGGGCCACCGTTCATACCGTCTTTGTACTGTCCATATTTCTTGGGCTCACGCGCCTGCATGTCCTTGGTCGGGAACCACCGCGGCCATTCCTGTTTGTCCCCAACCGTTCCGGTGCCCTTGAACGCCAAACCTTCCTTGCCGACGGCGATGGCATAACGACGTGCCGTATCGCGGGATTCAACGAGGTAAAGACGACGAGCAGTGGTGTCGATGACGATCGTACCCTTCTCATAGCCCGAGAACGCAACCGTCTGCGGTTCGAACTCGGCCTTTACCTTGAAGGGCTTGGTAGCGGCGCGAGCGGCCAGCTTGCCGTCCAGCGTCTGCGTTTCCGGCAGGTAGCGCGGCGGCGCGTCTTCGCCGAAGATGGTCTTGAAGAAGCCACCCTGCGGACGCTGCACGCTGCGCAACTCGCCATTGTTGCCTTCCACGGCGACGTCCACCGTCGGCATGGTGGTAACAGGCTGCACCATCTGCGGCATTGCTACGGTGCGGGTGACCGGCTTAGTCTGTGAAACGGTGTTGGTTTGCGGAACAGACCTGGAAACAGACTTCTTCGTGTCCGCTGCCGAAGTCTTCTTTGCAGTTGCACCCTTCGCAGGGGCAGCGCCGGGCTTGCCCGTCGCACCGGTGGTCACCGTCTGGGCGTCCAGCTTGCGCTGATACATTCCAGCGAAGTCGAAACCACGATCTCCGCCAGCATGGGCCGGAGACACGTAAACAACAGCCGAGCAAAGGCCGGCAACAACAAGGTCACGGAGCAGCATGGGCAAACCTGATTTGACTAAAACGAAGGAGACTCGCGCTCAGGCGATCGCCTGACGCCACCTTCGTCGTTCTTGGTAGTCCCAACTGAGCGAAGGCTCAAGAACCTCGTGCCATCCCACGTAATCGGAACGGCGTGCCGTCGCATCTTTGCAACAGGCTGTGTCCATACGGGCACAGCCTGCATCGCAACCTTATTGACCAGACGGAACCGTGTTGCCGCTCTGAGGCGCTGTGCCTTCTGTATCAGGTGCAGCAGGAACGTTGCTCGCCGGTGCGCCAACCGCTGGTGCGTCAGGTGCCGGGCTGTTTGCAGCGGGCGCAGCAGGAGCATCGCCGGATGGTGGCGTGGCCGGCGCTGGTGTTGAAGGCGCTGCTGGCGTCGACGGGCTGCCACCAAGCTGGTCAAGCACACCATTGCCGTTTCCGGCAGGTGCGGTCTGTGTCTGACCAGGTACGTTGTTTGGAAGACGGTCGAGGATATCGAGCGGATCGTTGCCGTAATATCGCGCGAGCAAGGACAAAGCGAGCGATGTGATGAAGAACGCCGTGGCCAGGATGGCTGTGGTCCGCGTCAAGGCATTGGCAGCGCCGCGCGCCGTCATGAAGCCCGAACCGCCGCCCACGCCCAGGCCGCCGCCTTCAGAGCGCTGCACAAGAACCACGCCTACGAGTGCAAGCACGATCAGGAGGTGAATGACGATGATGACAGTCTGCATGGTTGGGTCCGGAAATATCGGAGGCGGCGACTAGCGCCGACAAAAAAGGATTGGGCGGCTCACTACACGCAAACGCGGGCCAATCCAAGTCCTGCAGCCTGCCGCGCATTGATACCGTATATGGGTGCCGTTGACTAACGACGCAACGCGTCAGCTTAAACCTTCATAAGCTTCGGCAATGGCAAGGAAATCGGCAGCCTTGAGGCTCGCACCGCCTACCAACGCGCCGTCGACATTGTCGACACCCAGTAAGTCTCGCGCATTGGAAGGCTTTACCGAGCCGCCATAGAGAATGCGGACCTTGGCGGCTTCTTCACCGATCAAACGCGTGAGTTCCTGGCGGATATGCGCATGCGCCTGCTCGACGTCCCGCACAGTCGGGGTCAAGCCGGTGCCGATAGCCCACACGGGTTCATAGGCAATGATCAACCCTTGGGCGGTCGACGAAGACGGAACCGATCCGGTCAGTTGTTCAGACATGACACGCAGCGCCTCGCCGTTCACGCGCTGCTCGTGAGTCTCGCCGATGCAAAGAACTGCTTGCAGGCCTGCACGCCAAGCTGCTTCTGTTTTTGCCTTCACATCTGCGTTGGTTTCGCCGTGATCAGAGCGTCGTTCCGAATGGCCAACGATTGCGAACTTGGCGCCAGCATCCCGCAGCATTTCGGCCGAAATGTCGCCGGTGTGGGCTCCGGTTTCGCTGGCATGACAATCCTGCCCGCCGACTTTCACCGGCGTGTCCTTGATCCGTTCGCAGGCGCGGGATAGCAGCGTTGCGGGCACGCAGATCAGCGCGTCCGTCTGTGCATCCAGTCCGTGCATGAAGCCTTGGCCGATCCGCGAAAGCTCGTCGAGTGCCGAACTCACGCCGTTCATCTTCCAGTTGCCCGCGACCAGCGGACGGATGCCAGGGGTCATGCTCTTCTCCTCACCTCATGAACAGGCGGGTGCGTGCGTACCAAATTACGGCGACAAAGCAATCGACACTGCCTGCGCCACGGGCTATTGCCGCTTCAAGCGCCCTCACCTACTCCGGTTGGGGCTGTAATCTTTAGCCAAACGGACTTCTCATGCTGACTTTCCTGCGAAGCGCTGCCGGAACCTGGATCTCCAAGCTGCTCCTGATTCTGCTTGTCGTGAGCTTCGTCGTTTGGGGCGTTTCGGCGCAGCTGGTGAACGGAACGGGCACCAACAACGTCATCACTGCGGGCGACGCGCATGTTTCCCAGCAAGATTTTCGTCTCGCCTATGACCGGCAGATAAACCTTTACTCGCAGCAATTCGGAACCCGGATCACGCGCGAACAGGCGCGATCCTTCGGCATCGAGGATCAGGTGGTCGCCCAACTCGTGGCCGGCGCCCTTCTCGATCAGCAGGCCCGCACCATGGGCCTTGGTGTCTCGCAAGACCGTGTCGCTGCGCTGACAGCCTCCGACCAGGCGTTCCATGGCCCTGATGGTCAGTTTAACCGCCAGCAGTTCCAGAACGTGCTGAGCCAGGCTGGCATGCGTCCCCAGGATTACCTTCTTAACCGCGAGCAGGTCGCGCTTCGCCAGCAGATCGTTGAAGCCGTGTCCGATGGCATGACGGCGCCTGACGCATTCATGCGGGCGGCTGCCCTATACCGCGGAGAGGATCGCACCGTGGATTACGTTGTTCTGCCACTCTCGCTGGTCGACGCGGTGGAAGAGCCGAGCGCTGCTGATCTGCAAACCTATTTCGATCAGAACAAAGCCGAGTTCGCTGCGCCGGAATACCGCAAGATTTCCTATGTCCGCATGGAGCCAGCTGACATCGCAGATCCCAATTCCGTTTCGGAAGAGCAGGTTCAGAGCGACTACGAAAAGAACAAAGCCCGCTTCACGACGCCAGAGCGCCGCAAGATCGAGCAGCTAGTTTTTGGCAATGAGGCCGGCGCACAAGCTGCCGTAGAAGCGATCCGGAACGGCTCGACCTTCGAATCGATCGTATCGGCGCAAAGCAAGACGATCGATGATGTTCAACTCGGCACGCTCGCCAAAACTGAAATTGCGGATAAAGCCATCGCTGACGCAGCCTTCGGTCTTTCGGCTGGGCAAGTCAGCGACGTCGTAAAGGGCAACTTCGGGCCTGTGCTGGTGAGGGTTACGCAGATCACGCCTGAGGTCGTCCGTCCCCTGGCGGAAGTCGGTGACCAGATCCGTCGCGATCTGGCTTTGAGCGAAGCCAACCGGATCCTTCTAGATGCTCATGATCGCTTTGAAGACGCCCGCGGTGGCGGTGCCAGGCTGGCCGAAGCCGCACAGCAACTCAATCTGCGCGTAACAACGATCGATGCCGTCGATCGTCAGGGACGCCGTCCGGACGGCTCCGTAGTGGATGACCTGCCAGCTTCCGCCCAGATGCTGCAGCAGGCGTTTGAAACAGAGGTCGGTGCTGACAATCCAGGCCTGCAAACTGATGCCAAGGGCTATGTCTTCTTCGACCTTGATGCGATCACCCCAGCGCGCGATCGTACCCTCGACGAAGTCCGCGATCAAGTGGTTGAGAACTGGAAGGATGAGCAGGCTGCTTCCCGGCTTTCCGCCCGTGCGGCTGACGCGCAGAAGCGTCTTTCCGACGGAACAGTGACGCTGGACCAGATAGCATCGGAGACAGCTCAGCAGAAACAGACAAAGCGTGGTCTGAAGCGCGATGCCGATGATGTTGAATTCGGTCGAGAAGGCGTTGCCGCTGTGTTCAGCGTTGGCCAGGGGGGATCGAAAGTGACGCCCGCACCTCAGGACGGTGCACAGATCGTGTTCCAGGTCACTGAGATTTCTGAGCCTGTCGCGACAGATGCTGCAAGCCTCGGCGAGGAGCAGGCCCGACGCTTCAACACCGGTATCGCAGATGATTTGCTGGATCAGCTGGTCGCTCGTTTGCAGGGCGAATACAGCGTGCAGGTTAATCGCGCCGCCATTGATCGCGCACTGGCGTTCTGACCATGGCTGACCTGAAGACCTATATCGGAAAGGCGGCGC
>DCDI01000232.1:16143-49633 GCA_002316345.1 Phyllobacteriaceae bacterium UBA1059 | reverse complement strand
CTTTTATCGTGGCCGGTGCCGGCGTTCCTGTTGCGAAGCACGGCAACCGGGCGTTGTCGTCACGGTCCGGTGCGGCCGATACGCTTATGGCGCTCGGTATCGACGTCGAGATCAGCCCCGCCCATATTAGCCGTTGCATCCGTGACGTCGGTCTTGGCTTCATGTTTGCGCCTGCGCATCACTCCGCGATGCGGCATGTTGGACCGAGTCGTGTCGAGCTTGGTACGCGGACGATCTTCAATCTGCTTGGACCTTTGTCGAACCCGGCGGGCGTTTCGAGGCAACTCGTTGGTGTATTCGCACCCGAGTGGGTCGAACCGATCGCGCACGTTCTGAAGGGACTGGGGGGGACATCGATCTGGGTCGTCCATGGGGAAGGCCTCGACGAGATGACAACAGCCGGCACCACGATGGTGGCGGCGGTGGAAGATGGTGTTGTCCGGACCTTTGATGTGACACCGGAAGACGTTGGCCTACCGAGGGTGCAACTCGAAGATCTTCGTGGAGGCGACGCCGAGCACAATGCAGCCGCCTTGCGCGCAGTCTTGGCCGGCGCGCAGAACCCGTACCGCGATATCGCTGTGTTGAACGCCGCCGCCGCCTTCATTGTCGCAAATAAAGTTGCGAACCTGGCGGACGGGATCGCGCTTGCCCGTGAGTCGATCGATAGCGGCAGCGCCCTTTCGATCCTCGAACGTCTTGTTGCGATGTCCAGCGAGAAGCCGTCATGAGCGACATTCTCGCAAAGATCGAGGTCTACAAGCGTCAGGAAATCGCTGCGGCAAAAGCTGCGTTGCCGTTCAATGAGCTGCGCGCTCAGCTTGCCGATGTTGATGCGCCTCGCGGTCTCCAAAAGGCCATTGAGAGCAAACGAGCAGATGGCACGTTCGCTCTGATTGCCGAGATCAAGAAAGCCAGCCCTTCGAAGGGCTTGATTCGTGCCGACTTCGATCCGCCATCTCTTGCTGCGGCCTATGAAGCAGGTGGCGCGGCGTGCCTTTCGGTTCTGACGGATGCGCCGTCTTTCCAGGGATCGCCGGAATACCTGAAAGCTGCGAAGCAGGCTTGCTCCCTGCCCGCTTTGCGCAAGGATTTCTTGTTCGACCCGTATCAGGTCTACGAAGCCCGCCTCTGGGGTGCCGATGCGATCCTCATCATCATGGCGAGCCTCAACGATGATGATGCACGCGCGTTGGAAGACGCTGCGTTGGAGGTCGGCATGGATGCGCTGATCGAGGTGCACAATGAAGCCGAGATGGAGCGTGCGCTGAAACTCTCGTCGCGGCTGATTGGCATCAACAATCGCGATCTGCGGACCTTCCATGTCGATCTCTCCGTTTCCGAACGGCTGGCTGCGGACTTCCCAAGTGATCGCCTTTTGGTTGGGGAAAGCGGGATCTTTACCCACCACGACTGTCTGCGCCTTGCTCGCTCAGGCATTGGAACCTTCCTCGTGGGCGAAAGCCTTATGCGCCAGCCGGATGTTGAGGCTGCAACACGGGCACTGCTGGAAGGCAGCGAAGCAATCAGGATTTCATGATGAGCACCCTCACCCATCTCGGCAGCAACGGCGAAGCCAACATGGTGGATGTCGGATCGAAAGCCGAGACGGAACGCACCGCCATTGCTGAAGGCTTGGTGCTGATGCGGCCTGAAACCCTTTCGATCATCATGGAAGGCAACGCCAAGAAGGGCGACGTCATCGCAACGGCGCGGATCGCGGGCATCATGGCTGCCAAGAAGACGCATGAGCTGATTCCCCTCTGCCATCCTCTCCTTCTCAACAAAGTATCGGTGGAGATCGAGGCCGATCCCGCATTGCCGGGTTTGCGCGTCACCGGTCTTGCGCGTGTGAGTGGCAAGACAGGTGTCGAGATGGAAGCGCTGACCGCTGTTTCCGTCGCCTGCCTCACCGTCTATGATATGGCAAAGGCCGTTGACCGCTCCATGACCATCACCAGCGTCCGGCTCGTGGAGAAGTCTGGCGGCAAGTCGGGAGACTTCCGCGCGGGAGATCAGTAAATGGCCCTTCTGCCTGTCCTTGACGTTTTTGAGCGCCTGCTTGGCGATGTTGAGAACCTGCCGGCAGAGTATGTGCCTATCGCAGATGCGGACAACCGAGTTCTTGCGACAGCGCTGGAAGCACGTCGCACGCAGCCACCCTTCGATGCATCTGCCATGGATGGTTATGCCGTTCGTGCAGAAGACACGTCAGACGCGAACAATCCGCTGGAGATCATCGGCGAATCGGCTGCTGGGCATCGATTTGGCGGAAGGATCGAGGCAGGTCAGGCTGTTCGCATTCTGACCGGGGCGCCGGTTCCGGACGGCGCGGACACCGTGTTGATCCAGGAAAACACCCGGCGTCTTGGCGATCGCCATATCCTCGCCACCGAGCCGGCTGTGCGCGGGCGAAACATTCGCCAAGCCGGTCTGGATTTCGCCGAAGGCGATATCCTTCTACTCGGCGGACGTTTGCTGGATGCCGGTGCGCTTTCGCTCGCTGCCGCAGCGAACCATCCTTCTTTGCCAGTGATCCGCAAACCTCGAGTGGCCATCATCGCGACCGGTGATGAGCTTGTTCTACCGGGTTCTGTTCCCGGTCCGGATCAGATCATCGCCTCGAACAGCTATGGCGTTGCCGTGATCGCGCGGGCAGCCGGCGCGGCGGTTCTCGACTTCGGCGTCGTTGCCGATGATCGAGCGAAGATCGCAGCCGTCGTTGCCGAGGCACGCCAGAAAGCGGACATCATCGTCACGCTCGGTGGAGCATCGGTCGGCGACCATGACCTCGTTCGTCCGGTTCTGGAAGCGGAAGGCATGCGCCTCGACTTCTGGAAGATCGCGATGCGTCCGGGCAAGCCGCTGATGTTTGGGAGACTTGACCAAACCCGCGTGCTGGGCTTGCCGGGCAACCCAGTCGCGAGCCTGGTCTGCTCCCACCTTTTCCTTGCGCCGCTCGTCGCCAAGCTCGGTGGACGTCCGCACAGTTTCGACATCCGCAACGCAACCTTGACGGCGCCGCTACGCGAGAATGACCAGCGCCAAGATTACATTCGCGCAACGTCAGAGCAGCGGCCGGACCGGATGGCGGCTACGCCCTTCGTACTTCAGGATTCGTCCATGCTGAACACGCTGGCTCGGGCGGGNNCCCCCCCCCCGCCGTTTGCGCCCGCCGCGGAAGCCGGCGATCTCGTCCAGGTCATGATGATCCGCTAGGCCGCAGCCTTTTGCGCCAAGCGCGCAAGCTGGGTCATGACGATCGCCGAGCCGGACAGCCGTTTGTCCGGCGTGGTCCAATCGCGAATGAAGACGATGCTTTGATCGGGCCGGATCTTGGCCTGCGAGCCCTGCTCCCCCACGAACTTAACAAGCCCCACTGGATCCGAGAATTGCTTCTCGCGGAACTGGATAACGACACCCTTCGGGCCGGCGTCCAGCTTTTCGACATTGGCCTGCCGGCATAGCGTCTTGATGAACACGATCTTGAGAAGATGCTGCACTTCTTCCGGCAAAGGTCCGAACCGGTCAATCAGCTCAGCGCCAAAAGCATCGATCTCCGAGGAGCCTTCCAGCTCGGCAATGCGGCGATAGAGGCTGAGACGCAGCTGAAGGTCCGGCACGTAGCTTTCCGGGATCATCACCGCCGTACCAACCGAAATCTGTGGCGACCAGTTGCCGTCCGCGACCTCGCCTGTACCCTTCAATTCTGCAACGGCCTCTTCCAGCATCTGCTGGTAGAGCTCGAAGCCGACCTCCTTGATATGGCCAGATTGCTCGTCGCCAAGCAGGTTGCCGGCGCCACGCAGATCGAGATCGTGGCTGGCCAGCTGGAAACCAGCGCCGAGCGTATCCAGGGATTGCAGAACCTTCAATCGCCGTTCCGCCGTTTGCGTCAGAAGGCGGTTGGCCGGCAGCGTGAAGAGCGCGAAGGCGCGCAGCTTGGAGCGACCAACGCGGCCGCGCAACTGGTAGAGCTGTGCCAGACCAAACATGTCGGCACGATGAACGATCAGCGTGTTGGCAGTTGGAATGTCGAGACCAGACTCTACGATCGTCGTTGCCAGCAAGACATCATATTGCCCGTCATAGAAGGCGTTCATAATGTCTTCGAGCTCGGTCGGCGTCATCTGGCCGTGGGCCACGGCAACCTTCAGCTCGGGCACGGCACCGGCCAGGAAATCGCTGACCTCCTTCAGGTCGGAAATGCGCGGCACGACGTAGAAGCTCTGCCCGCCGCGGAACCGCTCGCGCAGCAGTGTTTCGCGAATTACGAGTGGATCAAACGGCGAGATGAAGGTCCGCACCGCCATACGATCCACAGGCGGGGTGGTGATAAGCGATAGTTCACGGACACCCGTCAGTGCAAGCTGCAGCGTGCGCGGGATCGGCGTCGCTGAAAGCGTCAGCACATGCACGTCACTCTTCAGCTCCTTTAGGCGCTCCTTGTGCTTGACGCCGAAATGCTGCTCCTCGTCGATGATCAGAAGACCAAGCCGCTTGAACTGAATGGAGTTGGTCAACAGCGCGTGCGTCCCAACGACAATGTCGACCTTGCCTTCCGTCAGCTCTTTCTTGGTTTCGTTCAGTTCCTTGGTGGTTACCAGCCGCGACGCCTGACGAACTGTTACTGGAAGCCCGGCGAAGCGCTGTGAAAAGGTACGGAAGTGTTGGCGAGCCAGCAGGGTCGTCGGAACGACGACTGCAACCTGGAACCCTTCCATGGCTGCGATGAAGGCCGCGCGCAGCGCAACTTCGGTCTTCCCGAAGCCCACGTCGCCGCACACAAGACGATCCATCGGCTGACCGGTACCCAGATCGTCGCGGATGGCGTCGATTGCAGCCTGCTGATCTTCGGTTTCGTCGTATGGAAAACGGGCGGCGAACTCGCCGTAGACACCTTCCGGCGGCACCATGGCGGGAGCACCGCGCATCTTGCGCTCAGCAGCGACCTGAATGAGCTGACCTGCCATCTCAAGCAGGCGCTTCTTCAGCTTGGCCTTGCGCGACTGCCAGGCAACACCGCCCAGCTTGTCGAGCGTCGCTTCCGTACCTTCGGAGCCGTAACGCGACAGAAGTTCGATGTTTTCGACCGGCAGGAAGAGACGATCATCGCCGGAATAGCGGATCTCAAGGCAATCATGCGGCGCGCCCGCTGCCTGGATGGTCTGAAGCCCGACGAAGCGGCCAATACCGTGATCCGCGTGAACCACGATGTCACCCGCTGCCAAGGAGGCCACTTCGGCGATGAAGTCCGAAGCCTTCTTGCGCTTCTTGCGGCGGATCAGGCGGTCGCCAAGGATGTCCTGCTCGGCAATAACCGTCATCGTTGCGGTGGAAAAGCCTGCCTCGACTGGCAGCACCGCAAGGGCCGCCTGCCCCGGCTTCAGCTTCTCGACGCCGGCGAGACGATCCACGATGATCAGGTTCTCAAGCCCGCGCTCTTCGAGAATGGAACTCAAGCGATCAAGCGAACCGTCGCTCCACCCGGCGATCACCATGCGCTTACCGGCAGCGCGCTCGTCGGCAATGTATTTCGCCACTGCCTCGAAGACGTTGGCTTTCGGATCGGCGCGCTCTTCAGCAAAGCTGCGACCGCCATGCGAGCCCGCATGCAGCACCTTACGGCCGCCCTCCGGCGCATCAAACGGCGTGAACTCGATCGATAACCGGTCCTTCTCGGCTGCCGCAACATGGTCGGGGGTCAGGTAGAGCAGTTCAGGCCGTATCGGCTTGTACGGGACCGCGTCACCGAACTCCTTGCCGCTTCCTTGAGTTTTCCTCGCCTCGTAGTGGTCTGTCACCAGCGTATGGCGCTCGCTGATCGCCTCGCGTGCAAGGTAATCAAAAATCACAGGAACATCAGGAAGATAGTCAAATATACTTTCAACGCGATCGAAGAATAACGGCAGCCAGTGTTCCATGCCTGCAAAACGCCGGCCTTCGCTGATCGCTGCGTAAAGCGCATCATCTCGGCTCGGTGCGCCAAAGGTGGCGACGTAGTTCTTGCGGAAACGGCTGATGGTTTCCGCATCCAGCGTGATCTCGCTCATCGGCTGCAGCACGAATTCCTTGCGCTGCCCTGTCGTACGCTGATCCGCCGGGTTGAAGGCGCGGATGGATTCCAGCGTGTCGCCGAAGAAGTCCAGGCGTAACGGCTCCGGCGTGCCTGGCACGAAGAGATCAAGGATGCCGCCGCGCACAGCGAACTCGCCGACATCGCGAACCGTGCCGACGCGATCAAAGCCCTCGCTTTCGAGCCGGGCGATCAGACCCTTCATGTCGATCTGATTGCCGGGACGAGCCGAATAGGACTGTGCCGCCAAGATGTCCGCAGGCGGCATCTTCTGCAGCGTCGCATTGGCTGTCGTCAGGATCACCGCACGGTGCGGCTTCTGGCGTAGCGCAATCATCGCGCTCATAGCCTCGGGGCGCCGGGCGGCCGAGTCGACGCCCGGCGAGACACGGTCATATGGAAGACAATCCCAGGCGGGTAACTGAAGCACCGGGATCGTTGGGTCGACGAAAGCGAGCGCATCCGCAAAGGCCGGCAAGCGCTGGCCGTCGCGCGCAACGAAGATCACCGGGCCGCTGCCGCTTTCGACAACCACACGCGCCAAGGCAAAGGCTTCAAAGCCATCCGCAACGCCATCAAGCGTGATCGAACCGAGGTTGGATTTCGGCAGACCGAGTTTGGGAAGAAGCGTCATGAGGGAAATGCCAAGCCTTGCGAACGGGAGAATGCGACGACGCGCCGGAACATAGGGGTGTCGACCGCCTCCGGAGCGGTGCGTTCGCCAGTCATAAAGGAGAAGAGGTCGACATCGGGAACGTCCAGAAGCCGCTCATATTGTTCGATTTCTTCTTCGTTCAAGGTGCCAATTTCAGCATCGGCAAAACGACCGAGGATGAGATCCATTTCCCGTATTCCGCGGCGCCACGAACGAAGCAGCGCCTTCTTGGCGCGCGGATCGAGTCCGTCGCTGGAGCGGGTTGTGCCGGTCATGGATGAGGCCTTGATGCGTTGAGAAGCGAGTTTGAACGGCGATATAACGCGGCAAGAACGAAGTGTCAGCCTTCGTAACCCGGCAGCCGGCCTTATCTTGGAAGTTCAATCGGAAACGCTTACAGCAACATCATGCGTCCACCCAAACTCGATCCCCTGTTTGCTCCTGCGACATCGCTTGAAGGCGTTGGTCCTAAGCTCTCGGCATTGCTCAAGAATATAGTGCCTGTCGATGTCTCGGATCGGGAGGTTCGCATCGGTGACCTCATCTTCGTTCTGCCACAAGGCATGATCGATCGACGCAACCGACCTGGCATCGCCTACGCCCCAGAAGGTGCGATCGTCACGCTGGAAGTCCGTGTGGACCGGCATCAGCCGCCACCAAGCGGCAATCGATCTGTGCCATACAGGGTCTTTGCACATGATGACACCGGTGAGCTGGCGCTGACCTTCTTCCGCGGTCATGCCACATGGCTGGAGAAGCAACTACCTGAAGGTGAGACGGTCATCGTCAGCGGTCGGATGGAGTGGTTCAACGGCCGCCCGAACATGGTCCATCCCGACCACATCGCTTTGCTGGAAGATGCGGCATCCCTGCCGTTGCTCGAACCAGTCTACCCGCTGACATCAGGCCTTTCCGGCAAAGTCTTGCGCAAGGCATTGTCCGCCGCCGTCGAGCGAATATCGCCGCTTCCCGAGTGGCTGGATGCGAGCCTCGTTGCTCGCGAGCGTTGGCAGAGCTTCGACAGTGCTCTACGCGCGCTGCACCATTTCGAGGAGCCGGAGGATATTGCGCCTGAAAGCCCCGCCTGGCGGCGGCTGGCTTATGACGAGTTGCTTGCAAGCCAGGTCGCGCTGGCCCTTGTGCGATCGCGCATGCGGCGTCTGGCTGGACGGCCACTTGATGGTGATGGCCGAATTGTCGAGGCCGTAAAGGCTGCATTGCCCTATAGCCTCACCGGCAGCCAAGCTAATGCCCTTGAAGAGATTGAAGCGGATCTCGCAGATCCCGAACGTATGGTTCGGCTTCTGCAGGGTGATGTCGGTGCGGGCAAGACGGTTGTCGCTTTGCTTGCGATGGCGCGTGCTGCGGAAGCAGGCGGACAGTCTGCCTTGATGGCTCCAACCGAAATCCTGGCACGTCAGCATTATGCGACCATCGCACCGCTTGCGGAAAAAGCCGGTCTCACGACCGCAGTGCTGACGGGACGCGAGAAAGGCGCCGAGCGAGCCCAAATTCTTGCCGGGTTGGCGGACGGCAGCATCGATATCGTCGTCGGCACGCATGCGCTCTTCCAGGAGGGCGTCAGCTACAAGGATCTCGTTCTGGCAATCGTCGATGAGCAGCATCGCTTCGGTGTGCATCAGCGCTTGGCCATGACCGCCAAGGGTGCGGCGCCCGATATGCTGGTGATGACCGCAACGCCGATCCCGCGCACGCTCGTGTTGACCGCCTTCGGCGACATGGACGTGTCACGCCTGACCGAAAAGCCGGTGGGGCGTCAGCCGATCAAGACCGTCACACTGCCGCTGGAACGTATCGACGAACTTGTAGAGCGCATGCAGGCTGCCGTCGCCGATGGTCAGAAGATCTATTGGATCTGTCCGCTTGTGGACGAGTCCGAAGAAATCAAGCTGATGTCGGCGGAAGATCGCTTCAAGAAGCTTCAGCCTTTGTTCGGTGACCGGATTGGTCTGGTCCACGGCCGAATGAAGGGTGCCGACAAGGACGTGGCCATGGCTGCGTTTAAGAAGGGTGAGACACGCATCCTCATCGCGACCACCGTTATCGAGGTCGGCGTGGACGTACCCGATGCCACGATCATCGTGATCGAACATGCTGAGCGCTTCGGTCTGGCGCAGCTACATCAATTGCGCGGACGCGTCGGTCGCGGCTCGAAGCCATCGACCTGCGTCCTGCTTTACAAGGAGCCGGCAGGCGAAACCGCGCGCAAACGACTGAGCGTGCTGCGTGACACCGAAGACGGCTTCCTCATCGCCGAAGAAGACCTCAAGCTACGGGGCGAAGGCGAGTTGATGGGGACGAAGCAATCGGGCACCCCGGGCTTCCGTGTCGCTCGCTTGGACGTGCATTCCGATCTGCTGGAGATCGCGCGCGATGATGCGCGCTTGCTTCTGCAGCGCGACCCCGACCTCAAGTCGGAACGTGGCGAGGCTATTCGACACCTGCTGTATCTTTTCGGGCGCGACGAAGCCGTGCGTCTGCTACGAGCCGGGTAACGATCCTGCCGGGAGCTTGGCTTCCACATCCGCGCGTGACCCATGGAATTCGGGAGTGACCAAGCCGGCGGAAACCAGGAAGCGAACGGCCTCTTCGATAGACATCGAAAGCGGCACGACATCCTCCTCGCGCACATACATGATGTAACCGGTGGTGATGTTCGGCGTAATGGGCCGAAATACTGCCATCACCTTGCCTTCACGCTCAGCCAGCGCTGCGTTGATCTCTGAGTCCTGCTGCTTGGGAATGAAGACGATGGACCATGTGCCACGACGCGGCCATTCAACCAGCCCAACCTTCTTAAACAACTCGCTGCGGTTATCGAGTACCGTCGTGAAGATCTGCTTCAGGCCACGATAAACATTTCTGGCCAGGGGGATCTGATCGAGAATGCGCTCGCCGAACTTGAGGATCGAGCCACCGATGAAGTTGGCAGCGAGGAAGCCGACAAGCGTGATGAAGATCAATGCGACTACCAAGCCGAAGCCTGGGATGGCAAACGGCAGGTAGCTCTCAGGATTGTAGCGATAAGGAATGTAGGGCTTCACCCAGCTGTCAATGAGATGGATGAAGTACCAGGTGAGGTAGGCGGTGATCGCGAGCGGCGCGATCACCACGACGCCCGTCAGAAAGTAGTTTCTGATCCGCGCCATGCCGCGCGGCTTGATTGGATCCGCCATTGTGCCACCTGCCCCTGTGCGCTCCTTCTTAGCTGAGAACGCTTATCGGGCAAATGACAGAGGCGTTTGCGCGTCTGTACTCGGATCACTCCACAGTGACTGACTTGGCAAGATTACGCGGCTGGTCGACGTCGGTCCCCATGAACACGGCTGTGAAATAAGCCAGCATCTGGATCGGTAGAGCATAGACGATTGGCGCGATGATCTCCGGAACGTCTGGCAGGATGATCGTTTCCATCGCGTTGATCGTGGCCCGCCGCGCACCCTCGGTATCCGTAATCAGGATGATGCGGCCACCACGCGCGGCGACTTCCTGCATGTTGGATACGGTCTTGTCGAAGTTGCGGTCATGTGGCGCGATCACGATCACTGGCATGTCTTCGTCTATCAGCGCGATCGGTCCGTGCTTCAGCTCGCCGGCCGCATAACCTTCGGCGTGGATGTAGGAAATTTCCTTGAGCTTCAGCGCTCCTTCCATGGCCAACGGGAAGCTCGTTCCGCGACCAAGATAAAGCGCGTGCTTCACCTGCGAAAGCTCGCGCGCTAGCTTCTCGATCTGGTTATCGAGCTTCAACGCTGCCGTAGCAAAGCGCGGGGCTTCGGACAGGAAGCGGACGAGTTCGCGCTCCTGTTCAGGCGAGACATAACCGCGCTGCACACCGGCGCGAACCGCAAGAGCTGCTAGAACAGCCAGCTGGCAGGTGAAAGCCTTGGTCGAAGCCACGCCGATTTCCGGGCCTGCTAAGGTTGGGAAGATCGCATCTGATTCACGGGCGATCGTTGATTCCGGAACATTTACAACCGCCGCAATCGGTACACCCTGGCTGCGGCAATAGCGCAAGGAAGCCAGCGTATCCGCGGTTTCACCAGACTGGGAAATGAACAAAGCCGCGCTGTTGGGCGAGATCGGCATTTCGCGATAACGGAACTCGGAACCGACATCGATGTCGACCGGAAGCCGAGCGTAACGCTCGAACCAATAGCGCGCGACCGAGCCAGCCAAGAAAGCCGTGCCACAGGCGGAGATCGACAGTCGGTCGATCTGGCTGAAATCGAACGGAAGCGGGATGTCGCGGGTGCGTCCTTCAACGAAATCAAGGTAATGCGCCAGCGTGTGGCCGATCACTTCCGGCTGTTCATGGATTTCCTTTTCCATGAAGTGACGGTGGTTGCCTTTGTCCACCATGAAGCTGGTAGAGCGTGCCTTAGTTTGTGGACGTTCGATTTCACGGCCATCGATGTCGTAAATCGTAACGCCATTTCGCTGGATAGCAGCCCAATCGCCGTCTTCCAGATAGGTGATTGCGTCCGTAAAGGGCGAAAGAGCGACAGCGTCGGAGCCCAAGAACATCTCACCATCGCCATGACCGACGGCGAGTGGCGGACCGTTCCGAGCGGCGACGATCAGGTCGTCATGGCTGGGGAAGATGATGGCCAAGGCGAAGGCACCTTCCAGCCGTTTGATCGCCTTATGAGCGGCTTCAACCGGCGCGCTGCCGCGCTTCAACTCGCGCGAAATCAGGTGCGCGACGACCTCGGTGTCGGTCTGCGAGGCAAACACATAGCCGTCGGCGATCAGCTCTGCCCGAAGCTCGGCAAAGTTCTCGATGATGCCGTTATGGACGATGGCAACGTCGGTCGAAAAATGCGGGTGGGCATTCGTTTCGTTCGGTACGCCATGCGTCGCCCAGCGAGTATGACCAATGCCGATGCGGCCGCCAAGCGGTTCGGCCTCCAGCTTCTTCTCAAGATTGACCAGCTTACCTTCGGCGCGACGACGTTCCATTTGTCCATCATCGATGGTGGCGACGCCTGCGGAATCGTAGCCGCGATATTCAAGACGCTTCAGCGCATCCACGATCAATGGCGCGACTGGACCCCGGCCGACGATCCCGACAATTCCGCACATAAACTATCCCTCGAATCCGGCTTTAAATCCCAGCGTGATCTACGTTTATCGCCGGCAGTTAAGAAGTCACTTATGGTATCGAAACGTTGCAGCCATTCTGCATGCCGCTGCACCTATTTGGATGACGCTTCCTTGATGCTGCGCTGACGAGCCCTGAGGTCTTCGGCACGACCTTCGATCGTCTTCTGGCGTGCACGGCCGAAGGCCAACGCGTCGCCTGGAACGTCCTGGGTGATGACGCTACCGGAAGCCACATATGCGCCATCGCCGATGCTGACTGGCGCAACAAGAGAGGAGTTCGAGCCAATGAAGGCGTTTGCGCCGATCTCAGTCTTGAACTTGTTCATGCCGTCGTAATTGCAGGTAATGGTGCCGGCACCGATGTTGGATCCGGCTCCGATAGAAGCGTCGCCGATATAAGTAAGGTGGTTGATCTTGGCGCCCGGACCAACCTTGGCCTTCTTGACCTCACAGAAGTTGCCGACCTTCGACTTCTCGCCAAGTTCCGCACCTGGCCGGAGCCGCGCGAAGGGCCCGATCTCCGCGCCCAGGCCGATCGTCGTGCCTTCAAGATGCGAAAAGGCATGGATGGTCACGCCGCCATCCACAGTGACGCCCGGACCGAAAAACACATTCGGTTCGATGACCGTGTCTGAACCGACCGCCGTATCATGCGAGAAGAACACGGTTTCCGGCGCAATCAGCGTCGCGCCATCAAGCATCGCCGCCCGGCGACGACGGACCTGCCAGAGCGACTCCGCTTCGGCAAGCTCGACGCGGTTGTTGACGCCGAGCACACTCTGCGCATCGACCTCTGCAGCCACGACAGCAAGCCCCTGTTTCCGCGCAATGGCAACGATGTCGGTCAGGTAGTACTCACCCTTGGCGTTGTCGTTGCCAATCGCATCCAGCAGAGCCAGCGCATGGGCGCCGGCTATCGCCATCAAGCCACCATTGCAGAAGGTGATGGCACGCTCTTCTTCCGAGCAATCCTTGTCCTCGCGGATCGCGGTGAGCGCACCATGGCCTTCAATCAGGCGGCCGTAGCCGGCAGGCTTGTCTGTGCGGAAGCCCATGACCACAACGGTCGCACCGGATGCGAGCTTTTCGCGCGCGGTCAGCAAAGCGTCGGATTGCACAAGCGGTGTGTCGCCGAACAGCACGAGCACATCGTCATAGCCACGGCTGAGTGCTTCACGAGCAGCCAGAACTGCGTGCCCAGTGCCCTTACGCTCCGTCTGCACGAAAGTTTCCAGCAAACCTTCCTTCGCATCGATCGCGGCGCGGACCTCATCTGCACCACGCCCCACCACGACCGCAATGTCGCCAGCACCTGCACCGCGCGCGGCTGCAACGACGTGGCCAACAAGGGGGAGGCCTGCCACCTTATGCAGAACCTTCGGCAAAGCGCTCTTCATGCGGGTGCCCTCGCCGGCCGCAAGGACGATGGACAAACAGCTACGATCAGGCATGCGTCGGCTCCGCAACAAGGTGATGAAGCCCGTCTAGCGCAGCTCTCTTAAAAAAGGAACTTTCACACCGCTCGCTTCAGCCAAGACGGCCAAGAACCGGAAAACTCTCGAGGAGCCAGTAGGACACCGTCTGGATGCCTCCGGTCATGAAGGCCAAGCCAGCAAGGATGAGCAGCACGCCCATGACCTTTTCTATGCGCCCCAGATGAACCTTGAACCGCCCAAGAAAGCGCATGAAGGCACCGGAAAAGAAGGCCGCCGCCAGAAATGGGATGCCAAGGCCTAGCGAATAAGCGGCAAGCATCGTCGCGCCCTCTGTCAGCGTGCCGCGACCCGCAGCCAGCGTCAGGATCGGACTCAGCACCGGACCGATGCAAGGTGTCCATCCGAAGGCGAAGGCGAGCCCCATGACATAAGAGGCAAACAAGCTCGCCGGTCGTCCTTCCGTCTGAAACCGCGCCTCGCGCGACAGAAACGGAATGCGGATGACGCCGAGGAAGTTAAGTCCCATCAGCATGATGATCGCGCCGGAAACGAAGCCGAGCTCATACTTATAGGCGAGAAGCAGACGGCCAAAGGCCGAAGCTGTCAGGCCCAACAGAACAAAGACTGTCGAGAAACCCAGTACGAACGCCAGACCGGCGCTGGCCAAGGCAGATCGTTGTGCCGTGGGAGCCATCCGACCGTCGCGGAAATCATCGACGGTCACGCCAGCCATGTAACAAAGATAGGGCGGCACCAATGGCAGCACGCAGGGCGACAGGAACGACAAGGCTCCGGCTCCGACTGCGCTAAGATAACCGACGTCGACTGCCATGATCTTAAAAGTGCCCTGCTCGAACGTTCCGCATGGCCTATAGCCTAGATCAGGCCAACAGCCCAATGTGCCAAGGCGTCACGATCCTGTGGGTCGAACGAGCTGTTTTGAAGTGGTGAGCGCGATGGGACTCGAACCCATGACCTACAGATTAAAAGTCCGTTGCTCTACCAACTGAGCTACGCGCCCGGGAGCCGCGAAGCGGTCCGAAAGTGCGGCGGACCATATTCAGCGCCCTGGTAGCGGTCAACCGCCGATTCACGACTTTTGTAGGAAGATGCGATAGGCTGTGAACTGCCGCACGCTTGTCATCACATGTCATGAAATTTCAGTGCCGTTATTTCCATGCGCAGTGCTTGGCCTACATATGCCGCAAATCACCCGCAGCCTTCGGCTCGAAGTATTAGTTAGTTTGAATATTGTTCAGTGGCTTCTATAACATGGAACTAGAATTTGCCTGATGCCTCGGAGTTGCCGGCGCTCGACCTTTGTGCGCAAGAGCCGATCCGCATTCCCGGCGGAATTCAGCCCCATGGAGCCTTACTTTTCCTGGATGAAGCTGACTTCGCCGTTCTGCAATACAGCGCAAACGTGGATGCTGTTCTCGGTGGATTGATCGTTAATGACGGTGGCTCGAAGGTCATCGAGCCGGGCGCTTTCGCGTCATTGCATAGCGACCTGACGGCCTGGTTGAAGCGCCCGGACGACTCGTTCGAACAGTCGATCTTGATCGGTAACAACCGGCATCATGTGTCGGCGCAGCGGACGCCACAAGGATTGATGCTCGAATTCGAGCCGGCTTCGGCTCATGGTGGTAATGAAGCGCATTATGCAAGGCTTCGGCGCTTCGTCGATAATGCTGAAAGCTACCAGGGCACGCTGGAACTGGCGGATGCGGTGGCGCACGAGGTTCGCGATCTGACCGGCTTCAACCGGGTCATGATCTACCGCTTCAATGAGCAATGGGATGGTACGGTCATCGCCGAAGATGGCGACGGGACCCTGCCCTCCTACCTCGATCTTAGATTTCCGGCGACGGATATTCCGGTCCAGGCGCGTGAATTGTATTTGCAAAACCGCATTCGGTTGATCCCGAGTGCGACCTATGAGCCTGTTCCTTTGGTGCCGACATTTTCGCCGGTTGACAGGCAGCCGACCGATCTCGGCAGTTCTGCGCTGCGCAGTGTGTCGCCTATCCATCTCGAATATATGCGCAACATGGGTACAGCTGCGTCCATGTCGATCTCGCTGATCGTGGATGGGAAGCTCTGGGGACTTATTTCCTGCCACAATGCCGAGCCGTTGCATGTCCCTCCGCCGGTACGCAACGCTGCTGAATTCCTTGGCCGCATCGTTTCGCAACAGATTGCCGGCTTCGATCGGACGAATGAGAGCAGGCAGCGTCTTGGTTTTAAGCAGATCGAGACGGAACTGATTGCTTATGTCAGCCGTGCAGCGAGTTTCCAGCAAGGCTTGGTTGAGCGCCCCCGTCAGTGGCTTGGCATCACCAATGCGCAGGGCGCGTCGGTGATCACAGAAGACATGGTTCTGGCAACCGGCAGCGTTCCTCCGAGCACAGCCATGCGCGAGCTTGCCACTTGGCTGCACGGCCTGAAGCTCGACGGGCCTTATTCTACCGACAACCTGGCAGCTGTGTGGTCCGGAGGCAGTGCCATCTCTGATGTGGCAAGCGGCTTGCTGGCAGTGCCGATCTCCAGCCTGCATCCGAGCTTCATCATGTGGTTTCGTCCGGAAGTGGTTCGCACGGTCAACTGGGGCGGCGATCCAAAGAAGCCTTCGGTCAGCGAAGTCGATATGCGCATTCACCCGCGCAAATCCTTCGAGACCTGGAAAGAAAATGTGCGTGACCACTCCGCGCAATGGACGACTGCAGAGGTTCAATCTGCAGCCGAGTTCCGAAATGCCGTCGTCAATTTCGTGCTTAAGCGAGCTGAGGAGCGTGCAGAGCTGACGGAAGAGCTGCAGCGCTCCAACAAGGAACTCGAATCATTTTCCTATTCGATCTCACATGATCTGCGCGCGCCCTTCCGTCATATCCTAGGCTATGCGCAGCTGCTCGATGAGGAAGAGACGGAGCTCAAGTCGATCTCGCGCCATTATCTGACCGGTATCTCCAATGCAGCTCTGTCCGCTGGTCAGTTAGTCGACGACCTTCTCCGGTTTTCTCAGCTTGGACGCGCCAGCTTGAACATGTCGTCGATCGACATGCAGAAAGTGGCCGGCGAGGTGCGCCGCAGCTTTGACAACATGACCGAAGAGCGTCGTATCGAATGGCGCATCGGCACCCTGCCGGACGGTTATGGCGACGCTGCCCTTGTTCGCCAGGCGATCTACAATCTGGCTGACAATGCGGTGAAGTACACGCGCGACCGCGACCCTGCGATCATTGAGATTGAGGGCCACGAGGAACGCGATACCACTGTTTACACAGTGCGGGACAATGGCGTCGGCTTCGACATGGCCTATGGCGGCAAGCTGTTCCAGGTGTTCCAGCGGCTTCATCATATCGAAGATTTCGAAGGCACCGGCATTGGCTTGGCGCTGACCAAGCGGATCATCGATCGGCACGGCGGATCTATCCGTGCGGAAGGCAAGCTCAATGAGGGAGCATCGTTCAGCTTTACGCTTCCGAAGCCGAAAAAGGGGCGTGCGGCCAAATGAACCTGCGTCCGATCCTCTTAGTGGAAGACAATCCCGCAGATGTGGAACTGACACTCGCAGCACTCACGCGCAGCCAAGTTGCCAACCAAGTCATCGTCACGCGCGATGGCGTTCAGGCGCTCGATTACATCTTTTGTGAAGGCGAGTTCGCGGGTCGCGATCCCGAGCCGCCTGCCGTTGTCTTGCTCGACCTCAAGCTTCCGAAGGTCAACGGCCTCGAAGTTCTGGAGCGGGTCAAAGCGCATCCTGAGCACCGCAACATTCCAATGGTTATGCTGACCTCGTCTCGGGAAGAAAGCGATGTGGTGCGCAGCTACAGCAGCGGCGTGAACTCGTTTGTTGTGAAACCGGTTGAATTCAACGCGTTCTTCGAAGCGATCCGCCATCTCGGAATGGTCTGGGCTGTTCTGAATGAGCCGTTCCCGGCCAGGCAAACTTAAGATGCAGCAAAGTGTTTTGGCCGACTCATTGGAACCAGGCGCCCGCATCCTGTTGCTGGAAGACAGCAGCATCGATGCCGACCTGATCACACGTCAAATTCTTAAGCTAGGCCCGGACACCAGGATTGATCGCGCGGTCATCCGCCGCGATTTCGAAACGGCTTTGGGCGCCTCTCGGTATGATCTGATCTTCTCGGATTACTCGCTGCCGGATTTCACTGGGCTGGAAGCGTTCGGTGTCGCAACGATGCTGGCGCCGAACGTGCCATTTATATTCATCTCCGGCGTCATCGGCGAGAAGTTCGCGACGGAAGCCGTACGTGCCGGCGCCACGGATTATGTCACGAAACGCGATCTCGGGCGCATACCCGGCGTCGCCAAGCGTGCGCTTGATGAAGCGCGAGCGCGGCGGGATCGTGAAACGGCAATGCTCGCCTTACAGGAAAGCGAGCACCGCTTTCAGTTGATGGCGGATAGCGCCCCTGCCCTGATCTGGGCGACCGATGAGGTCGGTCGCTTCACCTTCGTCAACCGACGTTTTGAAACCGACTTCGTCACCACGATCCCGGAGATGATGGATGGTGGATGGGCGACGCTGATTCTGGCGGATGATCTTCCTGCCTTCACCGCTGCCAATCAGGAAGCGCTTCAGCGTCGCGCTGTACTGAGCGTTGAGGTCCGTGTCATCGACGGCGACGGACATACGCGTTGGCTGCGCTGTGAAGCAGCGCCACGCTATAGCGGGTCGGGCCGGTTTGTCGGTCACGTCGGTTGCGCCATCGACGTGTCTGGCATTCGCCTGGCAACTGACATGCTCGAAGCCGAGGTTGAAGCACGCACGCGCGAATTGGCGGAGAAAGAAGAAGCGCTGCGTCAATCCCAGAAGATGGAAGCCATAGGCCAACTGACCGGTGGTATCGCACATGACTTCAACAACATGCTGGCCGGGATCAAGGGCGGAGCGGATCTTCTGCGCAAGCGTCTAGCGACGGGCAAGATGGATGAAACAAATCGCTACATCGATATCATCACGTCATCCGCTGATCGCGCGGCTGCGCTGACGCACCGGCTTCTCGCCTTTTCGCGTCGCCAATCGCTGGACGTGGAGCGGACCGATCTTAACGAGCGAATCTCGTCATTGCTCGAGCTTCTGCAAAGAACGATTGGCGACAGCATCAATGTTGAAACGAAGCTAGAGCCGCGCTTGTGGCCGGCTTTGACTGATCGGAACCAGTTTGAAAGCGCCGTTCTCAATTTGGCCATCAATGCTCGCGATGCCATGCCGAACGGTGGTCAGCTGACAATTTCGACGTTGAACACGAAGCTCAACCTGGCACAGGCAACGAGCTTCGGTGTTGCGCCGGGAGATTACGTTCAGATCCTCGTGAGCGATACGGGCACCGGCATGCCGCAATCCGTGATCGATAAGGCGTTCGACCCGTTTTTCACGACGAAGCCCATCGGCCAGGGAACTGGACTTGGTCTTTCGATGATCTTCGGCTTCGCCAAGCAGGTCGGCGGACATACACGCATCTTGTCGGCGCCTGATGAGGGCACGACAGTGGAAATCTACATGCCTCGCGACACCAGTGTCGTTGCGGAGGCCGACGATAGTGAGGACGAAGAAATGACGGTCGCAACGGGCAGCGGAACCATCCTGGTGGTCGAGGATGAAGTTCTCGTTCAGATGCTGATCGTCGATTACCTAAACGACCTCGGCTATGAGACGATCGAAGCCAATGATGCACAGCGCGCGCTATCGATCATCGACAGCGATCAGACCATTGATCTCCTGCTGACCGATGTCGGCTTGCCCGGCATGAACGGCCGCGAATTGGCGGAACGTGCCCGCACCTTTCGTCCGGAGTTGAAAGTGCTGTTCGCGACTGGCTATGCCGAAGGTGCAACCAGCCGCCAGGGCTTCTTGGCGCCTGGCATGGACATGGTCGCCAAACCCTTCGATCTCGACAGGTTCGGCGAGAAGGTGAATGCGATGCTGAAGATGGAGTTCTCCGGCACCGCGTGAGGCGCATCAGCCGACGACGATCGTCGCCTTGTTCTGCACGCGATTATACAGGTCGATCACGTCCTGATTGATCATGCGGACGCATCCGGATGACATGGCCTGCCCGATGGTCCACCATTCCGGCGAGCCATGCACGCGATAGCCGGTATCGACATTGTCCTTGTAGATGTAGTGCGCACGAGCACCGAGCGGATTGTCCAGCCCGCCCGGTTGTCCGCCTGCCCATTTTACGAGCTCAGGCTTGCGCGCGATCATCTCGCGCGGCGGCGTCCAGGTCGGCCATTCCTTCTTGTATTGAATGACCGCACGGCCGGACCAAAGGAAGCCTTCCTTGCCGATGCCGACGCCGTAACGAATGGCTTCGCCACCCGGCTGTACGAAATACAGGTGGCGCTCCTGCAAGTTCACGACGATCGTGCCTGGTGCCTCGCCAGTCGGGTCTTGGACGACCTGACGGCGGAACTCTCGCGGTACTTTCTCATAGGGAACGGCAGGCAGGACGAAGGGACCATCCTGCATAGACCCGTACATTGCCTGATATCCGCCCAGGGATCGTTCGACGCTGACTTTAGGCCTGATCGTACCAGTCGGGCTGAAATCCATATCGAAGGCAGACATATCGATGCTGCGGCTGCAACCGGCTAGACCGACTAGCCCCAAGCCTGCGAGCACGCCTCGCCGAGAAACCACTTCGCTCACAGGATACTCTCCAAGCCCGATGATGAGCGACCATGCGCGAACATGGTTGATGAATCGTTATGAACTTGATCGTGCTGGATGATCTCGATTGCGTGACCAGAACACTCAAAGGGAACAGAATGAATGCTCCATCGTTTTGAGATCCATAGGGACCAATGCATTTGCTCAGGAGGCAACATGAACAAGATTTGGAAATCCGTAGGCGCTGCGGCTATCTCCGCCATGATGGCGGCCACAACTTTCGTTCCTGCTCAGGCAGCGATGCAGGTTGAACGCCCGTCGGCTCCTGTGAGCAAGAACGTCGCTGAGCAGCCAGTTCAGGTGCAACATCGCCGTCATGGCGGTCACCGAGGTTATTATCGCGATGGTCGCGGCCGCGACTACTACAATGGTCACCGAGGCTACCGCCATTACCGCCACGGCTATCGCCGGCATGGTAACTCCTGGTATCCGGCTGAGGCCTTCCTCGGCGGCGCAATCATCGGAGGCGCGATTGCCAATTCGCAGTCCGCACCGCGTGTACGCTCTGGCAGCAGCCATGTTCAGTGGTGCTACGATCGGTATCGATCGTATCGCGCTTCGGACAACACGTTCCAGCCGAACAATGGCCCGCGGCGCCAGTGCAATTCGCCGTATTGATCATCTAAAAAAGGGCCTCTTCGGAGACCCTTTTCCTTATGAACTCTTGCTCAGCGTGCACGACCCGGCATTGCGCCAACCTTCAAGTTTCGCACTGCGCGTGGCATCATCCATCGTTGGGAGAAATGACGCTCGCATCGCAACTTCTTGGCAAAGCCTTCTTGCTCAGGCCGAAATCAGTCTTCGATAAATTCAGGCAGGCTGCTGAACGCCGCTTTCAAAGCATTCGACCAACCATCGGACACCGCGCGGTAGTACGGATCGTCCCCCCCGATCCGCTTGCGAAAACCAACCCGCATCGTGTCGCGCTCATAGAACATCATGTCGAGCGGCAGACCGACGGACAGGTTCGACTTCAGCGTTGAATCAAAAGAGACCATCAGGAGCTTGGCTGTTTCGGCAAAGCTCATCGCAGGATCGTAGGCACGCACGATGATCGGCTTGCCGTATTTCGTTTCGCCGATTTGGAAGAAAGGAGTGTCTTCCCCGGCTTCGATGAAGTTGCCTTCCGGATAGATCAAGAACAGACGAGGCTCGCCACCCTTNNGATCGAAGCGTTAAAATACGAATCGGCGGTCTGCCCGTCCGGCGACGATGTCTTGATGACCTCCTTCACCGTGTCGCCGACCAGTTTTGCTGTCTGGAACATCGAAGGCGCTTCGAGAAGCGTGCCGACTCGGTCTGAGGCAGCCTTCGAACGTTCGTCCAACATGCTCACGACGGCCTGTGTGGTTGCGAGATTACCGGCCGACATCAGTACGATGACGCGCTCGCCCGGCTCTTCCCAGACATGCATCTTCCGGAAGGTGGAAATGTTGTCGATGCCGGCGTTTGTGCGGGTGTCGGACATGAACACCAGGCCGCGATCGATCTTGAGGCCGACGCAATAAGTCATGAAAGTCCAATCCAACGAAGGTCGAGCAGATTACTGCTCGACTGTGACGTGAACTTCAAGGCGTTCTACCGCTTCTCCCAGCCTGAAGCCGGAAACAGGACAGGCATCGTTGTAATCGCGGCCCGTTGCCAGGCGGACATATCGTTCATCAGGCGAAATGCCATTGGCTGGATCGAAGGCGACCCAGCCGAGACCCTCGATATGCACTTCCGCCCAGGCATGGCTGGCGGCGTGTTTATCGCCTTCCGACATGAGGTAGCCGCTGACATAGCGAGCAGGTACTTCCAAAAGCCGTGCGGCGGACGCAAATATATGCGCCTGATCCTGGCAGACACCGGCCCCCTTGCGAGCAGCTTCTTCGCCCGTCGTAGAAACGGTCGTGCTGCCTTTCTCGTAAGCCACACGTTCAACGATCAGTTGAAGCAGCGCATGCATCCGCTGCAAGGGCGCACCATCGTCAACATCGGCGACAAGCGCCTTGATCGCATCGCCAGCCACGGTTAGCGGCGTTTCCTGCCTGAACAGCCAAAGGGGCGTGTAGCCGCGATGAGGACCCGAGACGCCCGATCGATCGATCGTCTCAATTACGCCAGTTGCCGTTGCGCTGAGACTTGTCTCCCCCGAATCAACACTGACCAGACGCGTGACATTGCCGAACGCATCCGTGTAACCGGCCTCTTCCGTCGCACCGCTGATATCGAGCGACCAACTGAGAACACGCTGGCTATGACCATCTGTGGGGATCAGCCTCAGGCGCTGTAAGGCATAGGCATTCGGCTGATCGTAGGCGTATTCGGTCTTGTGGGTGATCTTCAGGCGCATCGATCAGGTGAACCGGTAATTGTCGGCTACAGCCTGGCTGAAGCGCGCATTGTCATCGATGAAGCCTTCGAGATACTCGTGCAGCCCGTAGTCGAAGACATCTTTGATGGAGCCGACCTGCAGCCGCTCCAGCACCTTGACCGCGATGTCATAGCTCGGATGCTGCAAACCGTAATCTTCCGATAGTTGCCGCAAATCCTCGACGATGCCGCGATAGCAGAAGGCCAGCGAGCGGGGCATGCGGGGATTGAGGATTAGATAGTCGGCAATGAGCGTCGGCTTGTAGTCGGCTTCGTAAACCCAGCGATAGGACCGGTGGGCCGAAACCGAGCGCAGGATCGACTCCCATTGGTAGTTGTCCAGCGACGAGCCGACCCAGTGCACTGAGGGCATTAGAACATAGTATTTGACGTCAAGAATGCGCGCGGTGTTGTCGGCGCGTTCGACGAGCGTACCGAGCGACGCGAAATTGTAGATCTCGTTGCGCAGCATCGTGCCCTGGAAGGAGCCACGGAACAGCGCCGTGTCCCGCTTGATCGCGTCGAGAACGCTCGGCAACTCTCGCTCGTCGATCGGATTGGCGAGGAGCCGCTTCAGCGACATCCAGGCTTCGTTCAGGCTTTCCCAACATTCCCGGGTCAGTGCCGTTCGCACCATTCGCCCGTTCATGCGCGCCGTTTCAATGGACGACACCACGCTGGATGGGTTGGAGGTGTCGCGCAGCAGAAAGTCCGAGACTGTGGCGGCAGTAAATTCGTCGTGCCGTTCGCGAAACGCGGCTTCTGCCCCCGCGCTCACAACCAAGGATGTCCATTCCTCGGCCGAACTGGTGGTTTGCGTCAGTGCCAGGCGCAAGCCCGCATCCAGCAAGCGCGCCATGTTTTCGGCGCGCTCGATATAGCGACTCATCCAGTAAAGACCGTTGGCGGTGCGTCCGAGCAGCATCTAATCGTCCAGGATCCAGGTGTCTTTGGTGCCACCGCCTTGCGAGGAATTGACCACGAGCGAGCCTTCCTTCAGCGCCACGCGCGTAAGTCCGCCAGGTACGATCTGGATGCGGTCCGAGACGAGCACGAAGGGCCGCAGATCGACATGGCGTGGAGCGAGACCAGCTTCGGTCAGGATCGGCACGGTGGAAAGCGAAAGCGTGGGCTGGGCAATGTAGTTTGAGGGTCTGGCTTTGAGCTTTTCGGCAAAAGCCTCCCTCTCCTTCTTCGACGCCGCCGGGCCGACCAGCATGCCGTATCCGCCAGAGCCATGCACTTCCTTGACCACCAGCTCATGAAGATGCTCGAGCACGTAAGACAGGCTCGATGGCTCCGAGCAGCGGTATGTCTCGATATTCGGAAGCAGCGCCTTGCGACCGGTATAGAACTCGATGATCTCCGGCATGTAGGAGTAGATTGCCTTGTCGTCGGCGATCCCCGTGCCTGGCGCATTGGCGATCGTGATCTTGCCGGCACGGTACACATCCATGATGCCCGGCACGCCGAGCGCCGAGTCAGGGCGAAATGTCATCGGATCAAGGAAGGCGTCGTCAACGCGGCGGTACAATACATCGATTCGCTTGTACCCTTGCGTCGTTCGCATCGCGACATGGCCATCGATGACGCGCAGATCCTGCCCCTCGACCAGTTCGACGCCCATTTGGTCGGCCAAGAACGCATGTTCGAAATAAGCCGAGTTGAAGCTTCCTGGTGTCAGAACCGCAATGCGCGGCGACCCTTCGCAGTTCTCGGGTTTTACGGCAGCCAGCGATTGCCGCAGAAGTTGCGGATAGTTGGCGACCGGCCTAACCTTGATGCGCTGGAACAGCTCGGGGAAGAGCTGCATCATCGTTTCGCGGTTTTCCAGCATGTAGGAAACGCCGCTGGGTGTGCGCGCATTGTCTTCCAGCACGAAGAACTCGTCTTCGCCGGTACGCACGATATCCGTGCCGATGATGTGGGTGTAAACGCCAGCTGGCGGCCGCACGCCGATCATCTCTGGCAGGAAGGCCTCGTTGTTGGCGATCAGCTCCTTTGGGATTCGCCCGGCCTTGATGATCTCCTGGCGATGATAGATGTCGTCCAGAAAGGCGTTCAGAGCCTGTACACGCTGTTCGATGCCCTGCATCAGGCGCCGCCATTCCTGTCCGGATAGGATGCGCGGCACGATATCGAACGGGATCAGGCGCTCGGCTGCCGCATCTTCTCCGTAAACGGCAAAGGTGATGCCGGTCTTGCGAAAGACACGCTCGGCATCCTGCATCTTTTCCGTGAGACGGGCCGGATCCTGCTCGTCGAGCCAAGCCTGGTATTTCTGGTATGGCTGACGCAGTCCGCTGTTTTCCGGACGCATCTCATCGAATGCAACCAAGCTTCCACTCCCTACTTCCACGCATTTCAGAGAGTTCCCGGCTAAAAAGCAAGCACGACGTTAGTCTGGCAACTTAAAAGGCGCGAAAGGTGACGATGGTCCGCGTATCGCGGATACCCGGTAGGATCTGGATCTTCTCGTTAACGAAGTGGCCAACGTCGCCGCCGTCCTCGATGTAGAATTTTGCGAGCAGATCGAACTCGCCGGCAGTGGAATAAACCTCGGACGCCAACTCGGCATCCGCGATGGCGCGCGCCACTTCGTAGGCTTTGCCGAGCTCACATTTGATCTGAATAAAAAACGCCTTCATCGCGCCCCCTGATGTCTGATGCGATACGCGCGAAACCCAGCGCGGGTTCCTCACGTAACTCATAATCGGAAATGACCAGTGTCCGCGCTAAACTCAGGTAGAACAAGGGAGAACACCAGTGCATCGCTTGTTTATAGCTATCCTTCTACTTGGAACAGGTAGTGCGTCTGCATTCGCAGGCGAACCCGAAATCAAGGCAGCACAAAGCGTGATCCAGCGTCAAATGTCGGCATTTCGTGGCAACCGCGACGCCGAGGCTTACTCCTTCGCATCACCGATGTTGCGGATGAAATTTCCGAATATGGGGATCTTCATGTCGATGGTCCGCCAGGCTTATCCCATGGTGCACAATCCCGAGCATTACGCTTTCCGCAGCTCGAAGGAGGTGGGCGACCAGATCCAGCAGGATGTACTGATCATCGGCGCGGACGGAAAAGACTACGTCGCCACCTACACGCTGCAGCGGCAGCCGGACGGAAGCTGGCTCATCAATAGCGTCACACTGCGTGCCGGCAGGACGCTGAGCACGTAACGGCAAAATTGATGTAGCTGGTTTCTTTTTGGTTGGTCGCCCGCAGTGCTAGAGATGAACGGGAAAGGGTGAGACTCGGCTGGGCGAGCCTCGTTGATCGTGGCGCTGGACATGCTTGTAACGGAAGGGGCTGCTCGCGACAGTCTGCGCAATCGCCAATTGGCGGGGATGTTGGCGGCTATCGCCGGTGGCTTGAACGCGGCCGCCTTCCACGCGGTCGGCTTCTTCGCGGCCAACATGACCGGGAATGTATCGCTTCTATCCGATCACCTGGCGATTGCGGATCTTGGATTAGCCGGCTTCTTCCTGCTGATCGTGCTGTCCTTCGTCACTGGGTCGGCACTTTCGACGCTACTGATCAACGACGGGCGCCGGCGCGGCAACGCGGCCATCTACGCCCACAGCATCCTGCTTGAAGCCATTATTCTTGCTGCGGTCGGCATCGTCGAACTACTTCGTGGCGGACCGCCCTCCGTCGATTTGACAGTGATCAGCCTTAGCTTCCTGATGGGCCTTCAGAACGCAGTGGTGACGCGGATCTCTCAAGCACGCGTTCGTACCACCCATGTCTCGGGTATGCTGACCGATATCGGCATCGGCTTGGGCATGCTGATCGACATCGCACGCGGTACCGAACCGAGCGAGAACGCCGTCGAGATTCGCACACGCCTGCGGCTGCACATCGAGACGGTTGCAGCCTTCTCGCTCGGCGGCGTGTGCGGCGTGGTGTTGTATCAGCTGATCGGCACCGGCTCGCTGCTGGTCGCGGACGCCCTGCTGCTGGCGATTGGCTGGCGAGCGGTTCTTCGTACCCGCTCGTCAACCACGGCCTAGAGCGGCGGAATATCGCCGCGCGCCCAGCCTTCGGTCGCATGCTCGGCGAATGCCACGAAGCGACCCTCGCCAATTGCACTGCGTATACCCTGCATCAGATGCTGATAATAAGCGATGTTGTTCCAGGATAGCAGCATCGCGCCCAGCGCCTCCTGCGAGCGCACGAGATGATGCAGGTAAGCGCGGGAATAGTCCCGGGCCGCCGGGCAGTCGCTTTCCTCGTCCAGCGGTCGATGATCATCGGCATGCCTGGCATTGCGCAGGTTCACCCGTCCTCGACGGGTGAAGGCAAGACCATGCCGGCCGGCGCGTGTCGGCATCACGCAGTCAAACATGTCTATACCACGCGCCACCGACTTCAGAACNNGAACGAGGCTTGTCGGCAGGCAAGACAGGGCATGTCACGTCGAGCATTTCCAGCATGACATGCTGCGGTTCGCCGACAGCAAGACCACCAACCGAATAGCCTTTCAGATCCATAGCTTTGAGCGCTGATGCCGAGCGCTCGCGCAGAACCGGCTCCGCCCCACCCTGTACAATGCCGAACATCGCACGGCCCGGCTGGTCGCCGAAGGCCGTCTTGCAACGCTCCGCCCATCGCAGCGACATCTCCATGGCCCGCTCGACATCCGCGTAAGGCGCCGGCAGTGCCACGCATTCGTCGAGCTGCATCTGAATGTCGGAGCCAAGCAGGCCCTGGATCTCAATCGACCGTTCGGAAGACATCTCATAGCGTGCACCATCGACATGAGAGCGGAAGGTCACGCCCTGCTCCGTCAGCTTGCGCAGCTTTGACAGTGACATGACCTGGAAGCCGCCTGAGTCGGTAAGAATCGGGTGCGGCCAGCGGGCAAACACATGCAACCCGCCCAGACGCGCCACACGCTCGGCGCCGGGCCGCAGCATGAGGTGATAGGTGTTGCCGAGAATGATGTCGGCGCCCGTTCCACGCACCTGATCCATATACAGCGCCTTGACGGTCGCTGCCGTGCCGACCGGCATAAAGTCAGGTGTGCGTACGGTGCCACGCGGCATGGTGATGGCGCCAAGGCGCGCGTTGCCGTCTGTCGCTTTAAGCGCGAACTGAAAGGTCTCGCTCATGCCAGCACGCCCTGATCGTCATTACGGAACAGCAGGCTGGAATCGCCGTAGGAATAGAAGCGATAGCTGTCGCTGATTGCATGCGCATAGGCGTCATGCATGGTCTGGAAACCTGCAAAGGCGGACACGAGCATGAAGAGCGTCGAACGCGGAAGATGGAAGTTCGTCATGAGGATGTCCACAGCGCGGAAGCGGTAACCCGGCGTGATGAAAATGTCTGTAGGACCCTGCCACGGCTGGATTGAACCATCTGCATCTGCCGCGCTTTCAAGCAGCCGCAGAGAGGTTGTGCCAACGGAAACGATCCGACCTCCTCGAGCGCGCACGGCGTTCAGCGAAGCGGCCACGTCCTCCGTCACCAACCCAATCTCGGCATGCATCTTGTGGTCGGCGGTATCATCCGCCTTCACCGGCAGAAAGGTCCCTGCCCCGACATGCAGAGTCACGAAATGGCGCGAGATGCCCGCTTCATCCAAAGCAGCCATCAGCTGCGGCGTGAAATGCAGACCGGCGGTTGGTGCGGCGACGGCTCCCTCTTGATCCGCATAGATCGTCTGGTAATCGGAACGGTCGCGTGCGTCCTCAGGACGCTTAGACGCGATGTAAGGCGGCAGAGGAATATGGCCGACAGTGTGCAGCGCTTCATCGAGGAAAGCGCCCGCAAGATCGAAGGCGAGTTCGACCTCGCCCGCCTCGCCTTTCTCGACGACCGTCGCGTCCAATGCGCCGATCATGCAGGTGTCAGCGGAGTGGCCGAAGGCAATGCGATCGCCCACAGCAAGCCGCTTTGCCGGACGCATAAACGCCCGCCAGCGGTCTGCTGCGACGCGCATGTGCAACGTCGCGTCTACCGCGCATTTATTCTCGCCTCGGCTGCGGATGCCGTGCAGCTGAGCGGGAATGACCTTGGTGTCGTTGAATACCAAGGCGTCGCCGGCACGCAGCAGCTTCGCCAGATCGAAAACGTTGCGGTCCTCTAAGCCCACATTCCGCCCGACAACGAGCATGCGCGCGCTGTCGCGCGGATCAGCAGGCCGAAGCGCGATGGACTCATCAGGCAGGTCGAAGTCGAAAAGATCCACCTTCATCAGGTGAAACGGATCATCAAGGCGCCGGACAAAAGGAGTAGAGCGCCCATGATCCGGCCCATGGATATCTCACGCACGGCAAGACCGAGGAACCCGATGCGATCAAGAAACATGCTGGCAAGTAGCTGTCCTGCCACTAAGAATGCCATCAGCGCCGCCGCGCCAAGACGCGGGATCAGCAGGATCGACGTTGTGACGTAAACGGCGCCAAGCAAACCGCCGGCTACGAATAGCCAGGGTGCTGGCGCACGGAAATTCGGCGCGGTGCCCTGCACGCGCGTCATCACGGCTGTTGCGATAATGAGCACCAGTGTTCCGGCAAGGAACGAGATGCAGGCAGCCGCAATTGGCATGCCCAAGCCCCGACCCAGCTGGGTGTTGATCGGGGCTTGAAAGGCGATGAGCGCTCCGGACACGATGCCGAGCAGTGACCAGAGCAACTGCGTCATAAATTAAGCCTCAGGCGGCGACGTCGGCCGCAACCTTGAGCGACGTGATCTTGTCGGGATCCTGCACCGGCTCGCCCCGCTTGATCTGGTCGACATTCTCCATGCCCTCGATCACCTGGCCCCAGACGGTGTACTGGCGGTTCAGGAAGGCAGCGTTTTCGAAGCAGATGAAGAACTGCGAGTTAGCAGAATTCGGGCTCTGCGAGCGGGCCATCGAGCACGTGCCGCGACCGTGGTTCATGTTGTTGAACTCGGCCTTCAGGTCCGGCTTCTCCGACCCGCCCATACCGGCGCGCGACGGATTGAAGCCGGAAGTCGTGGAGTTGCCGAACTTCACGTCGCCGGTCTGCGCCATGAAGCCGTCGATAACACGGTGGAACACGACGCCGTCATAAGCACCTTCACGGGCAAGTTCCTTGATGCGGCCTACATGGCCGGGAGCCAGGTCCGGGAACAGTTCGATAACGACCTTGCCCTTCGTGGTTTCCATCACCAGCGTGTTTTCTGGATCCTTGATCTCAGCCATGTGAGCTCCTTCTAGTGGGTCGCCGGGATCGGCGCCGCTTGCTTGATCTGGTTACTTGGCGTCGGCAGCGATGCGCGCCTTGACGATACGATCAGGCTCGGAGACCGAACCATTATCCGAAGGATCGCCGCGCTTAATCGAGTCGATCAGGTCCAAGCCCTTCTCGACCTTGCCGACGATCGTATAGTCGCCGTCCAGCGGAGGTGCCGGGGCGAACATGATGAAGAACTGCGAATTGGCAGAATCCGGGTTCTGAGACCGCGCCATGCCGACCGTGCCGCGAACGAAATGTTCCTGCGAGAACTCTGCCGGCAGATCCGGGAGTTCCGAGCCGCCGGTGCCAACGGCCGAAGCCTTGTAGCCTTCCTTTAGGTCACCATACTGCACGTCGCCCGTCTGCGCCATGAAGCCTTCGATCACACGATGAAAGGCAACATTGTCATAGGCGCCTTCCCGGACCAAGGTCTTGATCTGCTCCACATGCTTCGGTGCAATATCCGGCCGAAGTGCAATGGTCACGTCACCGTTTTTCAGGGTCAGCACAAGAGTATCCTGAGGACCGGCCGCAAGCGCCGGAGCGCTTCCAACGGCCGACGACAAAGCTAAGGCAAGGGCCAGCGAAGCGAGCCTGAACGTGCGCATAAGACTGTCTCCCGAAATCATTTCTTGAACTTGGCTTCCAGCGCGGCTGCGACAGAAGCTGGGACGAAGGGCCTAATATCGCCGCCCATCGCGGCTATCTGCCTGACAAGTGTGGCAGTTATTGTGCGAACGGAAGGGCTGGCCGGCACAAAAATCGTCTGCAGCTCCGGCGCCATGGTTTCGTTCATACCCGCCATCTGCATTTCATAGTCCAGATCGGTGCCATCGCGCAGTCCACGAATCATGATTCCCGCGTCATGCTTGCGCGCTGTGGCAATGACTAGACCTTCAAAGGCAATCACGGACAACCGTTCTGCGGTCGAACCGAGTTCGTCGCGGGCAGCGGTCTCGATCAGCTTCACCCGCTCGTCGAACGAAAAGAGCGGCGTCTTGGAAGCCTGGACGCCGATCGCAACCAGGACGTTGTCTGCAACGGTAAGCGCGCCCTTGAGAACATCAAGGTGTCCGTTGGTTAGAGGATCGAACGATCCCGCATAGATGGCCACGCGCTGTGTCATGGGGCGCTTCTAATCGGGCATCCGGACAAAGGCAAACGGGTTCGGAGATCGCGCACAAGCAAACTCACGGAACCGTGACGATTGCTGTTTTGAAGAAAGTAAAGGCCGATTGGAACCGATCAGAGATCAATGTGTTCTTGGAGCAGGAGAACAAAGCCATGATGATCTTGATGCTCGCCGCCGCTATGACCATTGCGATGCTGATCGCGACCGTGTTCGGCCTCCACCAGGAAGCACAGCATGTGAAGCAGACGGTGAAGCGCAACCGCATGAACCGCTTTGGCCCCAACTTCCAGCAGCCTTACCGCTTCAACTAAGAAATCCCTGCCCTCCAGCAGATGAAAAAGGGACGCCCGCTCGGGCGTCCCTTTTTTTTGTTCTAACGAAAGCGTATTTCGCTATTCGATCTCGGCAACTGGCGCTGCGTCCTCGCCATCCTCGACCTGAGGCTCTGAGATGCGCTCGACCGACACGACGCGCTCATCCTTTGCCGTGACAAAGACCTTGACGCCCTTCGTGGCTCGGCTCGCCATTCTGATGCCTTCCACCGGTACCCGGATCACTTGGCCGCCATTGGAAACCAGCATGATCTGATCGGTGGTTTCCACAGGGAAAGCTGCAACCAGTCGACCGATCTCAGCAGTCTTCGATACGTCGGTGGCGCGGATTCCCTTGCCGCCGCGACCTGTGACACGAAAATCATAGGACGAAGAGCGCTTGCCGTAACCACGTTCGGTAACGGTCAGCACCATCTCCTCACATGACTTCAGTTCCTCATAACGTTCGTCTGCAAGGTCGCCTTCAACGGCAACATCTTCGGTCGGTGCAACGATTTCCTCATCGTCTCCAGTGAGCGCACGGCGTTCACTGGCAGCGCGGCGAAGATAAGCGACCCGTTCCCAAGCTTCCGACTCGACGCCATGCAGGATCGTCATTGAGATCGCACGATCGTCCTCGGCCATATTGATGCCGCGCACGCCAACCGAGTTGCGGCTGGAGAAAACGCGAACATCGCCGACCGGGAAGCGAATGCACTGGCCGGATGCTGCGGTGAGCAGAACATCATCACTATCGGTACAGGTCGCGACGCCCAGAATTTCGTCACCCTCTTCTTCCAGCTTCATCGCAATCTTGCCGTTGCGATTGACCTGAACGAAGTCGGACAGCTTGTTGCGGCGGACGGTGCCGCGCGTGGTGGCGAACATGACATCCAGGTTGCCCCAGCTATCCTCGTCCTCCGGCAGCGGCATGATCGTCGTGATACGCTCGCCCTGTTCCAGCGGGAGCATGTTGATCAGCGCCTTGCCGCGCGATTGCGGATTGCCGATCGGCAGGCGCCAGACCTTTTCCTTGTAGACGATGCCGCGCGAGGAGAAGAACAGCACTGGCGTATGGGTGTTCGCAACAAACAGCCGCGTGACGAAGTCTTCGTCGCGCGTCGACATGCCCGAACGCCCCTTACCGCCGCGACGCTGGGAACGGTACAAGGAAAGCGGCACGCGCTTGATGTAGCCGGTATGGCTGACGGTGACGACCATGTCCTCGCGGGCAATAAGGTCCTCGTCCTCCATGTCCGCACCGCCGTCCACGAGTTCGGTGCGGCGCGGCGTGCCAAACTCGTCGCGAACGGCAGCAAGCTCGTCCTTGACGATCGTCTGGATGCGCAAACGCGACGAAAGAATGTCGAGGTAATCCGAAATTTCGGCGCCGATCTTATTCAGCTCGTCCGCAATTTCGTCGCGTCCGAGTGCGGTCAAGCGCTGCAGGCGCAGCTCGAGAATGGCGCGGGCCTGTTCCTCGGACAGATTGTAGGTGCCGTCCTCGTTGATCTTGTGGCGGGGATCATCGATGAGGCGGATCAAGGCTTCCACGTCCTGAGCTGGCCAGCGACGCTCCATCAACTGGTCGCGCGCGGTTTGCGGATCCGGTGCCCGACGGATCAGCGCAATCACCTCGTCGATATTCGCAACGGCGATTGCGAGGCCCACGAGGATATGCGCGCGATCACGCACCTTGCGCAGAAGGTACTTGGTGCGGCGGCTGATGACATCTTCGCGGAAAGCGATAAACGCTTTGAGGATGTCGATGAGGTTGAGCACTTCTGGCTTGCCGCCGTTCAGCGCAACCATGTTGCAGCCGAACGAAGTTTGCAGCGGCGTGAAGCGGTAGAGCTGGTTCAACACCACTTCCGCATTGGCATCGCGCTTGAGCTCGATCACCACGCGATAGCCCTGGCGATCGCTCTCGTCGCGGATGTCGGAGATGCCCTCGATGCGCTTGTCGCGCACCAGTTCGGCCATCTTCTCGATCATGGAGGCCTTATTCACCTGGAACGGCACTTCCGTGACGATGATCGCTTCGCGCTCACCGCGGATCGTTTCCGTGTGAACCTTCCCGCGCATCAGCACCGAACCGCGACCGGTGGAATAAGCGGAGTGAATGCCTGAACGACCAAGGATCAGCGCGCCGGTCGGGAAGTCGGGACCTGGAATGATGTCCATCAGGTCCGTCAGATCGAGCGCCGGATTGTCGATCAGCGCGATCGTGCCGTTGATGATCTCGGAAAGATTGTGCGGCGGGATGTTGGTCGCCATGCCGACCGCGATACCGCCCGAACCGTTGACCAACAGGTTCGGGAAGCGCGCCGGCAGAACCTTCGGCTCGGAACCGGACGAATCATACGTGTCCTGGAAGTCGACAGTGTCCTTGTCGATGTCTTCCAGAAGTTCATGCGCGACCTTGGTGAGACGCGCTTCGGTGTAGCGCATCGCCGCCGGGCTATCGCCGTCGATCGAGCCGAAGT
>DCDI01000232.1:0-16084 GCA_002316345.1 Phyllobacteriaceae bacterium UBA1059 | reverse complement strand
CACTGTCATAGGACGCAAACATAATGCGGCGATGAACAGGCTTCAGACCATCGCGAACATCAGGCAGCGCACGGCTCACGATCACGCTCATGGCGTAATCGAGATACGAACGCTGCATCTCCTCCATGATGGAGATCGGCTCTATGCCGTTCGGGCCACCGTCGCCGGGGACGCGCGGAGTGCTTTGGTCTGTCAACTTAGAAGTACCGATCGCTAGGAATCATCAGTCTTTTATATAGGAACTCGTCTGCTGACACCAATCCGGCAGGAGCGATTCCCACAGCAAAGCTGATCGAAATTGCGAGGAATAACAACGTGATAGCTTTAGTGGCTGCTAGTTGTTATGAGGCAGGCGAAAAAAGCGTCGCGCCGGTGTGCAAAAACATCGGCAAATCAGGTTCAGCCTGGTTGAAACAACACCCCGGCTAGGGGGAAGAAGAAGCGGAAATGCCTGAGTTTGAAAGCGCCTTCAACGCCTTCGTGACGATCCTGGTCACGATCGATCCGCCCGGTCTGGCGCCGCTGTTTCTTGCCATCACCGCCGGCATGAACCGGTCGGAGCGGCTCCAGGTCGGCGTCCGCGCGTCCATCATCGGCTTTGCCATTCTGGCGCTTTTTGCGCTCGGTGGAACCGTTATCCTGACGATGTTCGGCATCACGCTGCCGGCGTTCCGCACGGCCGGCGGACTGCTGCTGTTCTTCATCGCATTCGAGATGATCTTCGAACGTCGCCAGGAACGCCACGAGCGAAGCGCTACGACGGCGGTGACGCGCGACATGATCCGCAACATCGCAGCCTTCCCCTTGGCTATCCCGCTGATCGCTGGGCCAGGGGCGATATCGGCTACGGTGCTGCTTTCAGGCGGCTTCACCTCGCCGCTGGCAAAACTTGCCTTCGTCGGGATCCTGATGGCCTGTTTGGCCATCACCGCCTTGGTGCTCGCTCTCGCCCACCGCGTCGACCGCTTTCTCGGCGAAACCGGTCGGTCGATCCTGACGCGGCTGCTCGGCGTTCTGCTCGCGGCGCTTGCCGTTCAGTTCGTCGCCGACGGGATCAGGGCTTTGGTTGCGGCTTAGGCTCCGCCTTGTCGTCCGGGCAAGGCTTTGATGGCTTGTCCAGCATGTCGAGATTGACCAGCGTGCCGGTCATCGAGAAATCTCCATAATCCATGACGAGGTCGCGCGTCAGCCCATTGGCGTGGAGCTTGAAGCTGGTGCGATAATCCGGCGTTTCCTCTCCACCTTCGCCCACCAGGTCGAAGTAAGCAATGTCGACCGGCCAGTAAGTATCTTCGGCCATGGTCTTCAGCGGACCGGCTTCCGGATCGCCGGTTTTTTCCTTTGTGGGCTTTCCGATGACGATCGTCGTGGTCATCACCTTGTCGGCTTCATCCGAGCCATCGAACAGCGTGGTTTCATAGAAAGTGTCGCCCTTCTCCGCACGGTTCACCAGCTCCATCATGTGCTGGGTCGGGAACTGAGTGGCTGGAAGCTTGATGTCGTTCGGCTGCGGCTTTTCGATCTTCACGTCGACGGCTTCGGCCTGACGAGTGGCCGCACCGCGTAGCTCGCGGTCGAGCGCGCGATCGATGTAGGATTTCGTCGCGAAGTTGAAGGTCTTGCCTTCGGCGTCCTCGAAGGTCGTCGTTTGCTGGTCGGTGACACGTGACGCGTCAGCCGTGTCGATTTCGGTCACGAAGCGGAAGGTGACGGTATAGCCTTCGCACGGCGAACCGTTAAACTCGTAGACCATGCGGCCCGAAATATTCGAGATGCCGGACTGTTCGGTCGCCTTGTCGAGCTTCAGGTCGTAAACCGCGCGGTGCGGTATCAGCGTGACTGCGCCCTGCGCCTGTGCGGCCACCGGAGCCAGCAGAACGAGTGTCGGTACAACGGCGCGGACAATCCGCATGGGCCTCTCCCTGGATCGGGGCACGAAAATGCGCAACAATCCGGCTGTATCTACAAGGGGAACGTGGCAGAAGCGAGCCGCTACGTCTTCGAACACGCTGCATATAAGGAGACCACGATGAGCGACACAATCGAAAAACGGCTGCTGGAACTCGGTGTCACACTGCCGGAAGCGGCAGCACCCGCGGCGAACTACGTGCCCTTTATCCAAACAGGCAATCTGATCTTCACGGCCGGCCAATTGCCGCTCAAGGACGGCAAGCTGATGGCCATGGGCCTGCTTGGTCGCGAGCTTGGAACCGAGGCGGGCAAACTTGCTGCCAAATGGTGCGCCGTCAACGTTCTGGCGCAGGCCAAGGCCGCTCTGGGCGATCTCAGCCGAATCAAGCGGCTGGTTAAGATCACCGTCTTTGTCGCGTCGACGCCGGACTTCACCGAGCAGCATCTGGTCGCGAACGGCGCTTCCGATTTCCTGGCCGCAGCCTTCGGCGATCAAGGCAAGCATGCGCGCTCGGCAGTTGGCGTTGCTGCGCTGCCTTTGAACGCGCCGGTCGAGATCGAGGCGGTCCTGGAAGTCGAATGAGCACCATCGATCTTGGCTGGCTGACCGCGCGACCCATCGCCCATCGCGGCTACCATGACCTGAACAAGACCCGCTGGGAAAATACGCTGTCGGCGTTCGAGGCTGCGATCGAGCGGCAATATACGATCGAGTGCGACGTGCATCTCTCGGCGGATGGCGTGCCAATCGTCTTCCATGATGATGAGCTGAAGCGCCTGACCGGCATCGAAGGCTCGATCTTCGAAAAGACGGCAGCAGAACTAAAGAACCTTCGTATCGGCGAAACCGAGGATCATCCGCCGACCTTGGCTGAGCTTCTCGCTCTTGTAGCCGGACGCGTGCCTTTGGTGATCGAACTTAAGGGCATCGAAGGCAAGGATGACGGGCTGGTNNGGTTGCCGAACAGCTGAAGGCCTACGATGGAGCCGCCGCCATCATGTCCTTTGATCATTGGCTGATCCGGCAGTTCCGCACGCATGCACCAGGCATTCCGGCCGGCCTTACAGCCTATGGCCGCGAGGACAGCGAACTGGAAGCACACTTTTCCATGCTGGCGCACGGCTTCGACTTCGTGTCCTACGGCGTCGATGATCTGCCGAATCGCTTCATCACCTTCGTGCGCGAGAAGCTAAATATGCCGGTCATTACCTGGACGGTCCGCAACGAGCAGGCCAAGGCAAAGACCTTTGCTCATGCTGATCAGATGACTTTCGAGGGCTTTGAAGCCTGATCGTTTCCGTCTTTCCTGCCGCATCGTCATCTTGTTCTCGCATCCGCCAAGCGTATGTTGAGCGGGATGGCGGATGCTGGCGGCGAGATGGCAGAAGACGGTGAGATCACGATCCGCGTCGCGACGGATCTCAAGGCGTTTTCAGCTGCCGAATGGAGCAGTTTCGATGGGGCGTCGAAGGTCGGCACCCTGCCCTACAACCCATTCATCTCCTATGCCTTCCTCAGCGCCCTCGAAGACTCTGGCTGTGCCACGCGCAAGACCGGTTGGCTGGGCCAGCATTTGCGCTTGGAAGCACCAGACGGCACGCTGCTCGGCGCCGTCGCTGGTTATTTGAAGTCACACAGCCAGGGTGAATATGTCTTCGATCATGGCTGGGCCGACGCCTTTGAGCGCGCGGGCGGCCAGTACTATCCGAAGCTCCAGATCTCCGTACCCTTCACGCCCGCCACAGGACCGCGTCTGCTTGTTGCCGGTAACTACGCACCGGATGCGATTCAGGCAGCACTTGGCGAGGGCATCAAGGCTCTGACCGACCAGCTTGGCGCCTCATCCGCCCACGTCACCTTCGCCAACGAAGCAGACGTCGCTGTGCTCGAGAGCGCCGGCTTTCTCCATCGCACAGATCAGCAGTTTCATTTCTTCAACGAAGGCTATTCGAGCTATTCGGACTTTCTCGATGCTCTCGCCTCGCGCAAGCGCAAGACGCTCCGCAAGGAACGCGAATCCGCCTTGGCATCCGGCATCTCGGTCGAGTGGCTGACAGGCAGCGATCTGACCGAGCGCGTCTGGGACGACTTCTACGCCTTCTACATGGACACCGGCAGCCGCAAGTGGGGCCGGCCTTATCTCAACCGCATGTTCTTCTCGCTGATCAGCGAGCGCATGCCGGACGACATCTTGTTGGTCATGGCAAAGCGCGACGGCCGTTACATCGCCGGCGCCATCAACTTCATCGGCGGAGATACGCTGTTCGGGCGCAACTGGGGCTGTATCGAGGATCATCCCTTCCTGCACTTCGAAGTCTGCTACCATCAGGCCATCGACTTCGCGATAAACAGGAAGTTGCGCGTGGTTGAGGCCGGTGCGCAGGGCGAACACAAGCTTGCACGCGGCTATGTGCCGGTGACCACGCATTCCGCCCACTACATCGCCCACCCAGGCCTGCGTAAAGCTGTGGGTGATTACCTCCGCCGCGAGCGTCGTGATGTGGAAGCCATGAGCGACTATCTCGAAGAGCGAACGCCGTTCCGCAAGTCTGAGTAAGCGCACGCTCGGCGCTTTACGCTTCCGAGCTTCTTGCTTATCCCTCTTGGCCCAAGCAACAACCGAGGGCCGACCGATGACCGCTGCCTATGATCCCGACAACATCTTTGCCAAGATCCTGCGCGGCGATCTGCCGGCTCACCGGATCTACGAGGACGATCACAGCTTCGCCTTCATGGACATCATGCCGCGCGGCGAAGGTCATTGCGTGGTGATCCCCAAGGCATCGGCACGCAACTTGCTCGACATCCCAGCCGGCGATCTCGCCACCCTGATCCAGACGGTCCAGCATGTCGCCAAGGCCGCCGTGAAGGCCTTCGATGCGGATGGCGTGACGATCGAGCAGTTCAACGAACCGGCGGCCGGCCAGTCGGTGTATCACCTGCATTTCCATGTCATTCCGCGCTTCGAAGGCGTTGCGTTGAAGCCACATAGCGGAACGATGGAAAAGCCGGATGTGCTTGCGGTGAACGCCGAGAAGATGATCGGCGTTCTAGGAAACTAAAGAGCGTACAGGCCCGCAAGAAGGATTGCCTCGGCAACGATGATGCCGACGATCACCGTCTTGCGGGCTATATGATAAGCGGCGAACCCCGCCACTGCGGCTCCGATACGCAGCGCTGCCGGCGTGGATGCCAGCTCTCCTGAAGGAAACAGGATGAGATTGCCGATCACGGCCGCAACCAGCGCCGTTGCGATCGCGCGAACGAGCACAAGCATCTCGGAGTCATCGCGGATACGGCCGCCTAAATAGACGCCGAGGTAGCGCCAGGCATCGGTCGCCAGCCATCCTGCGATTAGGATGAAGAAAAACGGCCACCACCACGCGTCATTGGAGAAGTAGGTCATGCCGTTCGTCTCCGATGCGCGAGACGATAGATGACATATGCGCCGATGCCTCCGCCGAACCCGGCGATCAGCAGGTCGAAGCTCGGCGCAAGAACGTGCGCGATCGGGCCAAGCACGATGCCGAACACCATAGCCAGGTTGGTGGCCCATTCCCGGGCCGATCCCCAAAGCGACGTGAGGAAATACATCGGCGTCAGCATGAACAGCGCCGCTGATATTTCGCGCGGCAGAGCGTCGGCCAGAACATAAACACTGCCGACCACAACCATGTTGCTGAGCGTCAGCGTCGAACCCAAGCCGAAATAGAAGGCAGTGCGCCTGGCCGGTGGCACGTCCGGCAGCTTTGCCATGGCCAGCACCCAGGACGTGACGGCCACGAAGTGGGACAGAAGATAAAGCGTAATCGGACGCGTTCTTGGTCCGCGCATCTCAGGGACGATCGCCACCACCATTGGCGTCAGGCGCACCGAGGACAACGCCACGGCAAAAGCGGCCGCTGCCAGCGAGTTGCCGGCAATGATCGCGCCTACGAGCACGACCTGTGCAGGCAAGGCCCAGACGATCCCCGTCATGAACACGCTCGCCCACAGTCCGACCCCGGCGGCTTTGGCCAAAGCGCTGAAGCCGACGAAGGAACTCATCAGGATGAAGCCGGGGATGGAGTAGGCTGATCGTACACCCCGAAGATACCAGTGAAAGGCGGCATCTTCACGCGCTTCATCCAGAGCCTCCATGCCTGCATCCTCTATAGTTGCTTGTGGTCCTGTATGACATGTTCGTCTTCAACTGCGCCATGCAGGATCGCCTGCAAAAACAAAAAGCGCGCGGTGTGGTCCGCGCGCTCTGACTTTGTAGAGAGGATGCGAGCTTAGTTCTTGCGTGGAAGCTGTGGAACGAGGCTGCGCTTGCCGGGCGACTTCTTCTCGTCTTCCGCCATTTCCTGCGGCACGTCCTTTTTTGCCACAGGCTTCCTTGCCCGCTTAAGAGCCTTCGCTTCAGCTTCCTTTTTCGGCTTGACCGGCAGCTCGCCAGCCAGCGTTTCCAGCTTCAGGCTCTTCTTGCCATCGGCATCTTCGACCGAGACACGAACCGTGCCGCCGTTTTTCAGCTTGCCGAACAGAACTTCATCCGCCAGCGGCTTCTTGATGTTCTCCTGGATGACGCGCCCAAGCGGACGCGCGCCCATGCGTTCATCATAGCCCTTGTCAGCCAGCCAGGCGATTGCCTCTTCCGACAGGTCGAAGGTCACGCCGCGCTCCGACAGCTGCGATTCCAGCTGCATCACGAACTTCTGCACGACCTGGTGGATCACCGGCACCGGCAGAGAGCCGAACGGGATGATCGCATCGAGACGGTTGCGGAATTCCGGTGTGAACAGGCGATTGATCGCTTCCACATCATCGCCCTCCCGCTTCGAAGAGCCGAAGCCGATCGCCGCACGCGCCGCATCAGCCGCACCCGCGTTGGTGGTCATGATCAGGATCACGTTGCGGAAGTCGATCTTCTTGCCGTTGTGATCCGTCAGCTGTCCATGATCCATGACTTGCAACAGGATGTTGAACAGATCTGGATGCGCCTTTTCGATCTCGTCGAGCAACAGTACACAATGCGGATGCTGATCGACGCCATCGGTCAGCAGACCGCCTTGGTCGAAGCCGACATAGCCGGGAGGTGCGCCGATCAAACGGCTTACCGTGTGACGCTCCATATATTCCGACATATCGAAACGCAGCAGCTCGCAGCCGAGCGAAGCAGCCAACTGCTTGGCAACTTCGGTCTTGCCGACGCCCGTCGGACCCGAGAACAGGTAGGACCCGATAGGCTTCTCCGGTTCACGCAGGCCTGCACGAGCAAGCTTGATCGCCGAAGACAAAGCGGTGATCGCCGTGTCCTGACCATAAACCACGCGCTTGAGCTCGACTTCCAGCCCGGCCAGCACCTGCTCGTCATCGGCCGAAACCGTCTTCGGCGGGATGCGCGCCATGGTGGCGATCGTGGCTTCGATCTCCTTTACGGTAATCGTCTTCTTGCGCTTGTTTTCCGGCAGCAGCATCTGCGAAGCACCGGTTTCGTCGATCACGTCGATCGCTTTGTCCGGCAGCTTGCGGTCGTTGATGTAGCGAGCCGACAGCTCCACCGCCGCCTTGATCGCGTCGGAGGTGAACTTCACCTTGTGGAAGTCCTCATAGTAGGGCCGCAGACCCTTCATGATGGCGATCGTGTCATCCACCGTCGGCTCGTTCACGTCGATCTTCTGGAACCGGCGAACGAGGGCGCGATCCTTTTCGAAGAACTGGCGGAACTCCTTATAGGTGGTGGAGCCGATGCAACGGATCGCTCCCGACGACAGAGCCGGCTTCAGGAGGTTCGAGGCATCCATCGCGCCACCCGACGTTGCGCCAGCACCAATCACGGTGTGGATCTCATCGATGAACAGCACGGCGCCTGGATACTCTTCGAGTTCCTTCACAACCTGCTTCAGCCGCTCTTCGAAGTCACCGCGATAACGTGTGCCGGCCAGCAGCGTTCCCATGTCCAGCGAGAAGATCGTGGCATCGGCAAGTGCGCTCGGCACCTTGCCTTCAACGATCCGCTTGGCGAGACCTTCGGCAATGGCCGTCTTGCCGACACCGGGATCGCCCACATAAAGCGGGTTGTTCTTGGAACGACGGCAAAGGACCTGGATAGTCCGGTTGATCTCGTTTTCGCGGCCGATCAGCGGATCGATCTTGCCGCCCTTGGCCTTAACGTTGAGGTTGACGCAGTAAGCCGTCAACGCATCCTGCTGCTGCTTTTTCTTGCCGCCCTCTTCGCCCTCAGCGCCCGGAGCGCCGGTCTGCTCATCCTCGGCGCCACGTGGCGGACGCGACTCGCTTGCCCCTGCCCGCTTGGCGATGCCGTGGCTTATGTAGTTGACCGCGTCGTAGCGGGTCATCTGCTGTTCTTGCAGGAAGTAGGCGGCATGGCTTTCGCGCTCGGCAAAGATCGCAACGAGCACGTTGGCGCCGGACACTTCTTCACGGCCGGACGACTGGACGTGAATGACGGCCCGCTGGATCACGCGCTGGAACCCGGCCGTCGGCTTGGAGTCCTCGTCATAACCAGTAATAAGATTGTCGAGTTCGGTGTCGATATAGGTTAGCACCGTCTGCTTGAGATCATCGACATCGACGTTGCAAGCCCGCATCACGGCAGCCGCATCGCCATCGTCGATCAGCGCCAGCAGAAGATGCTCGAGCGTGGCATATTCATGATGCCGCTCATTGGCGAACGTAAGCGCCTGGTGAAGCGCCTTTTCTAGGCCTTGGGAGAAAGCCGGCATTTAGTACCTCACTTCTTCTCCATCACGCATTGCAGCGGATGCTGGTGCTGACGGGCAAAGTCCATGACCTGTGACACTTTGGTCTCGGCCACCTCGAAAGTATAGACCCCACATTCACCCACGCCGTGATTATGGACGTGAAGCATGATGCGGGTTGCCGCCTCCTGGTCCTTCTGGAAGAACCGCTCGAGAATATGGACGACGAAATCCATCGGCGTGTAGTCGTCGTTGAGGATCAGGACCCGGTAGAGATTGGGCTTCTTTGTCTTGGCACGCGTGCGGGTAATAACCGCAGTGCTGCGACCCGGCCCGTTGCCGCTGTCTTGTGCCTGCATTCGTGCCAAACGCCGCTCGGCGTTCCCACCCATCGTCACGCGCTATGCCCCTGAGTCCTGTCTATCGCTCAATCCGAATGTAGGTGCGAAGACGTACGATTTTAAGACCTTCTTTTGCGCTGACAATATGGGCTCTGCCCCGGCGTCATGCATCTCCGGCAGATGGCAACTCACTCCTGACACGAAAAGGTCGAAAAGAGGGTTGGAGCGCAATTCGACTTTAAACCGTCAGAACGCGTCAACGATCCGGTTACCCTAAAGGCTTTCGTAACCACCTACCTCTAGCGTATTTCCTTGTGGCTGACATTTCGGCCACGCCCGCCAATCAAAAGACTAACCGAAGGGTGTATCCGTGCGTCAGACACCGGCAAGCCTCCTCTCCGCTTTCTGCCAAACTGCCAAGGCAACGCTGGTCGCATTGACCGTGCTGTCACTGGGAGCCGTCGCTGCACAGGCTGCTTCCAATCCTCGTTATGCCGCGATCGTCGTGGATGCGAACACCGGCAAGACGCTGTATTCGTCCAGCGCGGACGGTTCGCGTTATCCCGCGTCGCTGACCAAGATGATGACGCTCTACCTCGTTTTCGATGCGCTGAAGGCAGGCCGCATCCGGCTCGATTCACGCGTGCCCTTCTCCAAATATGCGGCGGCCCGCCCGCCCACGAAGATCGGCATCCGCCCCGGCGGTTCGGTTACCGTTGAAGAAGCGGTTCTTTCGTTGATTACCAAGTCGGCGAACGATGCGGCCGCGGCGCTCGGCGAACTGATCGGCGGGACCGAAGCCAATTTCGCGCGCATGATGACTGCCAAGGCTCGCAGCCTGGGCATGGACAACACCACGTTCCGCAACGCGTCCGGCCTGCCGGACCCAAACCAGCGCACCACCGCACGCGACATGGCCACCCTTGGCATCGCGCTGCGCGAGCATCATGCGAAATATTACCCCTATTTCTCCACGACCTCCTTCAAGCTCGGCAAGCAGACCATCAACGGTCACAATCGCCTGCTCGGCCGCATCAAGGGCGTCGACGGCATCAAGACCGGCTACGTCAACGCGTCCGGCTTCAACCTCGTGACCTCGGTCAAGGATGGCGATCGCAAGCTGGTTGCCGTTGTCATGGGCGGCACTTCGGGTGCGGCACGCGACAACCAGATGGCGCAGTTGATCAAGACCTACCTGCCCAAGGCATCAACCCGCAGCACCGGTCTTTTGGTCGCCCGTGGCAACACCGACGAGCCGGTTGTTCAGGCCTATGCCGCAGCCCTTCCGCACACAGACGCACCGATGCCAATAGATCGTCCAGGCGCCTCCGTGGTTGAGCAGGTTCTGGCGGAAGCCAAAGTGAAGCCGGATCTTCAGGTTGCATCCGTGGAAACCGAAAAGACGGCTCGTTTGAAGGAAAGCGTTGCGCGTTCCGCCGCTGTCGTTGCAGCCTCGATCGACCCCGTCGCTACGGCTTCCACCTCGTCTGTTGCGTCTATCCAGGCCAACACCAACTCGCGGAGTGCCGGCTGGGCCATCCAGGTGGCCTCGCTGACCTCAGCTGGCGAAGCGCAGTCCACCCTGTCGCGGATCGCCAGCAAGGCGACCGGGGTCCTCTCGGCCGACGCCGCCTTTACCGAAACCTTCACGAAGGGCGGCACCACCTACTACCGCGCCCGCTTCGGCGGCTACGGTTCCAAGGACGAAGCATGGGAAACCTGCAGCGCCCTGAAGAAGAAGCAGATCCCCTGCTACGCCATCGAGCAGTAGACCCTCTTGGAACAACAGCCGGTCTGTTGCCGGCTCCCCTCTTTGTATCGCGTTGATGGAATTTAGTTATGGTGAGAGAGCAGGACGTCCTTCGCTTCGTTGATCCGCGCGGCCAGGAAGGTCGAGCCGGCGCGGTCGGGATGCAACCGCTGCATCAGGCGGCGATGAGCATGGCGGATGTCAGCCGTGGTCGCAGTCGCTTCAAGACCAAGGACCTTGTAGGCCTCCTCCTTGCTCATGGCGCCCGCTCCTGGCGTGCGTCCAGCCCGCGCGTCCATGTCCGGCTTCATGTGCAGGCGCCAGGCGGCGAAGCGGCTATCAAGATACGCTTCTAGAAGCCGAACGCTTTCACTGTCGCTGCGAACCTCCTTCAGAAGAAAAAGCAGCGCAGTCAGATCCAAAGTGCCGAGGAGCTGGCCTTCATAGGTCCCGGCAAGCGCCTGTCCTTCAAGCGCTCCGCTATCATGATCAAGCTCCATTTCGAGCGCAGCGGTCCGAACAATCGAACGACCTCCCGGTAGAGCTTTGCGGCTTCGGCCTCGTCGGCCTGCCAGAAACCAGGCACCCGCCACCGACAGCATGATGCCACCGGATGCAGCACTTCCAAGCAAAACCAATCCGATACCGAGGACGGCCAGCACCGCAGGTCCGCCCACCCGGATGACACGCGCAAGTCGGCCAGCATCCATCTGCAAGAGCACGGCTGTCGCCACGGCAAGCAAGGCGAACGCCGATAATCCGATCAAGACGCTCATAGGCATCCGATCCGCCGCAAGCGCTCGAAAGTGATATCAAACCGCCCAGCGGGATCTGCAGGATCGTTCGGGTCTGAACCACCGGATGGATCAAGCTGCCGGATAGCTCCGGCCTGTGTGCTCGCGCTCATTCTTTAGAGATGAGACGGCGGGCGGCAGGAGACAAGGGCGAGACGTTACCCGATCCGCACCATTCAATCTTGTTTGATCTGCGAGGCGCCAACGCTGGAGAACTAAAGCAGCCCCAGCTCAGCCAGCTCCAGCCGCAGCTTAGGCGGCATTTCGGCCAGCTCGTTAGACCCAGCGAGGTCCTCAGGTGCATCATCCGGCTTGAGGTAGCGCCAGCCTTGAAATGGGCGGCGAGGCTGCCAATGCGTTCGAACAACCTCTGGATCAAGCATCAACCGGCAACGGCCGATCCCCTGACCATCAGTGAAGGGTTCGATGCCCACCAAGCGCTGCCGGCATTGTACGGTGCCCTTGATCACCCAGTAGATCGACCCGCCTTCGAGGACTTCGGGCTTCCGTTGCGGCACCATGCGAGTCGTATGGAAATGATGCTCGTGCCCATCGCGCGCACGCTCGGCGCGGATATGCGTAATCCAGGCTTCAAGGTCTTCAACCGTGTCGACGCCGACGCAGAGCTTCAGGATGTGGAGAGCCATACCGTTTCATACGCCTGCCGATTGTGGCATCAAATCGGTGGAACAAGGTTCTCCACAGGGACGCAGCGGAAGTTTCAGCACTCCACCACGTTAACGGCGAGACCGCCCTGGCTGGTTTCCTTGTAGCGCTCGTTCATGTCGAGGCCGGTCTGGCGCATCGTCTCGATGGCTGCATCGAGCGGCACGAAATGCGTCCCGTCGCCTTTGATCGCCAGCGACGCAGCCGTCACCGCCTTCACCGCACCCAGCGCATTCCGCTCGATGCAGGGCACCTGCACCAACCCGCCCACGGGGTCGCAGGTCATGCCGAGGTGATGCTCCAACGCGATCTCAGCCGCATTTTCGATCTGCTCCGGCGTCCCGCCCATTACCGCCGCCAATCCAGCGGCGGCCATGGCTGAAGCGGAACCCACCTCGCCTTGGCACCCGACTTCTGCGCCCGAGATCGAGGCATTGTGCTTGATGATTCCGCCTACGGCTGCCGAAGTCAGCAGGAAGGTGCGGATGTCGTTCTGGTCGGCTTCGGGATAGAAGTGCAGCCAATAACGCATCACCGCCGGAACGACGCCGGCCGCACCATTCGTAGGCGCGGTCACCACACGCCCGCCCGCGGCATTCTCCTCGTTCACGGCCATTGCATAGATCGAGAGCCAATCATTGGCCAACAGCGGATTCGGCCGGTTCTGCCGCCATTCCTCCTGCAACCGATCATGCAACTGGCGAGCGCGGCGCTTCACCTTCAACCCGCCGGGCATGATGCCTTCCTTGGACAGGCCGCGCTCAATGCAGCCCTGCATTGCGCCCCAGACCCGGTCGAGCCCGTCATCCAGTTCCGCGCGCGACAGATGGATTTCCTCGTTAGCGCGCTTCATCTCGGCAATCGACAGACCGCTGCGCTTGGCCATCGCCAGCATCTCAGCCGCATTGCGAAAAGGGTATGGCACGCGCGGCCCGGAAGCCGAGCCAGAGGTCGACTTCAAGCGCTGCAGCTCTTCTTCGGAAACCACGAACCCGCCGCCGATCGAATAATAGATCCGCCTCAACAGCAGGCGATCATCCCCATCGAAGGCGTTGAAGGCCATGCCGTTGGCGTGTCCAGGCAAAGGCACTTTCTTGTCCAGAACCAGGTCGGCCTTCGGATCGAAGCGGTACCCCTCGCCGTGCCCGGCCGGATGCACACGCTTCTCGGTCGCCACACGCTCAAGGATGGCGTCAGTCTGGTCGGGATCCACGGTGGTTGGAATGAAGCCGGCGAGGCCGAGAATCACCGCGCGGTCGGTGCCGTGCCCAACCCCGGTAAACGCCAGCGATCCATGCAGGCTGACCGCAAGGCGACTGACCCTCGCGTTTGCCGGACGCGGCCAATCACCGCTCTGCAGCTCCTCGAGGAAGCGCGCGGCAGCCGTCATCGGCCCCATCGTATGCGAGCTCGAAGGGCCAATACCGATTTTGTAGAGGTCGAAGACGGAAAGAAACATCGTGCCTCAATATCGTGCTGATCGCGGTCGATTGCGAGAGTGTAATGCATGCGCTCACCAAGCGCATCGCACCTTCTGCCAACCGACTTTGCATGATCCGGACGCGACATTGCCGCCGCCCAACAAAAAAGGGACGCATCGCTGCGCCCCCTCAAGAACCGATTGCAAATAATTTTCGCGTTCAGCCCGCTGAAGCTATCACCGATCCGGATTCTGCACCCATGATCAGCCAGCTCAAAGCCATCATCACGATAAATCCAAGAACTGCTTTGACCGTAAGGCCCCAGCAGGATTTCTGCTCATGATCGTCCATATTGATCCATGCTGTTCATCGTCGCGGAGGCTCAGTGGCGCTCGTCCGCCGCGTCCGATTAGCCGATCAACAACGCTACCGCAATGCAGAATGAGGCATCAACAAGGCACGAATGGCGTGCCTCATCGCACCACTCTAATCTTGTCAGGCACTTAGGCGCTCCGCGGCGTTCATCATCTTCTAACGCCTGCGGCCGAATCTAGGCATCTTGGGCAGCAAACATCGTCAGATCGAAACAGTCATGCATCGAGCCATCCCCCTCACGTCCTATGATACGGCAGCCCTGCTGTTTTTTGCTGCGCTGTGGGCGTTCTACGGCGCCGCGGTGGGTGGCCATGTTTTTCACCGCCCGTCCCTCAACGTCGCCATGAACCGCCAGCGTCGGATCTGGATCGAAACCATGGCTCGGCGCGAGCTGCGCATGATCGACACCAGCATCATGGCCGGACTGCAAACCGGCACAGGCTTTTTTGCCTCAACCTCGCTCTTCGCACTCGGCGGCTGCTTTGCGCTGATTGGCCAAACGCAGCAGGTGCTGAGCGTTCTCAGCGAGATCCCCTTCATTCACGCGCCGGAACGCGGCGTGTTCGAGTTCAAGATCATCGGCTTGTGCTGCCTCTTCGCCTATTCCTTCTTCAAGTTCGCCTGGTCGTATCGCCTGTTCAATTACTGCTCGATCCTGTTCGGCGCCGTCCCTCCGGCAATGGAGGCAGAACAAGATCGACGAGCCTTCGATGCTGCGATCAACCGCGCGGCGCGCATCAACATCCTCGCGGGCAAGCACTTCAATGCGGGCCTCCGGGGAATTTTCTTTTCGATAGGCTATCTCGGCTGGTTCATCAGCCCGTTGATCTTCGCGCTCAGCAGCCTGCTGGTGGTCGTCGTGTTACTGCGCCGTCAGTTCTTCTCGGAAGCGCGCCGAACGATTCTGAGCGATCAAGCGGGTCCAGGCAGCGGAGAATCGATCCGGCCTGAAAGCCAATAGGCCACAAGGCCGATCCATTCGCGCAAGGAGATCGTCGTCGCGGAAAGCGAGTCCAGGGGATTGTCCGTGGCCCGCCCCGGCATTTCGTCACCACGTGTGCGATAATCGACCGGCCACGGCACAACATCGAATCCAGCTTTGCGGAATAGCGCCATCGAGCGCGGCATGTGAAAGGCCGAGGTGACCAGCAGCCACGTTTCGCCGGCTTTGGGCTGAACCATTTCGCGGCTGAACACAGCATTCTCGAACGTGTCACGTGACTTGTTTTCAAGCACCAGCCGCTCCCGCGCAACACCGAGACCTTCAAGCAGGCGCGGCGCCGAGTCCGCGTCGCCCTCGCCTTCCAGCACCAGCGAGCCATTGCCGTCGGACAGCACGATCCGTGCTTCGGGATAACGGCGAGCAAGAACGGCGGTCTCGACCAGCCTGTCGCCGCCAGCGTTCAACTCATAGCCACCACGCTTGAGGTTGATCGCGCCTTCCATCCCGCCGCCGAGCATAATGATGCCGGCGATCGTTTGCGGCGCAGGGTTGGGCCGAGCGAACCGATCTTCCAGGGGCCGCAGCATGACGGGGCCAATCGACGACCACGCCGACNNGAACAGGCTAAGCCTCCGCCACCGCATGGCCGTGGCGATCAGCGCCAACAGGAGCAGGATGCCGATCAGGTTGATCGGCTGAAGGAGGAACCAGAAGATCTTGGCGGCAAGGAAGAACATTGCCGCCCTTTATCCGACTCGGGAGCCTCTCACCACCACTTGGGCGCTTCGAACCGGCCGGCGGCTTTCTCGATGACATGCGCGGTGCGGAACAACGTTTCTTCTTCGAACGGCTTGCCAATCAGTTGCAGTCCGAGCGGCAAGCCCTTGTGGTCGAGACCCGCAGGCACGGCAATGCCGGGCAGCCCAGCCATGTTTACTGTCACCGTGAAGATGTCGTTGAGATACATCTTCACGGGATCGGCAGCCATATCCTGATCAGCAATACCGAACGCCGAAGACGGCGTCGCCGGCGTCAGGATCGCATCGACGCCATCCGCAAAGACGGTCTCGAAATCGCGCTTGATCAGCGTACGGACCTTCTGCGCCTGCACGTAATAGGCATCGTAATAACCGGCCGACAGAACATAGGTGCCGATCATGATGCGGCGCTTCACCTCG
>DCDI01000252.1:4942-5270 GCA_002316345.1 Phyllobacteriaceae bacterium UBA1059 | reverse complement strand
CATCGGCCAGCAGCACCGGCGTCGCCAGTTCCAGCAGGGCTGCGAGATAGGCATCGGGCTGCACGACCGGTTCCGGATCGGGCACGGGCATGGAAACTTGGAGGGGATGCGCGCTCAGCGGTGTGTCCTCAGGTCGATCGAGATCGTCATTGCCCCAAGTCTTTGCCCGTCAAAGGAAAAGGATCAGTAAAACGCGACGCCGATTCCCGTGCTTTATCGCTTTGCGAAACGGTGGCTTGCCTTTATACGCGGCGCACCATGACCACGCCCCTTTCCCATATCCGCAACTTCTCCATCGTTGCCCATATCGACCACGGCAAGTCGACGC
>DCDI01000252.1:0-4896 GCA_002316345.1 Phyllobacteriaceae bacterium UBA1059 | reverse complement strand
TCAAGGCGCAGACCGTGCGCCTTCAATACACCGCCAAGAACGGCGAAACTTACACGCTGAACCTCATCGACACGCCGGGCCATGTCGACTTCGCCTATGAAGTCTCGCGCTCGTTGTCGGCCTGCGAAGGCTCGCTGCTGGTGGTGGATGCGTCCCAAGGCGTGGAAGCCCAGACGCTGGCCAACGTTTATCAGGCCATCGACAACAATCACGAAATCGTCGTCGTCCTCAACAAGGTCGATCTGCCCGCTGCCGAACCCGAGCGCATCAAGGAGCAGGTCGAGGAAGTCATCGGCATCGACGCTTCCCAGGCGGTGATGATCTCGGCCAAGACCGGCCTCGGCGTGCCGGATGTGCTGGAAGCCATCGTCAACCAGCTGCCGCCCCCGCGCGAAGGCGATGCCTCCGCCCCCCTCAAGGCCATGCTGGTCGATAGCTGGTACGACACCTATCTCGGCGTCATCGTGCTGGTGCGCGTCATCGATGGCGTGCTGAAAAAGGGTCAGACCATCCGCATGATGGGCACCGGGGCCAAATACCCCGTCGAGCGCGCCGGCTTCTTTACGCCGAAGATGATCCAGTCCGACGAGATCGGCCCCGGCGAGTTCGGCTTCATCACGGCCTCCATCAAGGAAGTGGCCGACACCCGCGTCGGCGACACCATTACCGAAGACCGCCGCCCGACCGCTTCCGCGCTGGCAGGCTTCAAGCCCGCGCAGCCCGTCGTGTTCTGCGGGTTGTTCCCCGTGGATGCCGCCGATTTCGAAGACCTGCGCGCCGCCATGGGCCGCCTGCGCCTCAACGACGCGTCCTTCTCGTTCGAAATGGAAACCTCGGCCGCACTCGGCTTCGGCTTCCGCTGCGGATTCCTCGGCCTTCTGCATCTGGAAATCATCCAGGAGCGGCTGGAGCGCGAGTTCAACCTCGACCTCATCGCCACAGCACCTTCCGTGGTGTACCGCATGGCGATGAACGACGGCGAAGTGCTTGAACTGCACAACCCCGCCGATATGCCCGATGTCGTGAAGATCGCGCATGTCGAGGAACCGTGGATCCGCGCCACGATCCTCACGCCCGACGATTATTTGGGATCAATCCTGAAGCTCTGCCAGGACCGCCGCGGCATCCAGGCCGACCTGTCTTATGTCGGCAAGCGCGCCATGCTGGTTTACGACCTGCCGCTCAACGAAGTCGTGTTCGATTTCTACGACCGCCTGAAGTCGATCTCGAAAGGCTACGCTTCCTTCGACTACCATCTCACCGATTATCGCGAGGGCGACCTCGTTAAGATGTCGATCCTGGTGAACGACGAGCCGGTGGACGCCCTTTCCATGCTGGTGCACCGCTCGGCCGCCGAAAAGCGCGGCCGCGTGTTGTGCGAAAAGCTCAAGGAGCTGATCCCCCAGCACATGTTCAAGATCCCGATCCAGGCCGCCATCGGCGGCCGCATCGTCGCCCGCGAAACCATCTCGGCGCTCCGCAAGGACGTCACCGCCAAATGCTACGGCGGCGACGTCTCCCGCAAGCGCAAGCTGCTCGACAAGCAGAAAGAGGGCAAAAAGCGCATGCGCCAGTTCGGCCGCGTGGACATCCCGCAAGAGGCGTTTATTCAGGCGCTCAAGATGGGGGATAATTGATCAACGACGAAGGTCAGCCGGAACGTTTCCCGCCTCACCGTCCAAGATTGACCGCCACCTCTCCACTTCGTCATCCTCGGGCTCGACCCGAGGATCCATGCCTGACCATCCCTCTTCCACGACAGCGCAGACCCTGGCGCCGTCCCTTCGCCCCTTGTGGGAGAAGGTGTCACCGCAGGTGACGGATGAGGGGTGCTGTGCCCCGCCACCCTTTCCGCCAAAGCCCCACGCCAACGGCACCGCCGCGCCAAGCTGGACCACCCCTCATCCGACGTCGCTCCGCTCAGCCACCTTCTCCCACAAGGGGAGAAGGAGAGTCCGCGCTACCGCAACCGCGCCGTTCACCGCGCCACCCACAGCCGCCAGTCGCGCGCAAACCCCTTCGCTTCGTCATCCTCGGGCTCGACCCGAGGATCCATGCCTAAGTGTTGCTTCGCAATGACCCATCGAGCGAGATTGCAGTGCTTAGCGAAAGACTTTATGTCCTCAGCAGGGTTGTCCTATCGAGGCTTGTGAGTTTAGCTAAGATAAAGTCTCGGGAGGAGGGACATCAATTTTGCGAACACTGGCAGCCTGAATGTCGGCGACTTTCCTCTCAGCCAGCAGCATATCCTGATCTGAAAGCTCATTAGTGGCAGCATCATCTATTAGCTGCTTCTGCAGCTTAATTATATCGATGTCTCGCCAAACGACGTAGCACATTCTTGCAGCACAAAGGGCAATAATACCGCCTATTGCGGCAGACCCGATCCGTTGTACCCATTCAGGCCATGAACTCGAAGTTGCCTTTCCAATCATGGTCAAAGACACCATGCCCGTTAAACCGACTGCCATTAACAGTAAAAGCCAACCGTACTCCGCCGAAAGACTAACTACTGCAGACGTAAGGTTAGCCCGATCTCTGGGCTTAACAGCTTTCCACTCGAACGATGGCATTCCTCGATTCAAGCGTACGAAGACGGCGGCAATCATTATCGAGAAAGCAACGACTAAAGGTTGTAATCCACCAAATATACGGGCAAGCGGAACTAACCAGCTGAACAGAGCAGCCGCTGCGAACGTACAAACGACTGTCAGTGTACGGGCCATCAGGCCGGAATCTTCCCATCCTTCACGAAGCGCGAATAGACCTCCTGAAGCTGATCGGCAACGTTGTCGAACTCCAGAAGATTGCTCCCTTCATATGGCAGATGAAAGGGCATACGTGTCCTCAGTATGGCGTCTCCATCTGCGATTTTCCCGTCTCTGCCCTCAATCTGAACCTTCGCATCGGATGAGTCAGCAATATCGTTAGTGATGCGCTGGAATTCGTCTTTAGATTGTTCTGTGCGGCGTCCGCGAACTTTGACAGACGCTTCTACGGCCAGATACTCCTTGGGACCCAAGCTTTCGACAAGAGAGGCAGTCCTTTTCTTCCCGAAAATAGCTTCCACAATTGGCACAGCTTGTTGCATTTCGGCGATCCTATCGCCAATCCGACGGGATGTTTTAACCTCCCGCTCCTGTGATTTAGATGATGCGGGCATTACCATTTGTGGAGCTGCTTTTCCCGCAAGCCGGAAACTACGGACCTCTCCTATGTCGGCGGAGGTCTGTGCCTTGTCGAGTGCTGCGTTAAGCTGAAAGCCATCATCCGTGCTCACGACTCCTGTTCGCTTTTTCAGGAGCCACTCAAGGTAGAGCCGGATTAACTCTGGGGTCATCGAATTATTTTTTACGAAAAGGAGATTATCTCCAATAGCCATCCAGTACGCGAGGCCGCGAATGAATTGAGATCCACTGGGTGCTTGTCTCTCGTCCAGATTGTAAACTGTGGCTGTAGTTAAGTTGGACAGTCGGACCGCAGAAGCTTTCATGCTCAGGAGCGCCTGTAAATCGCGGTTTTGTGCGAGGCACATCTCTCCAAAAACCGCGCTCGAGAGGTCCGCGACCTTATTTAGGAATATTCTACGCCCATCTACATCTTCAACATCGAATATCCTATCCTCCGGGCGGGACCAGAGAGCTGATCCATCCTTGGTCGTCTGCAAAGCTTTTCGGCAGAGGCTTTCAAGAGAATCGCTTGGTAGCGGCTTCTTGCCCATTTCGAAGCGGCGATAGTGAACCATAAGATAGGTGTTGCTCATTCTCTCCCTCTTAGACTTCCTGGTCAAAGAATACTGGCGTCTGCTTGAGAATGCCAAGCGATAAGACGTTAGAGAGAGAATTTTGGATAAGAGCGGGAACGACCCCGGTAACATCTCGACGAAATGATAGTGTCTCGACCATCAAGGTTTAGCCGTCCCCGGCATGGATCCTCGGGTCAAGCCCGAGGATGACGAAGCGGCAAGGGTGCGCCTCTATGATCCGCCGAAGCGGTAGAGAGTGCGCGGTCTCTCCTGTGAAGCGGAGAGGGAGCGCTTTCCGCCGCAAGGCCCACGCGAGGCACAGTCATGATCATGACAGATGCCCCCGCTGCCTAACCGCCTACCACCCCGTCCCAGCAAACAACTCGTTCCAGTCCGGGTTGGTCTTCTCGATCAAGTCCACCTTCCACTGACGCGGCCAGTGCTTCAGCGTTTTCTCGCGCTGAATGGCATCGCGGATGTCGAAGAACTCCTCGTACCAGACCATCCGCACAACACCATAGCGTGTGGTAAACCCCTTGCCGTCACGCGCTTTATGCTCGGGAATACGGCGCGCGAGGTCGCCGGTCACGCCGATATAGATCGTGCCGTTCTTCTGGCTCGCGGTCATGTAGGTGTAGCCGGTCATGCCGGCACGCTAACGGGTTTGAATGCGCGAGCAAGGGTGCAGCGTCGTCATTCGGAGCGAGCCTTCTCCCACTTTCGTCATCCTTGGGCGGAACCGGAGCGCAAGCGCAGGTGGAGACCCGAGGATCCATGCCTGAACGATTGTCGGGGCAGGGCGGGTCGGATGAGCGTGGTGCGTTTTGGCTGGTCAGGCATGGATCCTCGGATCAAGTCCGAGGATGACGAAGCGGCGAGAAAGGCGCGATTTGAACAGCCCGCGTGCGAAACCTTCTCTATCTCGCCCGTGAACGAAACCACCGCCCCCATCTCCCGCACCCCTTACAACCACCAGCCTTTCCGTCCCCTCGCCAACAAATCTATCCACCACCCCTCGAACCGGCTTCTACACTCCCCCGCCGAATGGGTCGGGAAGGGGCGGGGATGGGTGACGGAAAGGCGATTGCGGCACTCGGTCAGGCGCTGCGGCGCATCGTTGCGACCATCACCGCCATGGCGGGTTTCGGCGA
>DCDI01000238.1:4948-43181 GCA_002316345.1 Phyllobacteriaceae bacterium UBA1059 | reverse complement strand
CTCGCCGGCCCCGCGTTCCTGGTGATGCTGGCCGTCACCGCCTACCCGATCCTGCAGGCCGTCTACGACTCGCTGTTCCGGAACCGGCTCACCGCGCCGGACGACAAGGCGTTCGTCGGGCTCGGCAACTACGGGGTGATCCTCGGCGACCCGGTGTTCTGGCAGTCGCTGTGGGTCACGACGCTGATCATGATCATCACCGTCGCGATCGAGGTGGTGCTCGGCTTCGGGCTGGCGCTGGTCATGCACCGGGCGATCCAGCGGCTGCGCGGCCTGCTGCGCACGGCGATCCTCGTGCCCTACGGGATCATCACCGTGGTCTCGGCGTTCGCCTGGCTGTACGCGTTCGACATCCAGTCCGGGTTCGTCAACCACTGGTTCGACTGGGTGCCCGGCATCGGCCCGGATCTCAATTGGTTCGCCGGGACGTGGACCAGCCTGTTCGTCATCATCGCGTCCGAGGTGTGGAAGACCACGCCGTTCATCTCGCTGCTGCTGCTCGCCGGCCTGGCGCAGGTGCCGGGCGACCTGGAGGAGGCCGCGCAGGTCGACGGGGCGACGCCGTGGCAGCGGATGCGGCGCGTGGTGCTGCCGAACATGAAGGCGGCCATCATGGTCGCCGTCCTGTTCCGGGCCCTGGACGCATTCCGGATCTTCGACAACGTCTTCATCATGACGAACGGCGCCAACGGCACCACGGTGCTGTCGCTGCTCGCCTACCGGACGTCGATCGGCCGGCTCGAGATCGGCCTCGGGTCGGCGATCTCGGTGCTGCTGTTCCTCTGCGTCCTGATCATCTGCTTCGTGGCGATCAAGATCTTCCGGGTCGATCTCGCCGGAGCACGGGGGGAGAAGTGATGGGCACCCTGACGACCCGGCAGAAGGTGGCCTGGAGCGCGATCTCCGTGGTCGTCCTCGTCTACGCGCTGTTCCCGGTGCTGTCGATCATCGCGACGTCGTTCAAGCTGCCCAGCGACCTGACCGCCGGGAAGTTCCTGCCGACGACGTGGACGTGGACGAACTACGAGCAGATCCTCGGTCCCGACGGATCGGCGCAGGAGCTGTTCCTGTCGTCGCTGCGCAACTCCATCGGCATCTCGCTGATCGCCACCGCGATCTCCTCGGTGCTCGCGACCCTGGCGGCCTACGCGATCGCCCGGCTGGACTTCCCGGGCCGCAGGCTCATCCTCACCACGGCGCTCGGGGTGTCGATCTTCCCGGTCATCTCGCTCGTCACGCCGCTGTTCAACCTGTGGCGGAGCATCGGGCTCTACGACACCTGGCCGGGCCTGATCATCCCGTACCTGTCGCTGACGCTGCCCATCTCCATCTGGACGCTCACCGCATTCTTCCGGCAGATCCCCTGGGAGCTCGAGCAGGCCGCGCAGGTGGACGGGGCGACGACCTGGCAGGCCTTCCGGAAGGCCATCGTCCCGCTGGCGGCGCCAGGCGTGTTCACCACCGCGCTGATCGCGTTCTTCATCGCCTGGAACGACTTCGTGTACGGCATCTCGCTGACCTCCACGGAGGCGGCCCGGCCCGTGCCCGCCGCGCTGGCGTTCTTCTCCGGCGCGTCCCAGTTCGAGGACCCCACCGGCGCGATCTCCGCCGCCGCCGTCGTCGTCACCATCCCCGTCGTCGTCCTGGTGCTGCTGTTCCAGCGCCAGATCGTGTCCGGGCTGACCCAGGGCGCGGTCAAGGGCTGAGGCCCTGCGGCGCCCGGATTCGTAGGAGGAGCTCATGGCATCCATCACGCTGACGGACATCGTCAAGCAGTACGGCGACGGGTACCCCGCCGTGAACGGCGTCAGCCTGGACATCAAGGACGGCGAGTTCGTCATCCTGGTCGGCCCGTCCGGCTGCGGGAAGTCCACGCTGCTGCGGATGATCGTCGGCCTGGAGGACATCACCTCCGGCGAGCTGAAGATCGGCGACGAGGTGGTCAACGACAAGGCGCCGCGCGACCGGCACCTGGCGATGGTGTTCCAGAACTACGCGCTCTACCCGCACCTGACGGTCTTCGAGAACATCGCGTTCCCGCTGCGGCTGCAGAAGGGGAAGTTCAGCGAGGCGGAGATCAAGGACCACGTCGAGTTCGCCGCCGACACCCTGGAGCTGCGCGAGCACCTGGACCGCAAGCCGGCGAACCTGTCCGGCGGGCAGCGGCAGCGTGTCGCGATGGGCCGGGCGATCGTGCGCGAGGCGCAGGCGTTCCTGTTCGACGAGCCGCTGTCCAACCTCGATGCGGCCTTGCGCGGCACGATGCGTCTCGAAATCAGCGAGCTGCACCAGCAGCTCAAGACCACGATGATCTATGTGACGCATGACCAGGTCGAAGCCATGACCATGGCCGACAAGATCGTGGTGCTGAATGCCGGCAATATCGAGCAGGTCGGTTCGCCGCTCGAACTCTATCGCAACCCGCGCAACCTGTTCGTGGCCGGCTTTATCGGCAGCCCACGCATGAACCTGCTGAGCGGTGCGGCTGCATCCAAGTACAGTGCGGAAACCATCGGCGTGCGTCCAGAGCATCTTCTGATCTCCCGTACGGAGGGCGATTGGAAGGGCACGGTGGGTGTAGCCGAACATCTCGGCTCGGACACCTTCCTGCATGTGCATGCCGAAGGCATGGATCACGGCATGGACCACATCACCGTTCGCGCCGAGGGCGAAGCGGGGCTGAATCCGGGTGACACGATTTACCTGACGCCGGACGCCCAGAAGCTGCACCGCTTCGGCAAGGACGGCATCGCGCTTTAAGCACAAGGCGGCGCCTTGCGCTGACTTGTCATGAAACGACCATCGCCTATGGCCATGAAGCCTTGAGCGAAATCTGGAAGAACTGCCATGTCTGTGAAATTGTCTGCTGCCGCGCTGTCCGATCTGCCGGCCAAGGTCCCTGCTCCCCGATATGACCGCTCGGATCTGAAGGCGGGTATCCTGCACTTCGGTGTCGGCAATTTCCATCGCGCGCATCAGGCGGTTTACCTTGACGATCTGTTCGCCACGGGTGCGGATCATGATTGGGCGATCATCGGTGCCGGCGTGTTGCCATCGGAAGCTGCCATGCATGAGAAGCTCGGCGCGCAGGATTGGCTCACCACGGTGGTTGAGCAGGACACCGGCCATATGGAAGCCCGGGTAACGGGTGCGATGATCGACTTCATTGCGCCCGGCGACACCGCTCGTATTCTTGCCACGCTGGCCGATCCGGCCATCCGCATCGTGTCGCTGACGATCACTGAGGGCGGCTACTTCATCGACGCCTCCACCGGCAAGTTCAACCCGAAGCATCCTGCGATTGTCGCCGATGCCGCTTCGCCGGATGCGCCGACCACCGTGTTCGGCCTGATCCTGGCCGGCTTGAAGCAGCGCCGCGAGGCAGGAGCCGTGCCCTTTACGGTTATGTCTTGCGACAACATCCCCCATAACGGCCATGTCACACGCGATGCGGTGGCGGGCCTGGCGGAGCTGTTCGATGCGGAATTCGCGGCCTGGGTGCGCGAGACCGTGGCCTTCCCGAATGGCATGGTCGATCGCATTACGCCGGCAACGTCGGATCGCGAGCGCACCCTTTTGCGCGACGAATTCGGCGTGGAAGACAACTGGCCGGTGTTTTGTGAACCCTTCAAGCAGTGGGTGCTGGAAGACAAGTTTACGGCCGGGCGCCCCGCGCTGGAGAAGGTCGGCGTCCAGTTCGTGCCGGATGTTTCGCCCTTCGAGCTCATGAAGATCCGCATCCTCAATGGCGGGCATGCGACGATCGCCTATCCCGCTGGTCTGCTCGACATCCATTTCGTGGATGAAGGCATGGCCGAGCCGCTGGTGGCGCGCTTCCTCGACAAGGTCGAGCGCGACGAGATCATCCCCACCGTGCCGCCGGTACCCGGCGTCGTGCTCGACGAGTATTACGAGCTGATCGTGCGCCGCTTCTCCAACCCGAAGATCGGCGATACCATCCGCCGCCTTTGCCTCGATGGTTCCAATCGCCAGCCAAAGTTCATCGTGCCGACCATCGCCGACCGCCTCAAGGCGGGTGCCTCGGTGGACGGCCTCGCACTCGAATCGGCTTTGTGGTGCCGGTATTGCGAGGGCACGACCGATTCCGGCGCAGTGACCGAGCCGAACGATCCGTCCTGGGACCGCCTGCAGGAGACTGCGCGGGCTGCCAAGAGCGATCCTTCGGCTTGGCTTGCCATGAGCGACATCTATGGCGATGTCGCCAAGTCCGAAGTCTTTGCGTCGGCCTTCGCCAAGAGCCTGAAGGCGTTGTGGGCTGACGGCACACGCGCGACCGTCGAGCGCTATCTGGCCGGCCAGCACTAAGCGTGAGCGATCTCCTCGTTCCTGCTTACCCAAGCCTCGTCATCTTTGATTGTGACGGGGTTCTGGTGGATAGCGAGCCGCTTTCGATCGGCGTTCTCGTTGATCACATCGCCCGCGCCGGTGGCGACGTGTCCACCGCCCTCGCCTACGAAGCCTTTCTCGGCCGCAGCATGGCGACGATCCGCGAGTTGCTACGCGAGAGCCATGCCGTCGACTTCAGCGACGACCACATGGAAGCGATCCGTGTGGATATGCGTCAGCGCTTCACGGATGAGCTGACGCCGATCCCCGGCATTCGCGATGCGCTGCTATCGCTGAAGCGCCCGTTCTGCGTGGCGTCTTCGAGCCAGCCTGATCGCATCCGGCTGTCGCTGGGCGTCACCGGTCTGCTCGACCTCTTTGAGCCCAACATCTTCAGCTCAACCATGGTGAAGCGCGGCAAGCCCTTCCCCGACCTGTTCCTGCATGCAGCCAGCCAGATGGGCGTTGAGCCCTCGGATTGCATCGTGGTGGAAGACAGTCCGGCCGGCATCCAGGCCGCCCAGAGTGCCGGCATGAAGGTTCTCGGCTTCGCTGGTGGGGCCCATGCCGAACTCGGCGGGTTGTTGAAGGCGTTCGAGCGGCTTCAACCGGATGCCGTGTTTTCGGACATGCGGCAGTTGCCGGATCTGCTTCAAACGATCAAGGCACCGCACGCTCTTTGAGGCGGCGCCTTGCGTTTAAGCCCGAGCTTCCTTGGCCGCACGGCGGCGGTATGCACGTACGCTGAGCGGCAGGAACACAGCATAGGCGATCGCTGAAACCACCAGCGTTTCCCAAGTATAGCTGGTGAGAAACAGCACATAGGCAACGGCACCCAGCGTCAACGGGATTACGGCATCACGGCCGATGCGCTGCCCCACCGTCTTGCCAGAATAAACCGGCAAGCGGCTGACCAGAAGCCAGGCGACGACCAGCGTGAACACCACGGCACCGAGCGCAAAGCTGCGATCCGGCTCCACGCCGAGAAAGCCTAGATAGACCGGCAGCATCACCAGCCCTGCCCCAGCCGGTGCCGGCACGCCGACGAAATAAGCGGTCTTCCAGGCCGGGCGGTTGGGATCATCCAGCATGACGTTGAAGCGGGCGAGACGCAGGCCGCAGGCGATAGCGTAGAGCATCGCCGCGATCCAGCCGAAGGATCCTGCCTGATCAAGCAGATAGGCGTAAAGCACGAGCGATGGGGCGACGCCGAAATTGACGATGTCGGCCAGCGAATCCATCTGCGCGCCGAAGTTGGACGTCGCCTTCAGCATGCGTGCTGCGCGCCCATCGATGCCGTCGAGGAAGGCAGCGCCAAGCACCATGATCACGGCGATTTCGAAGCGCCCTTCGAAAGCCAGCCGGATGCCGGTCATGCCGGCGCAGATCGCCAGCAGCGTCAGCAGATTGGGGATTAGCAGGCGAATGGAGATGCGGCGCATGCGCGGCTCTGTCTCCAGCCCACCCTCGTCTTGGTGATTGACGGGATCCAGCATGAGCGATCAGGCAATCCGCACGAGCGGCGTCGTCAGCCCGCTATCGAAATCTGCCAGGATGGTTTCGCCGGCAATGGCCGTTTGGCCGACAGCCACACGCGGCGTGGCGTTGCCTGGAAGGTAAACATCCAAGCGCGAGCCGAAGCGGATCAGGCCAAAGCGCTCACCGGTCGAAATCTGGCTGCCTTCATCGACCCAGCACAGGATGCGCCGCGCGACGAGGCCGGCGACCTGCACGCAGGCGATCGTGCCATGTGGGCTTTCGATCAGCAGGCCGTTGCGCTCGTTTTCGGCGCTGGCCTTGTCGAGATCGGCATTCAGGAACTTGCCCGGACGATATTCGATCTTGCTGACGAGACCGCGCACCGGCGCGCGATTCACATGACAGGAAAATACGTCCATGAAGACGGAAATGCGCGTCATCTCCGCATTGCCCAAGCCGAGCTCGCGCGGTGGAACGGCGGGGCCGACGGCGGAGATGCGGCCATCGGCGGGGCTCACCACCAGCCCGTCATCGATGGGCGTCACGCGCTGCGGATCGCGGAAGAAGTAGGTGCACCAAGCCGTCAGCACCAAGCCGACAAAGAACAAAGGCGCCCAAAGAAAGCCGATGATGATGGTGACGACCGCGAAACCAGCGATGAAGGGATAACCCTCCTTGTGGATCGGCGTCAGCGTATTGCGGATAGTGTCCGCCAGGGTCATGCGTCAGGTCCCGTTAATCGCAGCTGTGATTAGCGGAAAGGGTTGCGCCTTTCAACGCAACCCATTGTCATCCGTATGTGTGCGGGCTCAGCTTTCAACCAGCTGAGGCTCGACCCGCACCGAACCTTCTTCCATCTCGGCCGCTTCGCGGGCACGCCGCAGCCGCTCTTCGGCTTCTGTGGCTTCGCGCTGGCGCATCCACATGGAGGCGTAGAGACCGTTTTCGTCCATCAGCTCCGCATGGGTGCCGCGCTCGGCGATCGTGCCGTCGCGCAACACGATGATCTGGTCGGCATTGATGACGGTGGACAACCGATGCGCGATCACGATCGTGGTGCGCCCGCGGCTGACCTCATCGAGCGCGGCCTGGATCGACTGCTCGGTCTGCGTATCCAGCGCCGAGGTCGCTTCATCCAGAATCAGCAAAGGCGGCGCCTTCAGGATGGTGCGGGCAATTGCAACGCGCTGCTTTTCACCGCCCGACAACTTCAAGCCGCGTTCGCCGACCATGCTGTCGAAGCCTTCCGGCAGACGCTTGATGAAGCCGGAAATCTGAGCCTGCTCGGCGGCGCGCTCCACCTCCTCCATCGAGGCATCGGGGCGGCCATAGCGGATGTTGTAGGCGATGGTGTCGTTGAACAGCACTGTATCCTGCGGCACCATGCCGATCGCAGCCCGCAGGCTTTCCTGCGTGATCGCGCGCACATCCTGGCCATCCACGGTCACGCGGCCCTTCTGGACATCGTAAAAGCGGAACAGTAGGCGCGAGATCGTCGACTTGCCGGCACCGGATGGGCCGACGATCGCAACGGTCTTGCCGGCCGGCACTTCGAAGCTGACGCCCTTCAGGATCTGCCGGTTGGCATCATAAGCGAAGTGCACGTCCTCGAAGCGCACCGTGCCGTTGGTGATGGCGAGCGGCGGGGCACCCGGCGCATCGGTCACTTCCTGCTTCATGTCGAGCAGGCCGAACATCTGCTCGATGTCGGTTACGGCCTGACGAATTTCGCGATACACGAAGCCGATGAAGTTGAGCGGGACGGATAGCTGCATCAACAGGGCATTGACGAAAACGAAGTCGCCAATCGTCTGCGTGCCGTTCATGACCTCGCGCGCCGACATCGCCATGACGATCGCTGTACCGAGGCCGAAGATCACGCCCTGACCGAAGTTCAGCCAACCAAGTGACGTCCACGTCTTGGTTGCCGCATCTTCGTAACGCGCCATAGAGCGATCGAATCGCTCGGCTTCCATGCGCTCGTTGCCGAAATATTTGACGGTTTCGAAGTTGAGCAGCGAGTCGATTGCCTTGGAATTGGCATCGGTATCCGAGTCGTTCATCTCGCGGCGAATGGTGATGCGCCAGTCGCTCGCCTTGATCGTGAACCAGACATAGAGCACCACGGTCGCACTGATGACCGCGACGTAACTCCAGCCATAGGCCCACGCGAAAACGGCAGCCGTAAGGACGAATTCGAGAACGGTTGGCATCGTGTTGAGGATCGTGAAGCGCACGATCGTTTCGATACCCTTCGTGCCGCGCTCGATGACGCGCGACAGTCCCCCTGTGCGCCGCTCCAGATGGAACCGCAGCGACAGTTGATGCATGTGGACGAAGGTTCGATAGGCAAGTTGCCGAACCGCATGCTGGCCGACGCGTGCGAACAAAGCATCGCGCAGCTGGTTCAAGCCAAGCTGCACGAGGCGCACGACATTATAGGCGATCACCAGCATGATCGGTCCGACCAACAAGGCCGGCACGATCTGCGACACGGTAAGCTGCCCGTTCAGCGCGTCCGTTGCCCATTTAAAGAAGTACGGGACCGAGATCAGGATCAGCTTGGACAGAACGAGATAGAAGCTCGCCCAGATCACACGCTGCCGGAGGTCCGGCCGGTCGGAGGGCCACATATAGGGCCAAAGGTTGCCGAGCGTCCGGAACAGTGATCCGGAGTCGGCCGAAACAGTTTTATCAGCCAAAAGAATTATCCGCAGAGTTCGTTTAAAGAAGCCGCGCAGGCGCCGGAAAGGCAGGACAGGCTGTCAGCCAAATCTTTGAGCGCGGCAGTATCAAGTCTGTAACGCGAACGCTGGCCGTCGGGTGAGCACACCACGAGACCGGCATCCACGAGAACCTTTAGATGTTGCGACACAGTCGATTGGGCAAGGTCCAGCCGACCAACAACATCCTTGCAGCAACAAGCCCGGCTTCGCGAAAGCTCGCGCAGGATGCGCAAACGGGCGGGATGCGAAAGGGCTGACAGCCCCGCCGCAATCCGCTCGTCGTGATCCCATGGATGATCCAAGGCGATGTTGTTCATCGTTTATCGGCGATATACGATGAATGTGTGACATGCAAGGCAGGCAACGGCTACCCGCTGTCAGTCGCGTGTGGTGGCCTGATCGCCCAGTTGGGTCATATCCGCCTTTTCACCTTCGGTGGTGCTGTCCGGCATATGGAAGATCTGGCCCGGCCAGATACGGTTCGGATTCTGGATCTGGTCCTGATTGGCCAGGTAGATCGTGGAATACCGAACGCCTCGTCCGTAAGCGCGCTTGGAGATGCGCCACAGCGAGTCGCCGCGACGGATGATGACGGCGCCTTTTGCTGCCTGCAGTGCTGGAGCGGTTGTCTGGGAGGGAGCCGTGGCGGGGTCGGCGGCAGTGTTGGCTATTGGCGTTGTACTGGCCGAAGCGGCTGCCGAGCTTGAAGCAGCAGGTGGTTGAGTGCTGGCTGCTGCAGCTGTCTCTGAACTTGGCGTGGCGCTTTCCTGCGTCGGCGCGACTGCAGCCACGGCTTCGCCCACTTCGCGCTCGAACGGCACGGCGGCACGCTGCGTCACCGTCGCACCATCAGCGCCGATGGCATCGATGCGGATCGTGTATTTACCGACGGCGAGGTCACGCTTGGCTTCCACCAGGAACTGCCCGTCGGGCGAAGCCGTGGCTTCGCCGAGGAAGTCGTCATCGGCATAAGCGCGCAGCTTGGCGCCCGGAGCGGAGCGGCCGGCGACATAGATCATGCTGCCTTCGATCTCGACGGCTTCCACTGTTGGCGCGGTGTTTGCGTCGGCGTTTTGCTGCGCTACCGGTGCCTCTGCCAGGTCGCTCACCGCTGCCGTCTGAGTGTTTGTAGCAGGCTGAGACGCGGCAGCGGGAGCCTGGTTGTCCTGACCGGGCGCGGCAGTTGTAGCGGCCGTGCTCGTGGATGCCGGCTCAGGCGTCGCCGGCTTGCTTGTTGCCTCGTCCGCTTCCGGCAGGCTGATCAAGCGGCTGGGCTGGCCGGGTTCCTGCACCATGGCGAGAACCTGGCCCTTCTTGTCTGCCGGCACGGAAACAATGGCCATTTCGGTCGAGGATGCCGATCCGCCCTCACCCTTGGAGCGCAGAACCAGTGTGTGATCGCCGGCCGGCAGTGGGTTCTCCAGCGCAATCGCAAAGTCGCCGTTCGGGCTGACCTTGGTTTGGCCGAGAACCGTGCCATCCGAAACGATCTCCACATCGGCACCCGGCTTGGCACGGCCCGCCACGACGGTGGATCCATCGGCTTCCACGCGCAGAATGTCGAAGCTCGGCGTCACGCGATCACTGCGGCTGGACTTCGCTTCTTCCAAAGCCGCCTTGGTATTTTCGAGGGCAGCACTCTGCTGCGCGACAGAGTTCGGCTCACCGGTGATGGATGAGGGAATGGCGGTCTGGGCCTGCGGTTGAACTGCCGGCTTGGGCGTCGTGGGCGCTNNCGTCGAGGTCGGGGCCGAAGCTGTTTGCGGTTGCGCCTGCTGAGAATCGAAAGCGCCGGAGCCATAAGCGACCAGCCCGCCCGCAAGGAACAGCCCGATCAGGAACAAAACGACGCGTGCCGGTGTCACAGCAATCTCCAACCCCATGTTCTCCAAGGCATTAGCCTGTTTTTCGAAGCGTCACAAGAAAAAGGCAGCGGGCAACCTTGACGGTGCCTTGACCTGAACTAGGCCCAAGGTGCACTCCACGGCATGTCTTCGATTCAATCCGTCTGCGTTTATTGCGGCTCCTCAACCGGCCGTTCCCCCATTTACATCGAGAGCGGCGAGGCGCTGGGCACCGCATTGGCGGCAGCCGGGCTGCGGCTGATCTATGGCGGCGGCACGCGCGGCATCATGGGCGCGGTCTCGGCCGCGGCTGGGGCTGCCGGCGGCAAGGTTACCGGCATCATCCCGACCTTCCTTTTGTCAAAGGAAGCCAAGGACGGCACGCCGAGCGGTCTGGACGAGCTTTACGTCGTCGACACGATGCATGTGCGCAAGCATATGATGTTCGAGCAATCAGACGCCTTCGTGGCTCTGCCCGGCGGCATCGGCACGGTCGAGGAAATTATCGAGATCATGACCTGGGGCCAACTGGGTCAGCACCGCAAGCCGATGATCTTCGCCAATATCGACGGCTTCTGGGAGCCAATGCGCGCGCTGATCGACCATATGACGGCCGAGGGCTTCATCCACAGCGCGCATCAGGTGCGGCCGATCTTCGTGGACAAGGTCGAAGACATCATCCCGGCAATCCTCGCGGCCGGCAACGCCTCGGAAGGCGACGAGGCCGTTATCGAGAAGATGTAGGCTTCGCCACCTGCGCCGGCATCAGGTCCGGCGCGACAGGAATGCCGAGGCGGTAAAGACTACCAGCGCAGCCCAGATGAACAGAAAAGCCACCAAGGTGGTGAAGGTGAAGGGCTCGCGGAACCAGAACACCGCGAGCAGAAAGACGATGCTCGGCGCGATATATTGCATCATGCCGATGGTCGACAGCTTCAGCAGTTTTGCGCCATTGGCGTAAAGCAGCAGCGGAACAGCCGTGACGAGGCCTGATGCTGCCAGCAGCCAGGGATTGGCTCCGCCTGGACCGCCGAAGAAGTGCGACCCGCCGGTCATGCCAATCCAGATCAGGTAGACCAGCGCGGGCACGCTGATGATCAGCACTTCCAGAAAGAAGCCCTGGTTAGGGCCGATCGGCAGGGACCGCTTGAACATGGCATAGAAGCCCCAGCTCACCGCTAGTGCAACCGACACCCAAGGCAGACCGCCGCGTTCCCAGGCGAGAATGGAAACTGCGATGATGGCAAGGCCGATGGCCACGAGCTGCGCCCGCTTCAACCGCTCACCGAGGAATAGTGCGGCCAGAAAGACAGAGAAAAGCGGATTGATGTAGTAGCCGAGCGCGGCTTCCACCGTGCGGCCAACCGCTATGGCCCAGACATAGATGCCCCAGTTGACCGAGATGATGGCGGCAGTAACCACGGCCATGAAGAGCATGCGCGGCGTGCGCAGCGCCGTGATCAGGTCGCCCATACGGCCCGCCCAGAACAGCGCCAATGCAGCGATCGGAACCGACCACAAAGCGCGGTGCGCAACAACCTCAACCGCAGGGATATGACCGACGGCTTTCATGTAGAGCGGCAGGAAGCCCCACAGGAGGTAGGCGGTGATCGCAAGGGCGAAGCCGCGGCTGGACGATTCACGCGGGGCGATGGATGTGATCTGATTTGACATGCCGGGCTCTATGAGCCGGCTGCGGCGCGGCGACTATCGAAAAGCATTGATGAACGCTTTGCTTTTCATGAACGATCAGGACGAGGCCGGGGTCAACGGCAGTTCCGTCAAGGCTCTGCGCTTCATCAGAAGAGACGCGGTGTAGATGATGAGGGCGACCCAGATGAAGGCAAAAGCAATTGCACGGTGCCAGCCGAAGGGTTCACCGAACACGAAGACCGCAAGAAGGAACAGGCCGGTCGGCACGATATATTGCATGATGCCGATGGTGGTTATGCGCAGCAGCTTGGCGCCGAAGCCATAAAGCAGAAGCGGCGCCGCCGTCGCGGGGCCGCAAACGAGCAGCCAGAACGTGTCGGACGCGCTGCCGGCCATGAAGTGCCCCTGCCCCGTTGCCGCGAGCCAGATGACATAAGGCAGCGCGGGAATGAGCAGAATCATCGTTTCCAGGAAGAAGCCCTGGCTTGGCCCGATCGGCAGCGTCTTGCGCAGGAAGCCGTAGATGGCGAAGGAGAAGGCCAGAAGCAGCGATATCCAGGGAAGGCCGCCGGTTTCGATCGCCACGAGCGCGACGCCGATCGTTGCCAGTGCGATGGCGACAAGCTGGAGGCGGTCGAGCTTCTCTCCCATGATCAGTGCGCCGATCGCCACGGTGACCAGCGGATTGATGTAATAGCCAAGGGCTGCTTCAACCGTACGGTTGACGGAAATTGCCCAGACATAAACGCCCCAATTGATCGTTACGGCCGCCGCCGTGATTGTCGCCATCAACAGGGTTCGCGGAGACCGGAGGGCAGCGCGAATATCGGCCGTTCGCCCCAGCCACAACACAACGATGGCGGCAATCGGCACAGCCCAGATCACCCGATGCGCGATCACCTCGGCGGACGGAATATGCGCCACCAGCTTCATCAGAAGCGGGAACAGACAGCCCCAGATGAGATAGGCCGAACCGGCATAGATAAAGCCGCGAGTTTCGGCTGAAGGTGCGGGCTTCGAGGATGGTGGAAGGCTGGACATGATCTGGCTATGCGCCGGACCGCGCATCGACGCCACAGGCGGCTGATGCTGGACCACCCGCTTGCCGTGCATGGCTCATTCGGCGGCTCATTCGGCTGCCACCAAACCTGCCAGCTCGCGGTTTTTCATCAGCTTGAAGGTAATGGAATCCATGAGCGCCTGGAAAGATGCGTCGATGACATTGTCCGACACGCCTACCGTGCGCCAACGCGAGCCCTGCTTGTCCTGCGATTCGATCAAGACGCGGGTCACGGCCTCCGTGCCGCCGTTCAGGATGCGGACCTTGTAGTCCACCAGTTCCAGATCCTCGATCTCGTCCTGAAACTTGCCGAGATCCTTGCGCAAGGCGATGTCGAGTGCGTTCACCGGGCCGTTGCCTTCGGCGACCGACATCTTCTCTTCGCCGTCAACCATGACCTTCACGACGGCTTCCGATACGGTCTTTAGCTGGCCTACGGAATCGAAGCGGCGCTCGACCATGCAGCGGAAGCTGGTGACGGCGAAGAAGTTCGGTACGTGACCCAGCATCTGGCGCGCCAGAAGCTCGAAGCTCGCATCCGCGCCTTCATAGGCATAGCCCTGCGCTTCGCGATCCTTCACCAGCGCGATCAGCGTATCCAGCCTGCTATCATCGCGCGCGACATGAACGCCGCGGCGCTTCAACTCGGCGATGAAGTTGGCTTTGCCACCCTGATCCGAAACCATGACGCGACGGCGGTTGCCTACCGTCTTCGGGGGCACATGCTCGTAGGTTTCCGGCTCTTTCAGCAAGGCTGAAGCATGGATGCCGGCCTTGGTGGCGAAGGCTGAGGAGCCGACATACGGCGCCTGCTCATGCGGCGCGCGGTTCAGCAATTCGTCGAAGGCATGCGACAGGCGCGAGATGCCGCTCAGCGCCTCATGCGTAATGCCGAGTTCAAAGCGCTCTGTGAAAGCCGGCTTCAGCATTAGGGTCGGGATCAGGCTGACCAGATTGGCATTGCCGCAGCGCTCGCCGATGCCGTTCAGCGTGCCCTGGATCTGCCGTGCCCCGGCCTCCACGGCTGCAAGCGAGTTCGCAACGGCTTGCCCCGTATCGTCATGCGCATGGATGCCGAGATGGCTGCCCGGTACCCCGGCGTCGATAACCTTGCCGACGATCGTACGCACTTCGGATGGCAGGGTGCCGCCATTTGTGTCGCACAGCACGATCCATCGCGCGCCCGCTTCGAAGGCCGTTCGGGCGCAGGCCAGAGCATAATCCGGATTGGCCTTGAAGCCGTCGAAGAAGTGCTCGCAGTCGACCAGCGCTTCCTTGCCAGCCGCAACTGCTGCTTCGACGGACGCCTTTATCGCGTCGAGGTTCTCCTCATTCGTGCAGCCGAGCGCGACACGGACATGATAGTCCCAGCTCTTCGCGACAAAGCAGATCGCGTCCGATGATGCCTGCGTCTGCGCCGCCAGACCGGGATCGTTCGACGCCGAAACGCCGACGCGCTTGGTCATGCCGAAAGCGACGAACTTCGCCCGCGCCGTGCGCTTCTTCGTAAAGAAAGCCGTGTCGGTGGGGTTGGCACCGGGATAGCCGCCCTCGACATAGTCCAGCCCGAACACGTCCAGCATCCCGGCGATCGCGATCTTGTCCTCGACGGAAAAGTCGATGCCAGGCGTCTGCTGGCCGTCGCGCAGCGTCGTGTCGAACAGGAATAGTCGCTCTCTTCCGGTCATCGTGCCAACTCGTTCCGCGCGACGGAGGCTCTCTTTTGTTCGTCCTCGCACGCTTCGCTACTGCGGGCGAACGGGCAGCGCAACGTCGTGTCGAACAGGAACAGGCGCTCGCGGTTCATGACCCGGACTTGCCGGCGAAGCGGTCGGTGGCGCGGATCAGCTGGTCGAGGATGCCCGGCTCGGAATAAGCATGGCCAGCACCTTCGATGATGTGCAATTCCGAATCCGGCCACGCCTTGTGCAACTCCCAGGCGGTGCGCAGCGGACACGGCATGTCGTAACGGCCGTGGATGATGACACCGGGAATATCAGCCAGCTTGCCGGCATCGCGGATCAGCTGACCTTCTTCCAACCAGCCGGCATGGGTGAAGTAGTGGTTTTCGATCCGCGAAAAGGCCAGCGCGAAGTCGTCGCCATCATGCTGGGCGCTGAGTGCGGGGTCCGGCAGCAGCGTGATTGTCTCGCCTTCCCACAGGCTCCAAGCCTTGGCAGCGGCGATCTGCTCGGCGCGGTCGTCACCTACCAGTCGCTTGCGGTAGGCAGCCATGAGGTCGCCGCGCTCGGCTTCTGGGATCGGCGCGATGAAGCGCTCCCACTTGTCGGGGAACATCTCGGACACGCCGAACTGGTAGTACCAGCTCAGTTCCGCCTTGGTCAGCGTATAGATGCCACGCAGCACCAACTCGCTCACACGCTCCGGATGCGTTTCCGCATAGGCCAGTGCCAGGGTCGAGCCCCATGAGCCGCCGAACACCAGCCATTGCTCCACACCCACCATGTCACGCAGCCGCTCGATGTCGGCAACGAGGTCCCAGGTCGTGTTGGCGTCCAGCGAGGCATGCGGCTCGGAGCGGCCCGCGCCGCGCTGCTCGAACAGGAGCACGTCNNAAAAGTGCTGGATCGAACAGCCGGCGGTGGTTCGGCGAGAGCGTCGAGCCCGGCCCGCCATGCAGAAACACGGCCGGCTTGGCGCCCGGTGTGCCCGACCGTTCCCAGTAAATGCGATGACCGTCGCCGACATCGAGATGGCCAGACGCATAGGCTTCGATGGCGGGATACAGCTGGCGCAAAGGCTGGCTCATGGCTTGCTTCCTTGAGGCCAGGCCTCGGTGTCGTAGTCGGGATGCTGGTAGTTCTTCAGGTCGGCCAAGAAGGGCGAAACCTCCTCGTCGTCTTCGGTGCGCTGGCCCGGCAGATCGTGCAGCGCATCGACGTAAGGCAGCTTGTTTTCGATGCCCCATTGCTTGTCCGGCGCAACGCTGGCGGGATCATCGAAGGCGCCGATCGCCAAAGCGACGCCATCATCCGCTTCAAACGAAAGCGGCGTGCCGCATTCCGCGCAGAAACCGCGCGTGGCGATGCTGGACGACTTGAAGCGCTTGGGCTCACCGCGCGTCCAGCGTAGCGTGCCTTCGTTCACGGTCGCCAGCGGCGCATAGAAGCTGCCGAACGCCTTCTGGCACATGCGGCAATGGCAGATGGAGGCGTGATGCAGCGCGCCCTCAACGCGAAAACGAACAGCGCCGCACTGACAGCCGCCGGTGTAGATCGGTTTGTTGTCCAGGCTCATCGTTTGACCTCCCATGTCGTGATGCGCTCGCCCGTGGCGGGATCCTTACCGTCCTTGAGCTGAATGCCTTTCGCAAGAAGTTCGTCGCGGATCTTGTCGGCTTCGGTCCAGTTCTTGGCTCGGATGAGATCAAGACGACGCTGGACGATCTCGGCAACATCGACGTCGCCCGTATCCTTCCGGACCGGATCGATGCCCAGCAGATGCAAGGAAGCAAGGGCGGCTCCGGCCTGCCCTTCATTCATCAAGGCATGGATGCGCACGAAGGCTTCGTTGAGATTGAGGTCGTCAGCCAGTGCATCGAGCACGATGCTGTCAGGCGCATCCGCCGGCTCCGCATCCTTCGCCAGCCGCTCCCAGCGCTCGATCTCGCGCAGCGCTTCTTCCAGCTTCGCGACGGTGAAGTCGATCGGCTCGCGATAGTTGGTCTTCAGCATTGCCAGCCGCAGCACTTCGCCCGGCCACTTACGCCCGCCGAACTTGTCCGTATGAAGCAGGTCGTGGATCGTCACGAAGTTACCTTCGCTCTTCGACATCTTGCGACCTTCGACCTGCACGAAGCCGTTATGCATCCAGACATTGGCCATCACGTCCCGGCCGTGGGCGCAGCAGGATTGGGCGATCTCGTTTTCATGATGCGGGAAGATCAGGTCGAGCCCGCCGCCATGGATATCGAACACTTCGCCGAGATAGGCCGCCGACATGGCCGAGCATTCTATGTGCCATCCGGGGCGGCCGCGAATGGCAAGCGGCTTTTCGCCGACGGTGAACTGCGCGTCCCAGCCGGGCTCTTCAACGGATGAGGCCTTCCACAACACGAAGTCGCCGGGGTTCTTCTTGTGGGCGTCGACCGCAATGCGCGCGCCCGCCTGTTGTTCGTCGAGCGGGCGGCGGGACAGCTTGCCATAGTCCTGCATCGAAGCAGTATCGAACAGGATTTCGCCATCCGTTGCATAGGCATGGCCGCGATCGATGAGGATCTGAATCAGGCTCACCATGTCCGTCTTGCCGTCGTCGCGCGGCAGCACGAACTCGGTGGCGCGCGGCTCGTGTTTCGGCGGCAGGCAGCCCAGCGCCTCGACATCCCTATGGAACTGGTTGGCCGTCTTCTCCGTGACCTTGCGGATCGCCTCGTTCAGCGGCAAGGCGGGATAATCGCGCAGGGCCCGCGCGTTGATCTTGTCGTCCACATCCGTGATGTTGCGGACATAGGTGACGTGATCCTCGCCATAGACATGGCGCAGCAGGCGATACAGCACGTCGAACACGATGACGGGCCGCGCATTGCCGATATGGGCGAAGTCGTAGACCGTCGGGCCGCAGACATACATGCGCACATTGTCCGGATCGATGGGCGTGAACACGTCCTTCGACCGGGTGAGCGTGTTGGTGAGCCTGAGCTGCGTGTCCGCCATTCTTCTGTTCCTTCCCCTCGAATGACCCCGGATTTACACCGCGCGCCGACCTGCCTGCTGGCCGGGGCGTTTGTCTCGTCTTGATGGAAGAAGGCGAAAACGACCGGACCAGCTGAGCGCTAGCCGATAATGCAAATCCCGCAGATTGCGAAAGCCGTTTTCATGGGAAGGGTTTATGCCGCCTGCCCCAGGGAAAAGCAAGATGATGAGCAGGTCGGCCGTTGCCCAATCGCAACAGCGATCATGCCCTACAATCGGAGGAGAACAGGCGGTCGGAACCGCTAGGGTTTTATTAAACATAGAAGCAAAGAGTTACCGGGATGAAGCGACCGATCCCCGTTTCCCGACACGCTTTGGTCCTAATCGGCCAGCATCGGTCGACAGCACGTTCATCATCCGTTGGAGGTATCAAGATGCCGCAAATCAAGCCTGCGCAAGCCACTCAATCGCACGCGCGCCAAGATGTCGAACTCGCCGACCAGTATCGCCAGATCGGATCCGCCGCGATCCTCGGCGCGCTCGCAGCCAGGATGAAGCAGGAACAGGCCGAGAGCGACAATGGCCAGAAGCGTTCGCGCCAGGCAGCTTAAATTTCAGAACAGGCGAAGTTGATCCGGTTCTTCGCCCTTCTTCAACACCTTCGGCTTCGGCACCGCTGCCGGCGCCTCGACCCGTTCGATCAGGTCCGGGCCAAGCTTGGCGACCTTGTTGACGCGATCCGATACCGGGATCGCTTCGAAGAAATCCGGCTGAACCGGCTTCAAGAGGTCGAGCACATCGCGCGGCTCCTGCGTGCGGCAGTCGAGCCAGCGCGCGAAATCCTCTCGTTTGATCACTACCGGCATGCGGTCATGGATCGGAGCCAATGTTTCATTGGCTGACGTGGTCAGGATGGCGGCCGTGTCGATCTCCGAGCCACCCGGTTCGCTGAAGCTTTCCATCAATCCGGCAAAAGCAATCAGCCCGCCGCCTTTGGGGCGGATAAAGAAGGGCTGCCTGGTTTTGCCATCCCGCCGCCATTCATAGAAACCGGTTGTCGGCACCAGCACGCGGCGATGGCGCATGGCCGTCTTGAAGGCAGCCTTCTCCAGAACGGTCTCAGCACGGGCATTGATCATCAGCGGCATGTCCGCCGGGTTCTTCGCCCAGGATGGAATCAGGCCCCAGCGCACCAGAACTGCTTGCCGGTCCGGCAGGTTGGAGCCGGGTTCGCGCGGCGGTGCGGGAAGGACAACGAGCACCGGCTGAGTCGGCGCGATGTTGTAGCGCGGCGGAAACGGCTCCAGATCGATCGAGGCGAAGATGTCTTCGACCTCGTTCGGCGTCGCGATGAGTGTGAAGCGTCCGCACATGCGCTTGTGTATTTCCTCGTGAATTTCCGGTTCCAGATTGCGGCGGTGTTTGACTTGGCTTCCAAGCCCTAGATAGTCGCTCGTAATGGCAAATGCACCGATTCCCGCTGTGTCCGTTGCTTTGCGAGACAAGGACCGTTTCCTGCTCGTGAAGCGCGGCCGCGCGCCGAGCAAGGACTACTGGGCATTCCCAGGCGGGCGCGTCGAATCAGGTGAGACGCTCGACGAAGCGGTTAAGCGCGAGCTTACCGAGGAAACCGGCCTCGTTGCCGCTGATTATCGCATGATCAGGATGATCACCCTGTCCGGCGAATGGGGATCGTTCGACCTGCATATCTTCAGCGCGGTTGCTTGCGGCAACACGAAGGCGGTGGCTGCTGATGATGCCGCCGATGCGGGCTGGTTCAGCCTGAGCGACATGGCAGTGATGCAGGTAACCCCGTCCACGATCGAGATCGCCGAAGAAATTCTTGAGGCCGCGCCTTCAAGCGACCATGTTGAAGAGGCAGGATCAGATCAATGATCCGCCGTGCGCTCCCCATTTCTGTGCTTGTCGCTGCCCTCTCAGTCTGCCAGCCCGTTCGTGCGGCCGAAGCACCGTTCGAACCGTCTCTGCTGCGCTTGTCGGAAGTGCTTGGCTCGCTGCACTACCTTACGACGCTGTGCAAAGAGGATGGCCCGCAATGGCGCGGCTTGATGGAAAAACTGGTGAGTGCCGAAGCGCCTGACGAGGCCCGAAAGGCCAGGTTCATCGCAAGCTTCAACCGCGGCTATCGCTCGTTTGCCAGCGTTTACACGACCTGCACGGCGTCGGCGAAAACCGCGCTTCAACGCTATCGCAGCGAGGGTCAGGACCTTGCCAGCCAGACTGCCGCACGTTTTGGCAATTAAGACACAGTTTACTTTTTAACCATCTCGCAGGATGACGACTCGACGGACTGTGCTAAACTTTAATGGGACATTAAAAGAAAGCATCAAGTTCGCCCGGTGTTGCGCCCGGGAGACACACATGCAGACGGGAAGAATCGCAATCATGGAACCAGGCCGTAGCGACATCGACGCCATGATCCGTGAGGAAAAGCGGCTCACGGCTGTTGAAAGCCATAGCGAAGCTTGGGCTGACGGCATCTCCGCCGGCATCGAGCCCGAGATCATGGCCGAAACGGCGTTGGCCACTGCTTTGGAGGAACTGCTTCGCGTGTCCGGCGATGAAGCTGCCCTAGCGCTTCTCGAGCGCATGCGTGAGCGCGTTGAGGCCGGCGAGTTCAACGCCAACCAATCTCGCCATTAGTCCTGAATTAAGTCCCGAAAGCGTTTTATCCGGCTGCTCGAAAGGCTGGACACCCGATTCGCTTGGAAGGAACCCGATGATGCGTGCACAACGCCTGCTCCCTGCGCTGGGGCTTGTCCTCGGCGGCACCCTTCTTGCTTCGACGGCCTTAGTCACCTTCAGTGTGCCGGCCTTCGCTTTGAGCGAAATCCCGCAGGGTGCGCCGAGCGAGCCATCGGCATCGACGCCGTCGATCCAGCGCACGCCCCTGCCGCTGCCCAACGCCAATGACGGAGAGACCACTGCGCCGGATGCGCAGCCCGGGCAGGATAATCCCGATGACAGCGGCGACGAGCCGCAAACCTCTCCGTCCGCCGTTCACCCGCGCGCCGATCCCGACAGCCCGCCGCCCGAAATCGTTTATGATCTGCAGCGTTTGCCGGAACCGGTGAAGCGCATGCACCAGCTGATCATCGACGCCTGCAAGAGTGGCGACCTGGAAAAGCTGCGGCCGCTGATCGGCAATGGTGATTCGCAGACTCAGTTGACGCTGGGCGAAATCGACGGCGATCCGATCGACTTCATCCGCCAGCTGGCCGGCGACGACCAGGGTCAGGAAATTCTCGCGATCCTCGAAGAGATTCTGGAAGCCGGCTATGTCCATGTGGATGCCGGAACGCCCGAAGAGCTTTACGTCTGGCCCTACTTCTTCGCTTTGCCGCTGGACAAGCTGACGCCGGCCCAGCGCGTCGAGCTGTTCCGCATCGTGACGGCCGGCGACTTCGAGGAGATGAAGAGCATCGGCGCCTACATCTTCTACCGCGTCGGCATCACGCCGGAAGGCCGCTGGTCCTTCTTCGTCGCTGGCGAATAAGCGACCTCCGGCCGATAGGGCGCCCTCAGGCGGGGAGCGCGTCCGAGAACAGCACCGGCTGTCCGGTTGAAGGCGTGACGATCTCGCCTTCCCACATCACGCGCGTTCCGCGCACCACAGTGCCGACCGGCCAGCCTGTCACCTGCTTGCCGTCATAAGGCGTCCAGCCAGCCTTCGAGCCGGCCTGCGCATGGGTGATGGTTTCGGTGCGCTTCATGTCGACGATCGTGAAGTCGGCATCGTAGCCCACGGCGATCCGTCCCTTGCGCGCCATGCCGAAGATGCGATTCGGGCCGTGGCTCGACAGGTCCACGAAACGCTGCAGCGACAGGCGCCCGGCGTTGACGTGATCGAGCATGATCGGAACCAGCGTCTGCACACCGGTCATACCGGAGGGCGAGGCGGGATAAGGCTTGGCCTTTTCCTCCAAAGTGTGCGGCGCATGATCGGAGCCCAGCACATCGACGATGCCCTGGCTGATACCCTCCCAGATGCCGTCGCGATGATGCGCATCCCGCACAGGCGGGTTCATCTGGATGAGGGTGCCGCGACGAGCATAATCGTCCGCCGACAGCGTCAAGTGATGCGGCGTCGCCTCACAGGTTGCGACATCCTTGTGTTTGGCCAGGAAAGGGATCTCGTCGCGCGTTGAAATATGCAAAACGTGGATCTTTGCCCGTGCCTTTCGGGCAATTGACACCAGTCGTTCGGTGCATTGCAGCGCCGCAATGGCATCGCGCCAGACCGGATGCGAGGACGGATCCCCCTCGACCCGCTTGCCCAAGCGCTCGCGCAACCGGAACTCATCCTCGGAATGAAAGGCCGCGCGGCGACGCGTGTTCTTCAGGATCTCGTAGACCCCGTTGTCGTCTTCCACCAGCAGATCGCCGGTCGATGACCCCATGAAAACCTTGATCCCTGCGGCACCCGGCAGGCGCTCCAGTTCTGCCACGTCGCCCGCATTCTCGCGCGTTCCGCCGACCCAGAAGGCGAAGTCGCAATGCATGCGGTTTGTGGCGCGCTTGATCTTTTCGGCCAGAGCAGCCTCACTCGTGGTCAGCGGATTGGTGTTTGGCATCTCGAACACCGCCGTCACCCCTCCCAGCACGGCCGCGCGCGAACCGGTTTCCAGATCTTCCTTGTGCTCCATGCCCGGCTCGCGGAAATGGACCTGGCTGTCGACCACGCCCGGCAGGATATGCAGGCCCGTGCAATCGACTCGCTCACCAGCATCTGCTCGGGACAGGTCACCGATGTAAGCGATCCGCCCCGACGTGACGCCGATGTCTCTGATCGCCTCGCCATCATGGTTCACCACCGTGGCGCCTGCCAGGATCAGATCGTAGCTCGCGGTCATCGCAACTTGTCCCCGTTGATGGCCGGGCTTACGTAATGGGCAGCCTTGTGACAAGTGAAGACCATGCCCGTTGTATCCCTTCCTGACCGCGCCTGCATTCTCGTCACCGGCCCTGAGGCCGAGGACTTCCTGCAGAACATCCTGACGCTTGACCTCCTTACGCTTCAAGCCGGCGAGGCACGACCGGGTGCGCTGCTGACGCCGCAGGGCAAGATCCTGTTCGACTTCCTGATCTCGCGAATAAATGGCGGCTTCCGGTTGGAATGCCGGAGCGACATCGCCGCGGATTTTGCCCGGCGGTTGATGATGTACCGGCTACGCGCCAAGGTAGAAATCTCCGTTGAAGATGAATCGCTTGTGCAGATTGGCTGGGGCGATAAATCCGCTTCCTCACAATCAGGATCATCTGTTTTGGATCGCCGCTTTCCGGATGTATCGGTGAGTCGTTTCTACGATGCCGACCTTTCGGCTTCTGCAGCCTTGGACAAGTGGGCCGCTTTTCGCGTCGCACAGGGCGTGGCGGAAAGCGGATCCGATTACGAACTTTCCGACGCTTTCCCGCATGATGTTCTCCTCGACCAGAACGGGGGCGTCGGCTTCAAGAAGGGCTGCTATGTCGGCCAGGAAGTCGTTTCGCGCATGCAGCATCGGGGCACTGCGCGCCGCCGCATGTTGATCGCAACTGCTGATGCCGCGCTTCCTGCTTTCGGAACGCCGATCACGGTTGATGGCCGACCGGTCGGCACCATGGGTTCGTCCACCGGAGCGTCCGGTTTGGCTTTGGTGCGGCTCGACAAGGTGAAGAGTGCGGTTGATCGCGGCGTGCCGCTGCTCGCAGGAGAAACCAGCGTCACGCTTTCCATTCCGGCCTGGGCGAAATTCGGCTTTCCCGAAGCCACTGCTGCAGAAGACTGATGTCCGTGCGAACCGCACCAAAGGCGCGCGCCTGGCAGCGCATGTTGTCAGGGCGGCGGCTGGATCTGCTTGATCCGTTCCCTCTCGACGTCGAAATCACCGATATTGCGCACGGACTTGCCCGAGTCGCGCGCTGGAATGGCCAAACCGTGGGCGATCATGCGTTCTCTGTCGCGCAGCATTCGCTGCTGGTTGAAGACATCGTGTCGGTCCTTCAGCCCGAAACACATGATGCGATCCAACTTGCTGCCCTTCTCCACGATGCGCCGGAATATGTCATCGGCGACATGATCTCACCCTTCAAGGCGGCGGTGGGTGGTGATTACAAGGCCGTCGAGCATCGCCTGCAAACGGCCATTCACCTGCGTTTCGGCCTGGCGCCCGTTCTACCCGCGCCCGTCAAAACCCTGATCAAACGGGCCGACCACATCGCCGCTTATTTCGAGGCGACGCAGCTTGCCGGCTTCAGCGAAAAGGAAGCCGCCGAGTTCTTTGGCCGGCCTCGCGGCTTGTCGGCTGACCGTTTCCCCTTGACGCCATTGCCAGCGCTTGCCGTGCAGGAAGCCTTTCTCCAACGCCATGCCGAGATCTGGCGGAACTGAGTTCCACCCCTTCCGGCCTTCCCCCTGCCGCATTCGGTTGGTGAATGGCGCCCTCGGCGCGATTGGTAGCCGCCGAATGATGGAGACGTCTTGATTATGAATGGTTCGACACCCAACTTCTTTGCTGCGGCAGGTGATACGTGGCAGGCGCTGATTGCGCTGGTGGTCGCCTATTCCTTCTCCGCGGTGGGTGCGATCCTGATCCTGATCATCGGCTGGCTGATCGCCGGTTTGGCCGAGCGCTGGTCCTATCGTGCCATGGGCGCCTTCGGCCATGTCGACGAGACGGTAAAGCGCTTCCTGTCCAAGAGCCTGCGCTACGGCGTCTTGATCCTGGTCGCGATCACCGTTCTGTCCCAATTCGGCGTGCAAACCACGAGCATCATCGCCGCCCTCGGTGCCGCCGGCCTGGCGGTTGGCCTTGCGTTGCAAGGCACGCTTCAGAACATCGCGGCGGGCTTGATGCTGCTGTTCCTGCGTCCCTTCCGGGTGGGCGAGTATATCGAGACATCCGCGATCGGGGGCACCATCCGCGATGTAGGCCTGTTTGCCACCGAGTTGCAGACCAAAGAGGGCATCTATGTGCTCGCGCCGAACAGCTCGCTTTGGAACACGCCAGTCAAGAACTACACCCGCAACGCCACGCGTCGCAATGAGCTGACCGTCAAGATCGGTGGCGACACCAATCTTGAAGAAGCCCAGGCCGTTCTTCGCGGCCTGCTCGATGCCGATCCGCGCGTCATCAACGATCCGGCGCCGGCCGTGTATGTTTCCGAGCTCAGCGGTGCGGGCTTGACCCTGGCGGCGCGCTACTGGACGGCGACGACGGACTTCACGGCTGCCCGCTTCGACCTGAACCGCGCGCTGGAAGAGGCGCTGCGCAACAAGGGCATTGCGATCAAGTAATCGCTTCCATCAAGATTGCTGAAGCACCGGTTTCATCAATTCATTTGAAGCTGCAGACAAAGCGCGTAGTTTGGCGTTCCCTTCGGAGCTCCGCCCATGTCCCGCGCCTCAGCTGTTCAAACTCAGCAAAACGGCCTTCCCTGGCTGATCATCATCTGCGGCTGTCTGGTCGCGGCGCTGACCTTCGGCCCGCGCTCGGCAATGGGCTTCTACCAGCTGCCTTTGCTGGCCGAAAAAGGCTGGGACCGCACCACGTTCAGCCTGGCCATGGCGCTGCAGAACCTGGCTTGGGGCTTCGGAACGCCGATCTTCGGCGCGCTGGCAGACCGCTATGGCACGTGGCGCGTTCTGGCGCTGTCTGGAATCATCTACTGCGCGGGCCTCGTCATGATGGCAACTGCTACCTCGCCGGGCATGCTGTATCTCGGCGGCGGCATCATGGTTGGACTGGGCGTAGCGTCCGGCTCCTTCGGCATCGTGCTGGCAGCTTTCGCGCGCAATGTGGTGCCTGAGCGCCGCAGCTTCGTGTTCGGGCTGGGAACGGCTGCTGGCTCGGCCGGCATGTTCCTGTTTGCGCCGCTCAGCCAGGGTCTGATCGAAGCCTATGGCTGGTATCAGTCGCTGCTGATCATGGCCGGCATGATGCTTCTGCTGCCCTTCATCGCCATTCCCTTGCGCGGCAACTCCAAGAGCGGACTGGCTCAGCAGGCCGTGTATGAGCAGACGATGGGCGCTGCGCTGAAGGAAGCGCTAGGGCACCGCTCCTATAATCTGCTGGTCGCCGGCTTCTTCGTTTGCGGTTTCCAGGTGGCTTTCATCACCGCGCATTTCCCAGCCTATATCGCCGATCTCGGCATTGAGGCCCGCTATGCGGTTTTGGCTCTGGCGCTGATCGGCTTCTTCAACATTATCGGCTCACTCAGCGCCGGCGCGATTGCGCAGCGTTATTCGAAGCCGCACTTCCTCGCCTGGATCTATTTCGGGCGCTCGGTGCTGGTGACGGCCTTCCTGCTTTTGCCGCAATCGCCCGCATCGGTGATCGTGTTTGCGGTGCTGATGGGTCTGCTCTGGTTATCGACCGTGCCGCCGACAAACGGATTAGTGGCAATCATGTTCGGCACGCGGCATCTCGGACTGCTGGGCGGCATCGCCTTCTTCTCGCATCAGATCGGTTCGTTTCTCGGCGTTTGGCTGGGCGGTTATCTCTACGACCGCATCGGCAGCTACGATCCCGTCTGGTGGCTGGGTGTCGTGCTTGGCCTGTTTGCCGCCGTGATGCATCTCCCGATCCGGGAAAAGCCCGTGGAGCGCCCTACTCTCGCCGCAGCGGAATAAGGTCAGACAGTGGGCACTGATGGTGCCTGCCGACCCAGCGCCTTCAACAACGCCGCAAGGAAGCTCGCACGGGACTCCGGCGCGGTGATGCCGCGCGGCTCGTAGACATGCCGCGCCAGAAAGTAGCCGCTCAGGCGAAAGGCGGCGCTGACTGCCTGCCCGTCGCCGCTGATCTCCGCGCCGCTTTTCAGGAACGGCGGCAGCGGCAGGAGTTTGTCGGCCCATGGTTCACCGGCTTCGGCCGAAATCGCACGGCCGGTTTTTGGCGAGACATAGGTGAGGTTGTCGCGTGTTCCGGTCGCACCGCATTGCAGCAGATCGAGGCCGAAGCCGAGTTCATCCAGCACCATGATCTCGAAGCGAGCAAGCAGCGCGCCGGCCACCGTCGTATCATCGAGATGGGCGATGATGAGGCCCAGCGTCTCGTATAGACGGGCATGCGGATCGCGTTCTGGCAGAAGGCGCAGGTGGGCGGCTAGCGTTTGCAAGCCGTGAACGGCGGTGGCGCTCTCCAGCAGCCGCGCTGCGTTTTGCTCAATCGGCTCGACCTGGAAGGTGCCGAGTTGCTCGTCCAGTCGCGCCCGCCATGAGACATCTACGCGGTTGCCGGGCTGGAGAAAGGGTCGCATGCGTCGCGAACGTCCGCCGCGCACCATGCCGAGATGGCGCCCACGCCCGCGCGTCATCACTTCAAGGATGACGCTGGTTTCGCCGTGCTTACGAGTTGCGAGGATGATGCCTTCGTCGCGCCACTCCATAAACGCGTATGTGAGCCCCCTAGGAGGGGAACTCAAGCCCCATCTCGCGATAACGCTCGGGATCGTCGCCCCAGTTCTCGCGTACTTTCACGAACAGGAAGAGATGCACGGTCTGTTCCAGCATGTCGCCGATCTCGCGGCGCGCGGCTTGGCCGATAGCACGAATCGTTTCGCCCTTGTGGCCAAGCACGATCTTCTTCTGGCTGTCGCGCTCGACATAGATGACCTGCTCGATGCGCACCGAGCCGTCCGACTTTTCTTCCCACTTCTCCGTTTCGATCGTGGAAGAATAGGGAAGTTCCTGATGCAGGCGCAGATACAGCTTTTCGCGCGTCACTTCGGCGGCCAGCTGGCGCATCGGCAGGTCCGAAATCTGATCTTCCGGATAATACCAGGGGCCGGCGGGCAGCGTTTCGGCGAGATAGTTCAGGAAGTCCTTACAACCGGAACCCGTCAGCGCCGAAATCATGAAGGTGCGGGTGAAAGCAACCTTCTCGTTGGCTTCCGCCGTCAGCTTCAACAGCGCTTCCGGGTTGACGCGATCGACCTTGTTCAAAAGCAGGATCTTGGGCTGCTGTACCTCGGCGAGGCTTTCCAGGATCGCCTGAGCATCGCCGCGAATGCCGCGTTCGGCATCGATCAGCAGAACGATCAGGTCGGCATCCTTGGCGCCGCGCCAAGCGGTGGTGACCATCGCGGTATCGAGGCGGCGGCGCGGGCGGAAAATGCCGGGCGTGTCCACGAACACGATCTGCGCCTTGTCCTGCGTGACTACGCCGCGGACCATGGCGCGTGTCGTCTGCACCTTATGCGTGACGATCGAGACCTTGGAGCCGACGAGCTGATTCAGCAGCGTCGACTTGCCCGCATTCGGCGCGCCGATCAACGCGACGAAACCGGAGCGGGTGTCGAGTCCTGTTGAGGCGTTGTCGGTCGAAGCTTCGGTCTCAGGCATTCACTGTTTCCTCGTCGTCCGCCCAAACAGCCTCACGGATCAGAACAGCGCGGGCAGCCGCCTGTTCCGCTTCACGCTTGGAGCGGCCGGTTCCTTGTTCCTCGGCAACACCGGCAATCACCACCTTGACCACGAAAACGGGATCATGGTCCGGACCGGTGCGGCTTGCAACGCTATAGCTCGGCGTGACGGCGCGGGTTTGATGCGCCCATTCCTGCAATTCGGTCTTGGCATCGCGCCGGGCCGATTGCGCCTTGGTCGCATGCTCCTTCCAGAAGGTGCGGATGAATGTCCGCGCCGGCTCGAATCCGCCATCTAGATAGATCGCTGCGATCAGCGCTTCCATGACGTCGGAGCGCATGTTGACGCGCTTGCGACCGGTCACGCCGCGCAACTCACGCCCGGCCTTGATCCACTCGGACAAACCGATGTCTTCCGCGATCGCCGCCAGCGTTTCGGCATTGACCAGTGCGTTGAGCCGGACCGACATCTCGCCTTCGTTCGAAGTCGGGTAATCCGCATAGAGCCAATCGGCAACGACCAGGCCAAGCACGCGATCGCCCAGAAATTCGAGACGCTGATAGTCCGTGCCGCCCGCAGGCCGGGCGCTGGCATGCGTCAGCGCGCCTTCCAGCCTTGCCGGATCGTTGAACGTGCNNGTAGCCGATCCGTTCTTCCAGTGCCCTGCCCGACGGCTCCCCTTGCTTTCGACGCGGCATACTATCGAACAGCGTTGAGCAGCCGCGATGCGCGCAGCTCGGTCGGCCACTTCCAGATCTCGAGCGGGCTGGCACCGTCGGCGATGGAGAAGAAGATGATGTTGGCGCGACCAACCAGGTTTTCTTCCGGCACGTAGCCGACGGTGAAGCGGCTGTCAGTGGAGTTGTCGCGATTGTCGCCCATCATGAAGTAATGCGCGGGCGGCACGACGAATTCGCGCGTATCGTCGCCAACGGCGTTCGGCGACAGATCCAGCGTGTTGTAGGAAACGCCGTTGGGCAGCGTCTCGCGATACACGTCGACCGGGCGATTCTCTTCGGTGATGTCTGGATTGTCGATATGCCCGACCTGCTCGCGCGGCACGGCCTGATCGTTGATGTAGAGCACACCGCGACGCACCTGAATGCGATCGCCCGGCAGGCCGATCACGCGCTTGATGTAGTCGAGCGCTGGGTTCGGCGGATATTTGAACACGACAACATCGCCGCGCTCCGGCTGCGAACCCCAGATCCGACCTTCGAACAGATTGGGGCTGAAGGGCAGCGAATGCTTGGAATACCCATAGGCCCACTTCGTCACGAAGAGGTAATCGCCTTCCAGCAGCGTCGGACGCATCGAACCCGAAGGGATCGAGAAGGGCTGAAAGAACAGCGTCCGGATAATGAGAGCGAGGATCAGCGCCTGGGCGATCACATTGATGGTTTCACCAAAGCCGCCGCTTTTCTTGTCAGTCTTGTCTGCCACGCTCAATCCGTCTCCGGTCCGGCGCTCGAGCATGAGCGCCGCAGGTCATTCTGCCATCTCTTATCCGCTAGAGTGATCGTGGGCAATGCAGGCGGCAAAGCGGCGTTGACGACGCTTATTCCGGCAAAGCCTCAATGATCACGAAGGCTTGAGCCAGCGGGTAATCGTCGGTGATCGTCAGATGCACCACCGCGCGGTGCTTTGCCGGCATCATCTGCGCCAGGCGATCCGCGGCACCGCCGGTCAGCTCCATCGTCGGCTTGCCGCCCGGCAGGTTTACGACGCCCATGTCGCGCCAGAAAACACCCCGCGACAGACCCGTACCAAGCGCCTTGGAACAGGCTTCCTTGGCCGCGAAGCGCTTGGCATAAGACGCCGCACGTTCCTTGCGCCGTTCGGACTTTGCTTGCTCGACCTCAGTGAAGACCCGCGCGCGAAAACGCTCGCCATGCCGTTCAAGCGTTTTCTCGATCCGTCGGATGTCGATGAGATCGCTGCCGATACCGATGATCATGGCGCGCTATCAGGCCGGCGCGTTGGTGTAGCGGCTGCCGGGCTTCACCGGCGGGATCTTGGCCAACTCTTCCGGCATGAGATCCGGCGGATAGGCCGGCACTTCATACTGAGCGAGGGCCACCAGCGGCACGCCGACGTCGGCCTTGCCGGCGGAGCGATCGATGATGCAGGCCGCACCAAGTACGTTGGCACCGACTTTCACCATGGCGGTCACTGTCTCACGGATCGACAGACCCGTCGTGACGATATCCTCCACGATGACGATGCGTGCGCCTTCGTCGATGTCGAAGCGCTTCAGCCGGAACTCGCCGTTTTCGCGCTCGACCCAGATGGAGGGCACGCCGAGATGACGGGAGGTCTCGTAGGATGGAATGAGGCCGCCGATCGCCGGACCGACGACATAATCGATGCCATCCGGGAACTGCTGACGGATCTTCTCGGCCAGCGCCCGGCAGAGCTTCTCCGTCTTGTCGGCATGCATGAACACGCGTGCCTTCTGCAGGAAGATCGGGCTGCGCAGGCCCGAGGTCAGGATGAAGTGACCTTCGAGGATGGCACCAGCCTCGCGAAAAACCTCAATCACTTCATCCGTGTCCATGGAGCCCCTCCAATCCGTATGATCAGCCATTGACGCGGCGTGCGTCACTAACGCTGGATGTATCCTTGAGTTGCGACAGCAACCGGTTGAGATGCTTGAGATCCCACACTTCCAGGTCGATCAGCACTTCCGTGAAATCGGGTGCGGTGCTGACCATGGAGAGGTTGTGGATATTGGCATCGTTGGCCGCAATGACCCCGGCGATCTCTGCAAGCGAACCCGGCGCGTTGATCAGCGTGACCGAGATTCGGGCAGGGAAGCGCTCTGCGGTCGCCTCGTCGATATCCCAGCGCACATCGATCCATCGCTCAGGGTGATCATCGAAGGCGGTGAGCGAGGGCGACTGGATCGGGTAGATCGTGATGCCCTGCCCCGGCTCCAGAATGCCGACAATCCGGTCGCCAGGCACAGCACCTTCGGGCGCGAACTTCACCGGCAGGTCACCCTGCACGCCGCGAATCGGAAGCGCACCATCGGTTCTCGTCTTGCGCGAGGAGGACGAACGGCCCGGTACCTGGAACAGCATGCCGGCAGCATTGCGGATGTTGAACCAGCCTTCTTCGCGCTGACGCGGCACCGGCGGAACGCGCTCGTCCTTGTAGTCGGGAAACAGCGCCTTGATGACATATTGCGATGGCAACTCGCCGCGACCAACCGCTGCCAGTACGTCGTCGATCTCTTTCTGTCCAAGCCGATGCAGAACCGGCTTCAGCTTTTCCTTGGAGAAGGTCTTGCCGCTGCGCTCGAAGGCGCGCTCCAGAATGCGGATGCCCAGACCGGAATATTGCTTGCGGATCGCGTTCTTGGTGGCGCGCCGGATGGCCGCGCGCGCCTTGCCCGTCACCACCATGGATTCCCACGCAGCAGGCGGAACCTGCGCCTTGGAACGGATGATCTCGACCTCGTCGCCGTTCTTCAGCTCGGTCATCAGCGGCATGACATGGCCGTTGACCTTCACGCCGACGCAGGTGTAGCCAACATCGGTGTGCACGGCGTAAGCGAAGTCGATTGGCGTTGCGCCGCGCGGCAGGGCGATCAGCTTGCCCTTCGGCGTGAAGCAAAAGACCTGGTCCTGGAACAGCTCAAGCTTGGTGTTTTCGAGGAAGTCTTCCGGGCTGTCGCCTTCTGCCAACGCCTCGATCGTGCGCCGCAGCCAGGCATAGGCGTTGGTGTCCTTGGAGACGCCGTGACCAGCCGGCGCCTTGTTCATGCCGTCCTTGTAAAGGGCATGCGCGGCCACGCCATATTCGGCGATCTTGTTCATGTCGTCGGTACGGATCTGCAGCTCGATACGCTGCTTCGCCGGACCGACGATCGTGGTGTGGATCGAGCTGTAATCGTTCTGCTTGGGCGTCGAAATGTAGTCCTTGAACCGCCCCGGCACCATCGACCAGGTCGTGTGGATCAGGCCGAGCACGCGATAACAGTCTTCCACGCTTCCCACGAGCACTCGGAAGCCGAAGATGTCGGACAACTGCTCGAACGAAAGCGCCTTGGTTTCCATCTTGCGGAAAACCGACCACGCCTTTTTCTGGCGGCTTTTCACGCTGGCCTTGATGCCGAAGCGCGCAAACAGCTCCGACAAGAGCTTTTCGATGTCTGTCAGCGTCGTCTTGTTGCGCTCGAAGATGTCGGCAAGGCGGTGGGTGACAGTTTCGAAGGCTTCCGGATTGATATGGCGGAAGGCGAGTTCTTCAAGCTCTTCGCGCACACCCTGCATACCCATACGGCCAGCCAGCGGCGCATAGATATCCATGGTTTCCTCCGCGATCCGAAGACGCTTTTCCGGCGCCATGTGATCAAGGGTCCGCATATTATGCATGCGGTCGGCGAGCTTGACGAGGAGAACGCGCACGTCCTGCGCAATCGCCAGCAGGAGCTTGCGCAGGTTCTCCGCCTGCTCCGCCTTCTTGGAAACGAGATCGAGCTTCTTGAGCTTGGTCAGGCCTTCGACAAGACGGCCGAGATCCTGGCCAAACAGTGCGTCGATTTCCTGGCGCGTAGCCGACGTGTCCTCGATCGTGTCATGCAGCAATGCGACGGCAATCGTCGCCTCGTCCATATGCATGTCGGTGAGGATCGCCGCGACTTCGAGGGGATGCGAGAAGTAGGGATCGCCCGAAGCACGCTTTTGGTGACCATGCTTCTGCATGGCATAAACATAGGCTTTGTTGAGCAGCGCTTCGTTGACGTCAGGCTTGTAGCGCTGGACGCGCTCGACAAGCTCATACTGACGCATCATGGGCGGAAGCTCCAAAGCAGAACAAGAAAAGGGGTACCGCCGCCGAACTGCGCCGATACCCCTCAAGTAGCATCAAATCGCCCTCATGAAAGAGGCGGCGATTGAACCAAGCAATCAGAAATCGTCGCTTTTTTCCGGAGCTACGAGACCCTCGATGCCAGCGATCAGATCTTCTTCCGTCATGCGGTCGAAGGTGATGTTTTCTTCTTCGACATCGTCAGCCGGCGCATTGGCGTTGGCTTCGACCTGACCGGCATCGGCTTCCGGCTCGTCGACTTCCACATGCTTCTGCAGCGAGTGAATCAAATCTTCCTTGAGGTCGCCTGGCGACAGCTTTTCGTCGGCGATTTCGCGCAGAGCCACGACCGGGTTCTTGTCGTTGTCACGATCAACGGTGATCGGCGCACCCTGCGAAATAAGGCGGGCGCGATGACCGGCAAGCAGAACCAGCTCGAAGCGGTTGTTCACCTTGTCGATGCAATCTTCAACGGTTACGCGGGCCATGAATGCCCCTTTCCTATCGATGGATGTCGGAATTTGAGGCGTGCTTAGCCGGAAAAGGCGGAAAAAACAAGGCAAAGTGCCGCGCTTCGCAATCATCGCTTTTCGGCAGAAATGTGATTACGGCTTGATCATAGTGCAACGCTTTTTCGTGCCGTCAGTTTCTCCAAGATGTTTCGACTTTGAATTTTCGTAGAAGGACTTTTCCAATGTTCGACCCGCGCGAAAAGATCGCTTTGTTCATCGACGGAGCCAATCTCTACGCCACATCGCGTTCCCTCGGCTTCGACATCGACTACCGCAAGCTTCTCGCGAATTTTCAGAAGCGCGGCTACCTCCTGCGGGCCTATTATTACACGGCGCTCGTCGAGGATCAGGAATATTCCTCGATACGACCGCTGATCGACTGGCTCGACTATAACGGCTATCGCGTCGTCACAAAGCCGGCCAAGGAATTCACTGACGCAACCGGCCGCCGCAAGGTGAAGGGCAACATGGATATCGAGCTCGCGATCGATGCACTTGAGCTCGCCGATGTTGTCGACCACTACGTGATCTTTTCAGGCGACGGCGACTTCCGCACGCTGGTGGAAGCGCTGCAGCGTCGCGGCCGAAAGGTCAGTGTGGTTTCTACCATGTCCTCGCAGCCGCCGATGATTTCGGACGAGTTGCGCCGTCAGGCCGATCATTTCATCGACCTTCAGTCCTTGCGCGCCGAGGTGGGGCGTGATCCTTCCGAGCGGCCGGTTCGTCGCCCAGATCCGGTCGAGCTTGAACCGGAAGACGATCTTGTCTGATGCCATCCCGCAGCCGGAGCCTTCGCCCGACTGCAATTACTGCCCCCGCCTCCATGACTTCATCGCCGGATGGCGCGAGCGCGAACCAAGCTGGTTCAATGCGCCGGTTCCGCCTTTCCTGCCGATTAAGGGAATAGCGTCCGCCAAGCTGCTGATCATCGGCCTGGCACCTGGGGTGCGCGGCGCCAACCGCACGGGCCGGCCTTTTACGGGCGATTATGCCGGTGATCTGCTTTACAGCACGCTGCTGAAGTTTGGCTTTGCCACCGGCCATTTCGAAGCACGGCCCGATGATAGTCTCCAACTGCTGGACACAGCGATCGTCAATGCCGTTCGCTGCGTGCCGCCGGAAAACAAGCCGACGCCGGAAGAAATCCGCACCTGTCGGCAATTTCTTACGCCGATGTTTGATCAACCCGATTCGTTGCGCGTGGTTGTGACGTTAGGCTCCATTGCGCACCAGTCGACAGTCCGCGCCTATGGTTTGAAGATCAAGGATTACCCGTTTAAGCACGGGCTGCCGGCTGATGTGCCGGGCGGGCCAACGATCATCTCGAGCTACCACTGCTCGCGCTACAACACGAACACAGGCGTGCTGACCACATCCATGTTCCATGACGTGTTCAGGCTCGCGCGTAGCGTGATCGATTCAGTAGGCTGAGCTTATTGCGCCGGTGCTGCTGGCGGCACAGGCTCGACATATTCGAGCCGCAGCGGCAGTTGGTAGGTGGCTTCCGCGACATAACCGTTGAGCGAGATTGGCGGCAGATCGCCGAGCGCTGACAGGATCGCCTTCTGAGCGTCCTGCGACAGAATCGAATGCACGATCTTCGGTTTGCCGACCTTGCCTTCTGGATCAAGCCGGAACTCGACCGTCACATTGCTGGGCGACGCCTCTCGCGCAACTGCGATAACCCGCTCATCAGCTCGCACCGTGATCAGATGCTGGTGCAAGCGCTGCGCGAATTCCGCATCTGTTTCGGCGGCATGGGCCGGCAGCATCGCCGCAGTCATAAAGACCAGCCCTAGCAGAAGTCGTTTCATCAACCCCGGTCCTTCATAAGCCGGGCCTTTTCGCGGCCCCAGTCCCGCTGCTTGGCGGCTTCGCGCTTGTCGTGCAGCTTGCGGCCACGCGCAACGGCGAGCTGCAGCTTCGCCCTGCCGCGATCGTTGAAATAGATCTTCAATGGCACCAGCGTCATGCCTTCACGCTCGATGCTTTGCGACAGGCGCGCCATTTCGCGCTTGTTCAGCAAGAGTTTGCGCCGCCGGCGCGGCTCATGATTGAAGCGGTTCGCCTGCAAGTATTCCGGCAGATAGGAGTTGATCAGCCAGATTTCGCCGCCTTCCACCGACGCGTAGGATTCGCCGATCGTGGCATGCCCTTCGCGCAACGATTTGATCTCGGTGCCCGTCAGAACGAGCCCGGCCTCCAGCGTATCGAGAACCTCGTAGGAAAAGCGCGCCTTGCGGTTCTCGGCTGCAATCTTGTTGTTGGGGTCGTGCTTCTTCTGAGTCATGGCTTCTAGATAGGGCTGTTAAAGCCTTAGTTCATCAGCCCGGCATGCTTCAAAGCAGCATCGATCTTCTCGGCCGTGCTGTTTTCCACCGTCACGAGCGGTGACCGCACGACGTTCTCGATCTTGCCGAGGCGCGACAGCGCGTATTTCGTGCCGGAAACGCCTGGCTCCAGGAAGATAGCCTTATGCAGCGGCATCAAGCGATCCTGCAATTCGCGAGCGCGCTCCATGTCGTTGGCGCGGCACGCTTCCTGGAACTCCGAGCAAAGCCGCGGCGCGACATTCGACGTAACAGAAATCGCACCAACGCCACCATGCGCGTTGAACCCGAGGGCAGATGCGTCTTCACCCGAAAGCTGGATGAAGCCCTTGCCGCAGGTGATGCGCTGTTCCGACACGCGCTCGATCTTGCCGGTCGCGTCCTTCACACCGACGATGTTCTTGAAGTCATGCGCCAGCTGGCCCATCGTTTCCGGCGTCATGTCGATCACCGACCGACCAGGAATGTTGTAGATCAGGATCGGCAGCGAGGTCGCTTCGGCAACCGCCTTGAAGTGGGCGTACAACCCACGCTGCGGCGGCTTGTTGTAGTAGGGCGTGACGACCAGAACGGCATCGGCGCCAACACTTTCCGCGAACTGCGCCAGTTCCACGNNGCCGCCCCCGCAATGACAGGCACCTTGCCCTTCGCCACTGCGACACAGGCCTTCACGACCTGGCGATGCTCTTCATGCGACAAGGTCGGCGTTTCGCCGGTTGTGCCCACCGGCACAACACCATGCGTCCCCTCGGCGATCTGCCAGGCAACGAAATCTTGAAAGGCTTTCTCGTCGAAGCGACCATCCTGTGCGAACGGGGTCACGAGCGCCGTAATCGAGCCTCTCAACATCTTCCTGCTCCAAACAAAGGCAAGCCCGCTAACAAGCGGCGGGCGGGAGGACTTCTAGACGATTGCGTGGGCCGGCACCATAGTCTTGACACGGAGCTCGTTCACCCCGGCCAGAGACAAGACAGAACCGGAAAGGACGGGGATGTTTACGCTCTCTTCATCCTGCGTGCTTACTTCTAGCTAACCCTTACCACCCCTGTTTCTCGTCTGGTTCTGGGAAATCAACGACATGAAGCCTCGCTCGCTCCTGCCTTTGGCCTTTACCGGCGTTCTGCTCGCCACGCTCCCGGCTTTCCAGCCTGCGCATGCGTTTGATCTCTTCAAGGCGCCGAAGCCGACGAGCCGACCCGGCGTCAACGCCTTTGTCGATACAAAGATCAAGACGGGTTCGCTGACCTCAAACGTCGACCTGTCGGGCAAGCTCGAACGCGGCGGCAGCGTGACCGTGCTGAAGAGCGGGCTGGATGCGATTTCATCCAAGAACATTCCGCGCGCCCGCACTGTCCGCGACAGTCTGCCTTCCAATTCGCTGGACCGGCACATCCTCGCCTGGGCAATCGCCTTGTCGGCTGATCCGGGTGTCGGCAGCGACGAGATCGCAAATTCGGCGGCAATGCTGCCGAACTGGCCGGGCATGGCAGCCCTGCGCCGCAACAGCGAACGGGCGCTTGCCCGTGAAAAGCCGGCTCCACAGATCGTGGTCAACGCTTTTGGTGGCACGCCGCCGCTAACTAAGGACGGCACCTTGCTGCTGACCCGCGCCCATGTTGCGCTCGACGACGCCAAAGGTGCACGTGCCGTGCTGGCACCTTATTGGCGCTCCGAGAAGCTGGAAGCCGCCGACGAACAAGCGATCATCCGCGAATTCGGCAAGATCCTGACGACATCGGATCATCGCGCTCGCATGGAGCAGATGCTCTATAACGAACGCGTCTCGTCCGCTGAGCGGGTAGCCGGCTTTAGCGGCGCCCCGGCTTTGTTCAAGGCTTGGTCTGCCGTGATCAAGAAAGACGGCAGCGCGACGCGCTTGCTGGAATCGGTTCCGGCGGCGCAGCGCGAGACCGGCTTCTATTACGCACAGGCACTAAGCCTGCGCCGTGCGGAAAAGTACACGCTGGCGGCAGCTGCAATGCTGCGTGCACCGAAAGACCGCGCCGCGCTGGTTGATCCCGACGCCTGGTGGATCGAGCGGCGGGTTCTGTCGCGCGAGTTGCTCGACCTCGGCAAGCCCGACCTCGCCTACCGTGTCGCAGCTGCCCACTCGGCCGAAAGTGCCTCGAGTGCCGCCGACGCGGAGTTCCATGCCGGCTGGTACGCTCTGCGCAGTCTGGGCGACCCGAAGACTGCGGCGGCCCACTTTGCGCGCATCGCGAAAGTTTCCAGTACGCCGATCTCGTTGTCACGCGCTTACTACTGGCTGGGACGCGCGGCCGAAGCCGGCGGGCCTGGCAGCGCGCAGACCTTTTACCAGCAGTCCGCGCGGTACGGCGCGACCTATTACGGACAGCTGGCATCCGCCAAGCTTGGCCGTCACACGATTACGGCTGACTACCCCTCGCCTACCCTGACCGATCGTCAGAACTTTGCCGGTCGCGAAGCT
>DCDI01000238.1:0-4941 GCA_002316345.1 Phyllobacteriaceae bacterium UBA1059 | reverse complement strand
GATGGTCTTTACCGCGACCTGGCAGAACAGCTGACCAGCCCAGGCGAATTGGCGTTGCTGGCCGTGCAAGCGGAAAAGCGCGGCAACCATTATCTGGCTCTGCGCGTCGGCAAAATCGCCGGACAGCGGGGCCTCGACATCGGCTCCCTCGCCCATCCAACCGGCGCGATTCCGGCATCCGCGAAGATGTCGACTGCCGGCAAGGCTTTGGCTTACGCGATCGCGCGGCAGGAAAGTGAGTTCAATGCCAGCGCTGTTTCCGGCGCCGGCGCCCGCGGTCTGTTGCAGCTTCTTCCCGGCACTGCCAAGGAAATGGCGCGCAAGAGCGGGCTCGCCTACTCCGCCGATCGTCTCACCACGGATGCGGGATACAACGCAACGCTCGGCGCAGCTTATCTCTCGACGCAGCTCGATCGCTTCGACGGCTCCTATGTGATGACGTTCGCGGGCTACAATGCCGGCCCGTCGCGCGCTGCCGAGTGGGCGAAGCGCTATGGTGATCCGCGCGGCCAGAACATCGACATGGTCGTGGATTGGGTGGAGCGCATTCCCTACACCGAAACGCGCAACTATGTGCAGCGCGTCATGGAAAACTACCAGATCTACAAGATGCGGCTTGCCGGCTCGATGGACATCGCCGGCGATCTCTCACGCGGCCGCTAAAGCACCTTCAGCATCTGACCATCAAGGCGCCCCTTCATAGGGGCGTTTTGCTGTGTGCTGAGGAAGGCCTGACGTAAGAAGCAGAGATGCCTTCGCTGCTCGGCTGAAGTTCCCTGCTAAGGGACAGCTCACCCTTCTCCGCCCTCGGTGCAGCATGATGTGCGCTGTCCTAAGCTTGCGTACCTCGCTACAGCTGACGTCGCTTAGGCGAGCCGTTCATCCCACGATTATCTAACTGCCGGGGTAACTTGAGGCTGTCGTGCGTCAGACGTTCCTGACGATGAAAACAACCCGCTGCTTGCGAACAGCGAACCTAAGTCTATCAGTCTTAGGCAGCCGTACAATCGCTTTCAAAGCTGGGCGCGAACGACTTTACGCATCCAGCAGAACAACTCGCGCTACATTCCGAGCGTTAACGCGGGCCGCTGTCCTGTTGCGAAGACGCGCACCTCAAAAACAAAAAAGCCCGGCGAAATCGCCGGGCTTTCCGTAACCAACTCTTGCGAGTGGATTAGAACGAGCGCTGGAAGCGCAGGATGCCGTTGAACTCTTCGTTCCGCGACACGTAGTTGACTTCTGGCGTGATCGAGAGGCCAGCAACCGGCGAGATCGGCAGCGAGACAGCTGCGAAGAACTCTTCGGTGTCGAAGTACTGGAACGTACCAGCCAGGCCGACCTTCTCGTTGAAGGCAACCGAAGCGCCAGCAAGAACAGCCCATTCAGCGTAATCGAAGTCGCCGTATGCGTCGCCGTTGTCGCGGATCGAGTAGAAGTGACCGAAGTCGTCTTCGCTGGAGTACAAGCCCTGAACGGTCAGCTCGATAGCCGTGTTCGGGATCTTGAAGCCAACGCCAACCTTCGCGCCGAACTCTTCTTCAACGCCGTCATAACCGGCGAGACCACCGATCCAGCCCCAAGCCTGCGTGAAGCGCACGCCGCCTTCGAAGTTCGTGTCCCAATCCTGGTTCACGTCGTTGTCAACAGCAGCGATGATTGCCGAGAAGCCGTTGCCACCGGTGAAGGTGTAGGAGATTTCGGAAGCGTTGGTGTCGCCATACGAACCGTCGTTGATGTTCGGACCACCGTAGTCGAGGAAGCGCGAGTAAGGCGTGTCGCCGTAGCCGACGAGGAAAGTGCCGTTAGCGGTCGCCAACGAAATCTGAGCGTGCTCGATCTCGGTGTTGTTGTCGCTGTCCGAGTCGTACTGAGCGAAGATACGGCCGTAACCGGTCAGGGTGCCGAGCTCGGTTTCCGACTTCACGGTGAAGGTCGGAGCGAAACGAGCGCGCGTGGTGTAGCCGTCGTTGTTGAAGTCTTCGTCGTCGCCACCGATGTTGCGAACTTCGAAGCGGACGTAGCCGCCGACCTTCAAGCAGGTCTCGGTGCCCGGAATGTAGAAGTAACCGGTGCCGTAGACGTCGCAAACGCGAACGTATTCAACGGGCTCTGGTTCTGCGATCACGACAGCGTCAGCAGCGCGAGCGCCGGAGACAGCGATCATGGCCGCTGCGGAGCCGAGAAGCAGGCTCTTAATGTTCATTTTCTGACCTCCAGTCAAAGTTGATAGTGGGTCTGGGTATTTTGCTGAAGGACAGCGTTCCCTGCCCCATCCCCTATGGCCGAAAAAGCTGCGTTGTTCGCCCCTTCTTCTGGAAAGACGTTTACTCCCCCTGTCGGCCCGTTCAACTGGGATTGTGGCTGAAGGACCTTGAAGTCGCCCCTATGAGAACACCTTGTTGCACAAAAGACACGAATTGAGGGGGGTGGGTAAGGTTTGGTTAACGAATGAGGCTGCCCGATCGTCTGAGGCCAGCCTTTTTGATGATCCCAGCCCCTCGCAAATCGGCGGAATCAGAGGTTTTGACGGACGAATCGAGGCGCAAACCTCGCAAAACAAACAAGGGCGCCGAAGCGCCCCTGTTCTCATCCTGTGACTGACTCGTCTATTCCAGGATCTTGTCGATAGTGATCGGCAGATCGCGCAGCCGCTTTCCGGTCGCATGGAAGATGGCATTGGCTACTGCTGCCGCTGTTCCGACAATGCCGATCTCGCCCACACCCTTCACGCCCATCGGCGTTACCTCGGGGTCGGGCTCGTCCACGAAGATCACCTCGATGTCGTGAATGTCGGCATTGGCGGGCACATGATACTCGGCAAGATCGTGGTTCATGATGCGACCGAGACGGTGATCGACGAACGTCTCTTCATGAAGTCCCATGCCGATGCCCATCACCACGCCGCCCAAGATCTGGCTGCGTGCTGTTTTGGGATTGATGATCCGGCCGGCGGCGACGGCGCAGACCACGCGGGTGACACGAACCACACCAAGTTCTTCATCGACCTTCACCTCGGCGAAGACGGCACTGTGCGTGTTTCGCGACTTGCGCATTTGACTGATCATGCCGGAGATGCCGGCGGACACGGTCTCCTCGGCTTCGATGCTGACTTCTCCCGCGGCGGCCATCGCTTCGCCGTATGAAACGGACTTGTCGGGATCCGTCTTCGAGAGAAGGCGTCCATAATCAAAGCGGACATCATCAATCTTCGCGTCGGCAAGCGGTGAGTTCTTCACCTTCTGCGCTGCCTCGAACAGCTTTTTGCCAAGGCTCTGACAGGTAGCTTCGATTGCTGCACCGGCGGAGGCCGCAGTCCAGGAACCGCCCTCGATAGGCGACATCGGCAAATCGCTATCGCCGATCTTCACGGAGATCTGCTCGACAGGAATGCCGAGCGTATCCGAGGCGATCTGCGCGAGGATCGTGTAGGTGCCAGTGCCGATATCCGATGCTGCCGTTTCGAGAAGAAGATCCCCGTTGGCGGACAAGCGCGCCCGTGCCGACGTCTTCTGGAACATGGCATCCCACATGCCTGTGGCGACGCCCCAGCCTACCAACTCGCTTCCATCTCGCATTGAGCGGGGCGCCATGCTGCGGCTGTCCCAGCCGAACTTCGCCGCACCTTCCGCATAGGCCTCCTTCAAGGCCTTGGAGGTGTAAGGCGTGTCGTGCATCGCATCCTTTTCGGAGTAGTTGATAAGGCGGAACTCGAGTGGATCGACATTGGCTTCATATGCCATCTCGTCCATTGCGATTTCGAAAAGCGTCATGCCGGTTGCAGCACCGGGAGCACGCATGTCGCCTGGCGTATAGCTGTCGACCGGAGCGATGGTGTAGTCTGCCTCGGCATTAGGGCAGGCATAAGCCATGAGCCCCCAGTTCACAACGGTCTCCATGTAGTTTTCGAAGCGAGACGTTGCCGTCGTGGCCTCGGTACGCATTCCGGTGAGATGGCCTTGGGCGTCGGTGGCCAACGACACTGCTTGAAGTGCCTCCGGACGATGGACGTGGCTGAACATCTGCGGACGGGTCATCACCAAGCGCACGGACCGCTCCAGCATCTTGGCCGCCATCGTGGCCAGGTAAGCCTGGTATTGCGGACGCAGACCGGAACCGAAGGCGCCGCCAACAAACGGGTTCAGAACGCGTATGTTCTCTTTCTTGAAGCCGAATACATTTGCCAGATAGGTCTGCGTATTCTGCGAGCCTTGTGTCTTGTCGTAAACGGTGATGCGCTCATCACCTTCCCACACGACCGTCGTGGCGTGCATCTCCATGGGATTATGGACATGCGTTGCCAAATGGTAGGTGCCCGCGATCTGGTGTACAGCTTCTGCGAAGGCGGTATCGACGTCACCGCGGTTCTTCGGCGGCTGGTAGGCGGCGCGCTTGCGGCGAGGCATGAAGCGCTCGCCCTGCGCGATGCGGAAGTCGGTGTTGTGTTCAGCCGCTTCGTAATCGACCTTGATCAGGGATGCCGCGTAGCGGGCCGTTTCCAGATCCTGGGCCACGACGAGTGCAACTGGCTGAAGGCTGTACTGAACTTCGTCATCATACAGCGCGCGGAACGGCTTCCCGGGAGGGGCGACCTGCTCCTGATAGGCGCTGTCGGCCTTTGCGAGATCCGGACGGTTTTTATGGGTGATGATCTCGACCACTCCAGCCACCGCCCGAGCGGCGTCTTCATCGATGGCAGTGATGCGGCCCTTTGCGATGCTGCTTGAAACAACCCAGCCATAAAGCAGGTCTGCCACCGGATGCTCGGCAGCATAACGGGCATGACCGGTCACCTTCAAACGGCCATCGACGCGGCTCAGCGGTTCGCCGATGCGAGCGGGTGGATTTACATGTGTATTCATAGCCGCTCTCCTCAGGCCACGTGCTTATCGGTCTGCGACTGCGGCGTTCCCGCAGCGGCCTGACGGAGCGCCCGTCGGATCG
>DCDI01000003.1:18596-18732 GCA_002316345.1 Phyllobacteriaceae bacterium UBA1059 | reverse complement strand
TGGTCCGCCCTTTCCAGTAATCCGCACCGAGGAAGTCGTCTTCATCAGGCGAATGACGCGTCACGGCGCGGTAGATCTGGCCGCCTGGCGACGTGTTTTCGTCGACCAGCAGCACCGATGCGCCTGCTTGGGCGGT
>DCDI01000003.1:5234-18452 GCA_002316345.1 Phyllobacteriaceae bacterium UBA1059 | reverse complement strand
ACGCACTTCCATCAGACAGCTTTGGCGGTTCTGAACGCCGTCGACGGTGACCAGGCATTCGAAGCACACGCCCATCAGGCAATAGGGCGCGCGCGGTTGGTCGCCGACGACGGAATGGCGGAAGGTATCGACGCCGCCAGCAAGCAGTGCGGCGGCAAGCGTGTCGCCGCGCTCGGCGGTGACCGGGCGGCCGTCGAAAGAGAAGGTCACGGGATCAATGACCTCACGCAGTCTGCGAAGCATGAAACCTCTGCGATCCGAAGGCTGCAAGACCGTGCGACAGGGCGCCCGCCGCGATCTGGGGCGCAACAACCAGGGCGTGATTGGCGGCGAGCGTCACGCCGGAATGGCACACCGCGATAAAGGCGCCGGGGTGGCTGGCGGATTGCTCGTAGATCGGCAGACCATCAAGCGGCTTGACGCGCAGGCCGGTCCAGCTGCGCACGATGTTGAGGTCGCCCAGCACCGGGAAAGTGCGGACTGCGCGATTAGCGAGCACGGCGCTGATGTCCTGATTGGTGGCCTGGGCTGCCGTATGCGTTTCCTCGCTGTCGCCAATCATGACGCCGCCCTCGTCGGTCTGGCGCAGGGTGGCGGAGGTGTAGTCGAAAAAGGGCGCGCATTTTTCGGTGACGAGGATCTGGCCCTTGCTGCGCTTCATCGGCGCATGAAGGCCGACCATTTCGGCCAGACGGCTATTGTCGAGACCGGCGGCGAGAACGATGCGCTGGGCAACAAGCGTGCCGTTCGGTCCGATCAGCCGAAAGCCATCGCGGACGGGCTCGATGCGCTCGACAGCGTGGCCGGCGCGGTAATCCACGTTGCGCTTCTTCATGCCCGTGTGAAGCGCGCGGAATAGGCGTAGCGCGTTCACATGGCCATCGAGCGGCGAATAGATGGAGCCGACAACGTCCGGGCCGACGAAAGGCAGGCGGTACCGGGTCTCAGTGCCGCTGAGCACCTCGAAGGGGGCAGCACGGCCGTTGGTTTCGCGGACGATGTCCTGCATCTCGGCTTGCCATGTTTCGAGTTCGAGCGGGTCGAGCGCGAAGGAAAAGCCGCCGTTCTGGTTCAAGGACACGTCAATGCCGGTATCTTCAAGAAGAGCGGCGGCCAGTTGCGGCCAGCGTTCGGCCGACGCCTTGGACCACAGCGCGTAAGCCGGCTTGCCGATGCCTTTNNCCAGACCAGCGCGAAGTTGGCACGGGATGCACGGGGATCGAGATCCGCACCGTCGAGAACGGTCGTTTGCAGCCCGGCGCGCGCCAGGCCCCAGGCCAGCGTCGAGCCGACAAGGCCGCCGCCGATCACAACCATTTCGAGGGGGGATGAGGTCATCAGAAGTCCGCAAGGAAATGCGGTGCAGTCGTTGAAGACCGCACCGGAGATGCCGGATCAGCCGCGCGGGCTGACGTCGACCTTGAACCACTTCATGGAGAGTTCCTTGATCGTGCCGTCGGCGAGCGCGGCCTTGATCGCCTCGTCGAACTGCGCCTTCAACTCGGTATCGTCCTTGCGCAAACCGACAGCGATGACGCCGAACACGCCGCCGGAAAAGATCGGGCCGGAAATCTTGGCGCCGGACATTTCAGGCTTGCTCAGCGCTTCGGTGAGCACGGTAGCATTGGCCAGAACGGCATCGACACGGCCGCTGGTCAGGTCGAGATTGTGCTCTTCCGTCGTCTTGTACTCGCGCAGATCGACACCGTCCTTGAAGTAGGTTTCCATGAAGGTGGACGCGGTGGTGGAGCCCTGAACGCCGACGGACTTGCCCTTGAGAAGGCCGGCGATCTTCTCGATGTCCTGCTTGGCTGCGGCTTCTTCAGTGTCGAGCGAATAGGTCTTGCCGGTGCCGGGCATGTCGGCCAGCGGACCATCGCTCGGCACGGCAAAGGCGTTGATGCCTGCAGCATAAGGGTTGGAGAAGGCGATGACTTCCTGGCGCGCAGGGGTGACGCTCATGGCGGCCATGATCGCGTCATACTTCTTGGCGTTGAGAGAGGGGATGATGCCGTCCCAGTTCTGGGCGACGATCTCGCACTTCACCTTCATGCGCTCGCACAGCACCTTGGCCAGGTCGATCTCGAAGCCCTGCAACTCGCCGTTCGGGCCGGAGAAGTTCCACGGTGCGTAGGCCCCTTCGGACGCGATCTTGATCGTCTTTTCCTGCGCGAAGGCATGGCTTCCTGCGGTCAGAAGAAGGGCGGCTGCGAGGATGGATCTGAGTTTCATTGGTTCACCTCTGTTGATGGTTGGCGCGAGCCGTGTTGTCCCTTGGATAACGGCGGCAAGCCGTCAGCGGGCTTCTCGTTCGTCTCGTGATATGAATTGCCGAAAGCGTTCGGAACGCGGGTTCCTGAACACTTCGGATGGCAGGCCCTCTTCCTCGATCACGCCGTTATGGAGGAAGACGGTGCGGGTGGAGACATCGCGCGCAAAGCCCATCTCGTGGGTGACGATCAGCATCGTCCGGCCTTCGGCGGCGAGGTCGCGCATGACCTTCAGGACTTCGCCGACGAGTTCCGGATCGAGCGCGGAAGTCGGTTCGTCGAACAGCATGACGCTCGGATGCATCGCCAGTGCGCGAGCGATCGCCGCGCGCTGCTGCTGGCCACCGGACAGGTGAGCCGGATAGGCATGGCGCTTTTCGGCGATGCCAACGCGGGCCAGCAGGGTCTCGGCCTCGGCGATCGCGTCCTTGCGGTCGCGCTTCAGGACATGCACCGGCGCCTCGATGAGGTTTTCGAGGATCGTCAGGTGAGACCACAGGTTGAAGGACTGGAACACCATGGCGGCCTTGGCGCGCAGGCGGTTGACCTGGGCGTTGTCGCGGGCGCGCGGCTGCTGGCCGGGCTTCTGGTCGAGCGCGATGGTTTCGCCATGGATCGAAACGCTGCCAGCATTCGGCACTTCCAGCATGTTGATGCAGCGCAGCAGCGTCNNGCCTTCATTGGCGATCAGCGAGACGCCATGCAGCACCTCGTGCTCGCCATAGCTCTTGCGGATGCCGGAAAGAACAACAGCGGGCGTGTTTGCGAGATCAGGCACGGGCTTTCTCCGGCTTGTCGGCAGCTGACACGGGCGCAGGGCGGCGCTCCGGTGACAGCGCATATTCGAGCGCCGCAAACAGGCGGGCGACGATGAAGTTAAGGGCGAGGTAGATTGCGCCGGCGCAGATAAAGAGTTCGATCGGGCGATAGCTCTGCGAGATCAGCTTGGCGGCAATCCCGGTGACTTCCATCAGCGTGACGGTGGAGGCAAGCGCGGTCGACTTCACCATCAGGATGATTTCGTTGCTGTAGCCCGGCAGCATCTGCCGCAATGCCTGCGGGAAGATGATTCGGCGCATTAGGAGGAAGCCGGACATGCCCGTGGCACGCGCCGCCTCGATCTGGCCGGCTGGCACCGACAGGAGCCCGCCGCGGATGATCTCGGCGCTATAGGCTGCGGTGTTCAAAGCCAGAGCCAAAGCCGCGCACCAATAGGCTTGGCGCAGGAAGGGCCAGACCCAGCTTTGGCGCAGCTCGGGAAACTGGCTGATGCCGTAATAAATGATGTAGATCTGGACCAGCAGCGGCGTGCCGCGGAAAACGAAGACGTAGAACTGCGCCGGCAGGTCGAGCCACCATTTGTTCGACACGCGCATCAAGGCTAACAAAACGGCCAGCACGCCGCCGGTGACGACAGACAGCGCAGTTAGCTGCAACGTCAACGGGATGCCCTTCAAAAGAGCGGTGAAGCTTTCCCACAGAAACGGAAAATCGATCAACATCACGCAGCCCCCTGCACGCCGCGCATGGCTCGGCGTTCCGCCAAGCGGAAGCCACGGCCCGACACGAAGGTGATCAGGAGATAGAGGGCGGCAGCCGTGAGATAGAAGCTGAAGGGCTGGCGGGTGGAGCCGGCGCCGATCTGCGACTGGCGCATGATCTCGACCAAGCCGATCACCGAAATCAGCGCTGACTCCTTCAACACCAGCTGCCAGACATTACCCATGCCGGGAATGGCGAAGCGGGCGGCTTGCGGCAGGATGATGCGGCGGAACAGGAGAAAGGACGGCATGCCATAGGCGCGGGCGGCCTCGATCTCACCTTTGGCGAGCGCCAGCACCGCGCCGCGGAACACCTGCATCTGGTATGCCCCGGACACGACGCCGATCGCCATGGCACCGGTGATGAAGGCGGGTGCGCCGACAAAGCCTTCAGCGCCGAACAGGGCCGCAACGCCGGAAATCACCGAGCTTGAGCCGAAATAAAAGAGGTAGATGACGAGGAGGTCGGGGATGCCGCGCAGAACGGTGGTGTAAAACCCGGCGATGCCGCGCAAGAGCATGAAGCGCGAGAAAGCGGCCGCTGCTCCGAGCGAGCCGAGAATCGAACCGATGAGGTAACCGCACAGCGCGACCGCCACCGTCATTCCGGTCGCCGCGAGCATGCCATAGCCCCACCCATTGGGCCCGAAGCCCATGAGCTGCAAGTAATCCAACCTTCAGCCTCTCGTTCCCGCGCGTGTTTGACACGCGTCGATTGATCCAGCGCTCGTTTTGCGGGCTGGCGTTCTAAAGAGCAAGATTGTCAACGCGCCTGCATTCCGTCAAATTCGTAATAGGCGCTCAAGAATAAGCGAATGTTATGCTGAGACGATGATGAACCTGAGACAGGTGGAAGCGTTCCGTGCCGTGATGCTGACGGGGCAGATGACGACAGCAGCCGAGCTGATGTCGATCACGCAACCGGCGGTCAGCCGGCTCATCCGCGACTTCGAACATGCCACCAACCTGCGGCTGTTCGAGCGGCGCGGCAACCAGATCATTCCCACGCAGGAAGCCGTCACGCTCTGGAAGGAGGTCGACCGCGCCTTCGTGGGCATGAACCACATCGCGGTTCTCGCCAAGGAGATCGCGCGGCAGGCGGCGGGCACGCTGAGGATTGCGGCCATGCCTGCGCTGGCCAGCGGGGTTCTTCCGCGCTTTCTCGCGCGCTTCCTGCGGGACAAGCCGAACCTGCAGGCCTCGCTGAGCGGCCTGCCCTCTTCCATGGTGATCGAAGCGGTGGCGGCGGGTCAGGCCGAGATCGGCTATGCCGACGGACCGCTCGACCGGCCGGGCTTCATTATCGAAACGCAGTCTATGGCCGCGGTCGTTGCCATGCCGGACGGGCATCCGCTTGCGGCCAAGGAGGTCATCCATCCGGCCGACCTTCAGGGCCAGCGGATGATCAGCCTGGAGCCGGGCACGGTGTTCGCCATGCGGGTGGAGGTGGCGCTTGCGGGTGTTCAGCGCCTTTCCAATGTGGAAACCAGGCTGTCGCACACGGCCCTGTCTCTGGTGAGCGAGGGGGCGGGTATCGCCATCATCGATCCGACTTCGGCAAGCGAGTTCACCGATAGAGGAGTTGCGGTGCGACGCTTTGGTCTTTTCATCGATGCCGGGTTTCTCGCCATCCAGCCGGCCAATCGGACCCGGTCTGATATCGTCGATCGCTTCATGCGCGAGTTCATTATCTTTCACGACGAGTGGGTGAGCGGCGGTTAAGCATCCGCCCTCCCCGCAATCGGCACCACATCAGGCCGATTTGCGATACCCGTGCAGATGCGGGTTCACGGCGTAGGCGCTTTGAAACTGCTTGGCGGCGACGGGGCGGCCGACATGGAAACCCTGGACCTTGTCGATTTCGAGCTCTCGCACGAGCGCAACATGTTCGTCCGTTTCAACACCTTCAATGAGGACCGAATGGCCGCGGTTGCGCACCAGGCCGACGATGTCGCGCAGCATCGCCTTGCCCCGCGTCGTATCGCAATCATGCAGGAAGGAACGGTCGATCTTGACCGTGTCGAAATCGATCAGCCGCAGCCAGGACAGGCCGGCAAAACCGGTGCCGAAATCGTCCAGCCAGATGCGGATCCCCAGCCGCTTGAGGTCGGCGATGCAGCGCAGAACGTCGGAATGCATTTCCATGTCGAGGCCTTCGGTAATCTCGAAGGCAAGCTTGCTGCCGCTGACGCCGGTCTCAGAAAGGATCGCAGCGACTGATGCCGCGAAACCGGGCGCTTTCAGTTGGATCGGCGAAACATTGACGCTGACCAGCGATACGTGCCCATCCATCAAGAGGTCTTGGCAGACCGTGCGGATCGCCCATAGGCCGAGGTCGAGGATTGCGCCGGTCCGCTCGGCGACCGGAATGAACTGGCTCGGCAGAACCAGTGTGCCGTCCAGCATCCGCAGGCGCATCAGCGCTTCCACCGCTTCGGTCTCGCCGGACGCGATGTGCTGGATGGGCTGGTAAACCAAGGATACCAGCTTTTCGCGTGTCGCCATCCGCAAAAGGGCAGCGACATTCTCGCTTTCGTCGCTGGTGAAAGGATCGTTGGGGTCGAACACGCGCGAACAATTCCGGCCGCTTGCCTTTGCCGTATAAAGCGCGCGATCGGCTTCGTGGATGATCCGCTCCAGCTTGCCATCATTGCGCGGCCGCACCAGAGCCGCGCCCACGCTGACCGTGACGAAGGACGTGCCATCGCGCCGCTGTTCATGGGCGATCCGAAGATCTTCGACGGCAAGACGGATGCCTTCGGCAAGCTCGGCCACTTCGTCTTCGGTGGTTATAGGAGCCAGGATGATGAATTCCTCGCCGCCGTAACGGCCGATGAAGCCATGATGCTTGTTGATGGTTTCGCTGAGCGCATCGGCCACCAGGCGCAAGCAATGATCGCCTTCCTGATGGCCGTAAAAGTCGTTGAACTTCTTGAAGAAGTCGACATCCACCAGCATCGCCGAGAAGCTCATGCCGAGCATCTGCCAGTCGTCCCAGAAATCGCGCAGCTTCTCGTCCACCGCACGGCGGTTGGCGACGCCGGTGAGCGCATCCGTGCGCGACAGCTTCAACAGGGCTTCACCGCGCTGAACTGCCTCCGTCTGGCGAATGCGCGCCTTCATGGCGTTCAGGAAGACGCTGAACCGCTCCTTGTTGAGCTTCCAATTCACGTAAGTCGTGAAAGCAAAGCAGGAGAGATAGAAGGTGGCCAAGGTTACCTGATAGGCTTCGCTTCCGGGAAGGATGTAAAGCGCTGTTAGCACACTGACTAAAATTGCCGAGGATGAAATTACAGACAAGACAAAGTGGAAGCTGAAGAACAGGTTTGCAGCCATCATAAAGATGGCGCCATAGAACATGTAATACGAAAAATTGAGGGTATATTCCGTGGAAATGGACGTAATCAGCCATGCAAGATAGCTGGCCACCAGCCCCACTGCGCAGGTGAGATCCAAGACGTCTGAGCTTACGTTGCGGTGATACTGATATTCAAAGAATGGCAGAGCAATAAGGCCGACTGAAAAGCGCGCGGCGATTGAATAGTGGGCAATATCCGGCGTCAGATATATGTCTGTCAGGGAAAACAGCAGGTACATAACGAAAGCCAGCCATATTCCCTGGCGCGCAATCATGCGCCGTGGCTTGTCACTCTCGCTTTGATAGAGGCCACGAAGCGACTTTGGCAAAGTCGCACGTGGTGTTCTTAGGAGCGTTGTCTCGACAATTGCTGACAGGCGCTGGTCATTCATGTTGCTGAACCGAACCTGTTGTTAGTGTGGCAGAGCGGATCGCCATCAGGAAGGTAATTGCCCCCTGATCGCTTCCCCGCCCCAAGCAACCCGTATCGCTCTTATAGGCTCAGGTCCTTTCCGTGCGCTTTAACGGATCCATCCAATTGTCTGGATTGACCTTACGCCGGCTGAGTTTCATTGCGAAAACGAGCCTCTTAGTCGAACTGTTTAGAACCTGCTTAATAAATTGATCTAGTAAGATCTTCCCGAGAATGTTAACCCCTCGTTATGGTTAACAATAGTTAAGCCGGGAAGCGGGAATGAGCCAAATTGTGTTGGACGGGATGAGCCTGATTACCCCGGAAGCAGTCGCCAGAGAGCTGGGGCCGCAGGTCATCGCAGACCCGAACCCGGCAGCGGAAACTGTCCGTGCTCAACTCGCCCTCGTGCTCCAGCTTGCCGAACAGCGTTTCCTCGCCGGGGACAATGTGATGGCGGCGACCAGCCGGATCAACGAAGATCTGCACGGAATTCGCAGCCGAGTGAGCCCGCAGGTCTGGAAGAGTTTCATTCCTTTCGTGCAGAACCACGCTGTCGCCGATTTCCTGTTGCAGGATCCGTTCGTGCGGTGGTCATTCGAAAAGCCGCGCGGATATTCCGGTGATGCTCAGTTGCTCGACTTCATCTATCGCCACCCGTCGGCGGAAGGTGCGATCGCCGCAGCCTCGCCGGTCGGGCAGCAGGTCTACAAGGTTTCCAGCGCCGCACAATCCTCGGCTGCTGTGCGCGAGCGGCGCGATCTGTTGACCACCTACGTGGACGAAGTGGCGGCCACGCATGGCAAAGACGCGGAGATCCTGACCATCGCTGCCGGTCACTTGCGCGAGGCCAACCGCTCGATCGCATTACAAAGCGGTGACCTCGCCCGCTGGGTGGCGCTCGACCAAGATCCGCTCAGCGTCGGCTCGATGGTGCGCGACTTCGCAGAAACGGCGGTCACGCCGATCGATGGCTCGGTCAGCGGTCTCCTGACCGACACGTACCAGCTTGGCCAGTTCGATTTCGTGTACGCCGCCGGCCTCTACGACTATCTGCCCCGCAAGGTTGCCGTCAGGCTGACCAAGAAGTGCATGCAGATGCTGAAGCCGAAAGGCATGTTCCTGTTTGCCAACTTCGCCGCAGGCATTCCCGACGACGGCTTCATGGAAACCTTCATGAACTGGTCGCTGCTGCTGCGCACCGAAGCGGAGATGTGGGACATCGTCAATGCCAGTGTCGATCGTAACACGGTGGATGCGCAGGTGTATTACGGCGACAACCGCAACATCGTGTACGCGACGATCCGCAAGAACGGCTGAGATGAGAGCCGGCAACGCGCGGTTGGTTCTGGGACCGCGCGGACTGCTGTTCAGGATGACCCGTTCGTTCTGGTCTTGCTCGACCTGCCGCGGTAATCCTGGCGCATTCGGTGTCACAGGAGTTGGGGTAAACAGCAACCCTGTGTACCATGCAGCTGACAGCGCAGTATCCAGGATCGTCCTTCTTGCAATCTGAACCCGGCTTCGAACAAGTTACCGCCCGTGCCACGATCCAGGACTTGGTTTATCGGCAGCTTCGCAACGCGCTTATCAACGGCGACTTTGATCCAGGGCAGACCCTGACGATCTCGTCGTTGGCCGGGCAGTTCGGGACGAGCCACATGCCTGTGCGCGAGGCCTTGCGCCGGCTCGCAGCCGAAACAGCGCTCGATGTCGCCCGCAACGGATCAGCCCGCGTTCCCGTCGTATCCCGCGCCCGCTTGGACGATCTGTGCCGTGCGCGCATGGCAGTGGAAGGCTTGGCAGCAGAACTTGGTGCACGCTTCATCACGGACGAAGACCGCACGCGCTTGGCGGCTATCGAAGGACAGCATACTGCTGCGGCAAAGGCCGGCAACGTTTACCAGATGCTGCTCGCGAACCGCGACTTTCACTTTGCAATCTATCGAGCGTCAGACTCCGATGTTCTGGTGCAGCTCATCGACACGCTTTGGCTGCGGTTCGGACCCTATATGCGGATGCTCTCCACACATGTCCGACCTCTGGTCGAGCAAGGCCCGCACGAACCATACATCAAGCAGCACCTTGCAATCCTGGCGGCCATCGAAGCACGCGACGAAAGCCGTACGCGGCAGGAACTGGAGCAGGATATCCAGACGACCTGGGACATGTTGAAGGACCTTTGCCACTAGCCGATGGGGCGATGGGGGCGCCGCTGTGACTGCTCCGCGTCTGTAGACGTTTTGAACTTAAAGGAAGGCTCTTGACGTCCAAGCCAGCTTCATGATCATTTGATCAAATTGACGGAGAGGTTGATGTCCGGCTACTTCCTTTATCACTCGATCGGCACTTTCCCCGGCAAAGCGACTTCGATGGCGCAGGCTCTCAGCCGTTTTTCAGAAGCATGGTCGGCGGAAGATGACGCGCAGTGGCCCTATGCTCTGCATCAGCGGCAAGCGTTCATAGAAGCCTGGGAACGGCTCATCTCGGCTCCAGCCCACAGTTTGACTACCGCCGAGAATGTCACGACCGCTCTGTTCAGCCTGATCGGCGGCCTGCCTGCGGGTCGTCTCAGGAACAAGCGCGTGCTGGTAGCCGCCGATTGTTTCCCCAGTCTGCATTTCCTGCTGGCGAAGCTGCAGGACAGGTTCGGCTTCACGCTCGATACCGTTCCGATGCGCGAGGGCGAGCGGTGGGTCAACGACGACGATCTTCTGGAACGCTGGGGGCCAGATGTCGGCCTTGCGCTCCTGACGCTGGTATCCTCCACCACCTCCCACCGTTGCGATGTCGCGCGGCTAGCCGAACATGGCCGTCGCATGGGCTCGATCATCGGCGTGGATATTACGCAAGGCGTGGGCGTCGTACCATTTTCGGTTGCCACGCTGCCGGTGGACTTTGTTGTCTCCACCTCACTCAAGTGGCTGTGCGGCACGTCGGGTGCCGGCATTCTCTATGTTCAGCCGGACCTTATCGCTCAATGCGAGCCCGAGCTGAGAGGCTGGTTCAGCCAGGAAAACCCGTTTTCCTGGGATCTGGACAAATTCAGCTATGCCTCGGATGCGCGCCGCTTCGACCATGGCACGCCCGCGATCCTTGCCAGCGTTGCGTCCCTGCCCGGACTTCAATGGGTAGAAAGAACAGGCGTTGAGGCGATTGCCGCTCAGAACCGGAACTCGACGGAGCGTCTGGTGGCTATCGCACAAGAGAATGGCTGGACGTTGACATCGCCTCAAAGCCCACAAGAACGCGGCGGAAGCGTGATGATCACTTTGCCCGATCATGCGGTGCCCAGCGAGGTTGTTGCGGGCTTACGCCAACGCGCGCTTTATGCTGATGCGCGCGGCACCACACTGCGCCTGTCGCCGGGCATCGTGACGACGCAAAACGATGTGGAGGCTTTGGGAGAAGCGCTTCACTCGATGTTGCGCAAGTAGACGTGCCACAAGAGTGTTGCCGCGCCTTTTAAACCGCAGCGGCGAAAAAGCCAGCATGACTGGCACATAAGGGGAAAGACCATGAACAAACGCATGAGCCTTATCGCATTGGCGCTGACCGCATTCGGCGCGCTTGCCTTGCCTTCTCAAGCACAGGAAAACGTCGTGCTTGGCGCCTATGCTGCCAACCCGCCCTGGGAGTTCAAGAACGAAGCCGGCACGTTCGAAGGCTTCGAGATCGACGTCGCGACCGAAGCCGCCAAGCGGATCGGCAAGGGTATAGAGATCCAGGAATTGGGCTTCCAGGCCATGTTTGCGGCCACCGCGTCGGGCCGCATCGATTTTGCCGTGTCTTCCATCTCGGTCACCAACGAGCGTCTGGCCAACCAGTCGTTCACGCAGCCTTATTATGACAGCGACGGCACGATCGTGGGTCGTCAGGGTACCGAAATTGCGACGCTTGAAGATCTGAAGGGCAAGACGATCGGCGTTGTTGCAGGCACCACGGGCGACAAGTGGGCCAAGGAAAACGCCGAGAAATACGGCATCGCCGATGTCACGAGCTACAATGCCCAGCAGGACCTGCTGCTCGACGTTCAGAACGGTCGCATCGATGGCGGTGCCGGCGAACTCGCCGGCTTCCAGTTCGCGATCAAGCAGATCCCGTCCTTGAAAGTTCTGGTGCGCATTCCGACCGGCGAGCGTTTCGCCATGATGGCTAAGAAGAACCTGCCGATGCTGCCGGAAATCAACGATGCCATTTCCGCCATGAAGAGCGATGGCACCATGGCCAAGATTCACGAAAAGTGGTTCGGCGTGGCGCCTGAAGCAGTTACCAGCACGCTGACCGCCATGCCGGTCCCGACCGCACAGTAAGCACGCTTGGCGAGGCGTCGATCAGGCGCTTCGCCGGCCTCTTCTTCACGATCGGTGCGGGCTGCCCCCATGGAATTGATCGACACTTTCTTTAACTGGGACATCCTGCTGCGATCGTTCCCGATCCTGATGCGCGGCCTGAGCAATACGGTTGTTCTGGCGTGTTGCAGCATCGTTTTGGGGACGTTTGCGGGGCTGCTTCTATGTCTGGTCAGGCTTTATGCGCCTCGACCGGTCCAGCTGCTTGCAGTCGCCTATATCGACATGTTCCGCGCGCTGCCGATCCTGGTTCTGTTGATCCTGATTTACTACGCGCTTCCTTTCGTCGGCATCCGGTTCAGCTCCTTTGTTTCCGCTTTGCTGGCGCTCTCTATGGTGCTGGCGGCTTTCACGGCCGAAGTCTGCCGCGCGGGCATCCAGAACGTGCCCGTCGGACAGTTCGAGGCGGCGGCGACGCTGGGCATGCCCTTCTGGCTTGGAATGCGCAAGATCATCCTGCCGCAGGCTGTAAAGGTCATCATTCCCCCACTGACCAGCAACTCCATTGCCGTCTTCAAGGACACCGCACTCGCGTCGGTCGTCGCCATGCCCGACCTGTTGAAGCAGGCGCAGGACGCACAGGCGCTGATGGCCAATCCGACCCCGCTGATCGGCGCGGCCATCATCTACCTCGCGCTGCTATGGCCGCTGGTTCGCGTCGTTGGCTATCTCGAAGCGCGCAACCAGCGTCTGCAGATGCGATGATCGTCTTGCGCACTTTCTTCCGCTTACCGGCTCGCCTGACATCGAGGCCCTCATGACTGCCGCGCATCCGCATGTAATCGATCGAAACAGCCCGCCTGTCGTCAGCATGAGCGGCATCAACAAGTGGTATGGCAGCTACCACGCCTTGCGCGACATCGATCTCGATGTTGCCTCGGGGGAACGCATCGTGTTGTGCGGGCCGTCCGGTTCGGGCAAGTCGACGCTGATCCGCACCATCAACCAGCTGGAGACCCATGCAAGCGGGACGCTGCGGGTGAACGGCCAGGAGCTGACGCCGGGCATGAAGAAGCTGGATGTGGTGCGGCAGGATGTCGGCATGGTGTTCCAGCACTTCAACCTGTTTCCGCACCTGACCATTCTCGAGAACTGCACGGTGGCGCCGATCTCGGTACGCAAGGTGCCGAAGCGCGAAGCCGAGGAGCGCGCCATGCACTACCTCGAGCGGGTCAAGATTGCCGAACAGGCCAGAAAGTATCCGTTCCAGCTTTCCGGCGGCCAGCAGCAGCGTGCGGCCATCTCGCGATCCTTGTGCATGGTGCCGAAGATCATGCTGTTCGAC
>DCDI01000003.1:0-5117 GCA_002316345.1 Phyllobacteriaceae bacterium UBA1059 | reverse complement strand
GACGGACGCCTTCTTCGCCAATCCAACCGAGCCCCGCGCGCGTGCCTTCCTCAATCAGATCATGCACTGAGCGATGACCGCGACTTCTGCTTCAACTATGCCTTTCCCGGTGGATGCCGTGCGGGCGCAATTTCCCGCATTAGCGCAGGCAGGACCGTTCATCTTCTTCGACAATGCGGCGGGCGCGCAGGTGCCGCAGGGTGGGTTCGATGCGGTCAACACGCATCTGCTGCACCACAATGTTCAGCGTGGTGGGCGTTACCGGCAGAGCGTGGCGGTGGATCGCTCCATGGCGGATGCGCGCGAAACGGTTGCCCTGTTCCTGAACGCGGAGAACCCAGCCGAAGTCTCGTTCGGAATGAATGCGACCTCCTTTATTCGGCTGGTCAGCCTCGGCATTGGACAGATGCTGGGAGAGCGCAACGAGATCGTGGTGACCGATCTCGATCATGACGCCAATATCGCGACGTGGCTGGCGCTCGAAGCGCTCGGCGCCAAGTTCGCCTGGTGGCGCATGCGCGATGACGGCAAGCTCTACCTTGAAGACCTTCAGCCGTTATTGAACGAACGCACGCGGCTGGTTGCCTTCACGGCAGCCTCCCACGCGCTGGGAACGCTTGTCGATGTTCGCTCCGTTGCTGATGCCGCGCATGGTGTCGGCGCCGAAGTGTTCGTGGATTGCGTTCATTACGGTCCGCACGGGCTGATCGATGTTCAGGCCTGGGACTGCGATTATCTGATCTGCTCGGGCTACAAGACGTTCTCGCCGCATATGGGTTTTCTGTGGGGCAAGCTCGACAAACTGCGCGCTCTGCCGACGTTCCGCGAAGACTTCATCCCGAACGAACCGCCCTTCAAGATTGAGGTCGGCACCTTCGTTTATGAGAATGTCGCGGGCATGGCGGCCGCCATCCGTTACCTTGAAGGGCTCGGTGAGACACTCGGCGCGACGGGTTCGCGGCGGCAGGCGATCGCGACTGCGATGGCGGCGATCCAAGCTTACGAGCGCGAGCTTTCGGCCCGCTGCCTCGACGTGCTGCACCGGCGCGGTGCCGTGATCTACGGTTTGGCTGATGCGGAGCGAGCCAGCAAGCGCGTGCCGACCATCTGCTTCAACTTTCCGGGTCATGCGCCGGCGGAAATCGCGCAGGCCTTGGCCGACCGCGACATCGGCATTCGCGACGGGCACATGTTCGCGCCACGACTGATGGAAAGGCTCGGCCTTGAAATGGCGAGCGGCGCGATGCGCCTTTCGCTCGTTCATTACAATTCAGCCGCCGAAATCGAGCGCTTCGACGCAGCGCTTGGCGAGATCCTTTAGAGCGCGACCGCCGCTTGCCTGATTATCCGGAGATATCCATGACCCGCTTTGCCCGACGCATCACGCAGACATCGCCGAAGAATTACGGCATTTTCGAAAAGGCGATGGCCAAGGCCGCGACGGGCGCCGACCTCATCCACCTCGAACTCGGCAAGCCGTTTCATGATACGCCCGACCACATCAAGAAGGCCGCTGCCGACGCCTTGTGGGCCGGCGAGGTTCATTACAGCGACATGCGCGGCGAAAGCGCCTTGCGCGCGGCCCTCAAGGACAAGCTTGCCTCCTACAACAAGCTGGACGTGGCGGCTGACGAGATTCTCGTCACGAACGGGCTGACGCAAGCGTCCTATGCCGCGTTCATGGCGCTGCTCGACGATGGCGACGAATGCATTTTGCTCGAGCCGTTCTATCCGCAGCACGTCAACAAGATCGAGATGGCGGGCGCGAAGGTGGTTCTGGCGCCGCTCGATCGGGAAGCCGGCTTCCGCATCCGGCGCAATCTGATCGAAGCCAAGATCACCAAGCGGACACGCATGATCGTGCTCGTCAATCCGGCCAATCCGACCGGCCGTGTCTATTCGCGCGAGGAGTTGCAGGTCGTCGCGGATCTCGCGACCGAGCATGATCTCGTCGTGGTGTCAGACGAGGTCTATGAGCAGATCCTGTTCGACGGCGTCGAACACACCTCCATCGCTTCCCTGCCGGGCATGAAGGCGCGCACCGTTTCCATGTTCGCCTTCACCAAGGCCTATGCGATGGACGGCTGGCGATTGGGCTACCTCGTTGCCGACAAGGCGATGATGTCGGGCATCATGAAGATCACGATGAATGAAGTGACCCACGTCAACACCTTCATCCAGTATGGTGCGCTGGCAGCCGTGACCGGGCCGGCGGAGGTGCTGGACGCAATGGTGGATGACGATCGCCGCAAGCGCGACCTCGTTGTGCAACGTCTGAACCAGATGCCCGGCGTCATCTGCGCGGCACCTGAGGGCACGATCTACGCCTTTCCGGATATTTCCGGCACGGGATTGACCGCCCAGGAAGCCGCCGACGCCATTCTTGAAAAGGCCAGCGTGGTGGTGGAAGCCGGCAGCTTCTATGGCGCATCAGGCAACAGTCATCTGCGCGTTTGCTTCGGCTCCGAAAGCTATGAGCGGATCGAGGAAGCCATGGATCGGCTCGGCACGTTCTTCAACAATCTGTAGAAGGTGTCGCTAAGGGACGGCTTAGAGCACCGTCCTTACGTTCCAAAGCTCGGGGAAGAGGACGACATCCAGCATGCGGCGGAGATAGGAAACGCCGCCAGTGCCGCCGGTGCCCCGCTTGAGGCCGATAACGCGTTCGACCGTGGTGACGTGGTTGAAGCGCCAGCGGCGGAAATAGTCCTCGAAGTCGACCAGCTTTTCGGCCAGCTCGTAGAGGGTCCAGTACTTCTCCTCGTCGGCGTAAATCGCCTTCCAGGCTTCCACCACCTTCGGGTTCTCTGACCGCGCACTGCGCCACTCGCTGCGCTCAGCTTCCTCGCCAATGTCGAAGCCATTGCGGTGAAGCAGAAGCAGCGCTTCATCGTAGAGGCTCGGCGCAGACAGGATGTCTTCAAGGCCGGCCAGAACTTCCGGGCGGTGGCTGTGCGGGTTGAGCATGGCAAGGTTGCGGTTGCCGGCGAGGAACTCGATGGCGCGATATTGGTAGGACTGGAAGCCCGAGGATTGGCCGAGCGCATCGCGGAAGTGGCTGTATTCGCTGGGCGTCATCGTGCGCAGCACATCCCAGGCATTGTTGAGCTGCTCGAAAATGCGCGCGACCCGCGTCAGCATCTTGAAGGCCGGTTGCAACTGATCCCCGCGGATCGCCGCGATAGCAGAGCGCAACTCGTGGATCGCGAGCTTCATCCATAGTTCGGACGTCTGATGCTGAATGATGAACAGCATCTCGTCATGCGCATCGGACAGCGGCTCTTGCGCGTTCAGGATGCGCTCGAGGCTGAGATAGTCGCCATAGGCCATGCGGTCCTTGAACGACATCTGCGCCCCTTCCTTCTGGGGATCGTAGGGCTCGGTCATGTGACGCGTGCCTTCTTGCGGTATTCCTCTTTGTCCCAAAGACGATCGGCCATGATCTCGGCCAGGATTTCGACGGCGCGCAACACATCTTCCTGCGATACGTATAGCGGGGTGAAGCCGAAGCGCAGGATGTCGGGCGCGCGGAAATCGCCGATGACGCCACGGACAATGAGCGCCTGCATGATGGCGTAGCCTTCCGGGTGGCGGAACGAGACCTGGCTGCCGCGGCGGCTCGGATCGCGCGGCGATGCGAGGGTGAGATCAGGGCAGCGCGCTTCGACTTGCTTGATGAAGCTCTCCGACAAGGCAATGGAGGCGGCGCGAAGATCGCCCATGTCGACGCCGTTCCAAGCATCGAGCGCGGCTTCCAGGGACGCCAGCGCGATCACCGGCGGTGTGCCGACCCGCATGCGCTCTATGCCGGTTCCGGCGCGGTAATCCAGATCGAAGGCGAAGGGCGCTTCATGACCCATCCAGCCCGACAGGCTGGGGCGTGCCGTATGCGCATGGCGGGGCGCGACATAGATGAAGGCCGGTGCGCCAGGGCCGCCATTCAGATATTTGTACGTGCACCCAACCGCGAAGTCCGCTTGCGCGGCGGCGAGTTCCACCGGCAAGGCGCCGGCGGAATGAGCGAGATCCCATACGGTGATGACGCCGGCCGCATGGGCCTTGGCGGTCAGCGCCTTCATGTCGTGGAGCCGGCCGGTTCGGTAATCCACTTCGGTCAGCATCAGAACGGCGACGGTGTCATCGATGGCGGCTTCCACCGCTTCCGGGTCAACGACCTTCAACTCATGTCCAGCGCCGCGCGAGCGCAGCAGGCCTTGCGCGATGTAAAGGTCGGACGGAAAATTGCCGTTGTCGGACAGAACAACCTTTCGGCCCGGATTAAGGTCCAGCGCGGCTGCCAGAGCCTGATAGACCTTGATCGACAGCGTGTCGCCCATGACAACGGTGCCAGGCTCTGCGCCGACGAGGCGGCCGACGCGATCACCGACGCGCGCCGGCTGTTCCATCCAGCCGGCAGCGTTCCAGCCGCGGATCAGCATCTCGCCCCACTCGGCTTCGAGTGTTTGGCTCACCCTCTTTGCGGCGGCAACAGGCAGCGGCCCCAGCGAATTGCCGTCGAGGTAGATCACGCCGTCAGGAAGGTGGAACAGTTTCCGCGTGGTGGTAAAGTCGGTCATCGTCAGCCTTGTTGGCGCAGCAGGAATCGCTGGATCTTGCCTGTCTGGGTTTTCGGCAGGACATCCACGAATTTCACAGAGCGCGGATATTTGTAAGGCGCAATCGTCGCCTTCACATGATCCTGCAGCAGTTTGGCCGTCTCGTCACCCGCATCGATGCCGGAAGCGAGCACCACATAGGCTTCCACGATCTCGCCGCGGTCACGGTCTGTCGCCCCGATCACCGCACATTCCAGCACATGCTCATGCGCAAGAAGTGCGGCTTCCACCTCCGGTCCGGCGATATTGTAGCCTGCCGAGACGATCATGTCGTCGGAGCGCGCGGCAAAATGGAAGCGGCCTTCCTCGTCCTGGATGAAGGTGTCGCCGGTCAGGTTCCATCCGTCCCGCACGGAATCGCGCTGCCTGTCGTCGGCGAGGTAGCGGCAGCCGGTCGGGCCGCGCACGGCCAGGCGCCCGATGCTTCCGCGCGGCAACTCGTTCATGTCCTCATCGACGATGCGCGCCTCGTAGCCGCCGACAGGGCGGCCGGTCGATCCG
>DCDI01000082.1:2831-3031 GCA_002316345.1 Phyllobacteriaceae bacterium UBA1059 | reverse complement strand
ACATCGTCGACCAGTCGCTGCGCATCATGACCACGAATACCCAGCGCGCGGCGGCCCTGGTGCGTTCCTTCAAACAGGTGGCGGTGGACCAGTCTTCGGGCGACATCCGCAGTTTTAACCTGCGCAATTATCTGAACGAAGTGCTGCTCTCGCTGCAACCCAAGCTCAAGGGCCGGCCGGTGCAGGTGGAGGTCGATTGC
>DCDI01000082.1:0-2543 GCA_002316345.1 Phyllobacteriaceae bacterium UBA1059 | reverse complement strand
GGGCTGGGGGCGCACATCCTGTTCAATCTGGTAACCGGGGCGCTGGGCGGCACCGTGCACGTGGAGAGTGCGCCGGGGCAGGGGCTGCGTTACGAATTGCGTTTCCCGCGCAGCATGCGGGCGGATAAATTGGCGGCGTGAACATGACCCCGTGTGCGCGGGATGGCAATGATAANNAAGGCTCTTTTGTTTGAAAAATAACTTACACTCAGGTCTATGGCTGGCCTGGTGGATTCTCTGCTGATTTGCTGGAACCCTCTGGCTGATAACGAAAATATTTTTCAAGGCGAATCGATGTCGCGAGCTTTGCTCTACACCATCCTTGGCTGCGCACTCGTGCCGCTGAATGCCCTCGCTGTCTGGGAGTATCCGGCCCTGGCGCAGTTGGCATTGTTTGATGCAGTCGAACGTCGTTGCGGTTCCTTCGATCCAGCCACCTTCCGAAGAGAATACGAGAAGATGCTCGTGGTTTTCAGTGAGGAGGAGCGGTCCGCCATACCAACAATCCGACAATCGGCTGGCTATCGCGAACTGCTGACCGAAGCCAATAACGACCTTGCGAAGCAAATCGCCGCGGCTGGCGAGGGCGGCGAAGCCATCGTCTGCAAACGAATGATAGAGGAGTTTTAAAGGGCATGACCAAATTGCTAACTGGCGGTTGTTTGTGCGGTGCTGTTCGTTTTGAAGCCTCGGCTGAGCCGGTCTTTTCCGGGAATTGCCATTGCCGAGATTGCCAGCGTAGTTCGGGAAGCGCCTTCACTCCAGCGATCTTCGTCCAATCAGACCAGGTTCACATTCAAGGAGCCGTCAAATACTTCGAGTCCAGGGCAGACAGCGGCAACACGATCAGTCGTGGTTTTTGCCCAGAATGTGGTTCGCAGTTATTCGCTAAGCTGCAGATGATGCCGGATGTGTTGGGCCTTCGCGCCGGGACGTTGGACGCACCGGAAAGCTTCCGTCCCACCCTGGATATGTACACCGCCAGTGCGGCACATTGGGATTACATGGACCCCGCATTGCCAAAATTCCGAGAGGCGCCAGTTGTGCAGGGATGAGCCATTCACCATGTCGCCCGGCCGCATCCACGGCCATTGTTGAATCGACAGCGAAGGTACATGGTCCTGTCTGGTGTCTGTAGCCGTCTACAGGACGCCTTCAGCTCAATCTTGTGTATGCGCGCGTGCGATCGACAGTTCCGGAAATCCGGTGTCGTCGTCCAGCATGCGGTGGAAGCGGTGCTCGGGCAGCAGGGCGACCAGGATCTCGGCGGTCGTGCGTACCGTGCAGCCGGCGCAGGCATGACCGCCGGTGACGCGTCCGTCGGCATCGGCTACCGACATGTGCAGGTGGGCTCCGTCGGGCGAGAGGGAGCCGGCCAGTGTCAGGATTTCGAGGTCGCCACGCAGTTCCGTCGGAGCGGGCCGCCCGGCCAGGCGCAATTGCGCCACGCTCAGGCTACCGATGCCCTGCAACACATAAGCGGCGCCGGCCCCGTGCTGGCGCAGCAGGGTTTCCAGCGCGGGGCGCAGGTCGGCGCCGGGCGGAAGGCGGATGGGAAGCAGTTCCAAGGAGTCGCTCGCAGATGCGTGATCGGATGCCGTTCCAGGCTTTGAATGGCTGGTCATGCTAGTACCGGCTGCACGCAAGCGTCAAGCGAACTGCCGGCCGCTTCTCAGCAGCGCAGGTCGGTGAAGCGCTGGCGCAGGGTGAACAGGTCGCGCTGGATAGTGGGTCTTGCGGTCTTGTCGGCCGCCTTTTCCATGGCTTCGAGCTGGAGCAGGGCGGGATCGAGCTGGCGGCATTCCTGTTTCGCAGCCGTGCTCAGCTTGAAACGCCGTCTGTAGACTTCGTACTCTTCACGTGTCATGCCAGAGATTGGCTGGAAAGCATCTGCCCAGATTTCACGGATACGCTCATCCTGTACATCTTTTCCGATGCGCTCCGTACCGCTGAGCTTGTTGACGCCGCGCGTCGGCGTCACGGTCAGCCGTTCGGCGCCGAGGCAGGGCTTGTCCGAGTACGAGGTCACATTCTTGGCCGTGCACTTGTACATGGTGCGCGACGGCGCCGGCAGCGACTGGGCCACAGCCATGCCAGCGCAGCCGGCAAAGACCAGGCCAATGAGTGCGCGTTTCAATCCGGCCATCGCCGATTGATCTCCACCGCCTTGTCCATGTTCTTGATGAGCAGGTCGACGTAGTAGGGATCGAGATGCTTGCCAGCCACTTCGCGCAGGTAATCCCTTACCTGCTCGACCGGCCAGGCTTCCTTGTAGCAGCGCTCATGGCTGAGGGCATCGAACACATCGGCCACGGCGACGATGCGCGCATACGGGTGGATATCCTCGCCCTTCAGGCCTTGCGGATAGCCCGTGCCGTCGAACTTCTCGTGGTGCTGGTGGGCGATCACGGCGGCGGCCTTCAGGATCGGGCGGGTCGAGCCGTCCAGGATCTGCAAGCCCACCGTCGGGTGCTGCTTCATGATTTCCCACTCGTCCGGCGTCAGGCGGCCGGGTTTCAGCAGCACCGCGTCGGGCGTGGCGA
>DCDI01000126.1:426-16165 GCA_002316345.1 Phyllobacteriaceae bacterium UBA1059 | reverse complement strand
GCTGCGCAGGCGCCGGCGACGGCACGCACCGCGCTCGGCTGGCCGATCTGCTCGGCCAGTTCCGCGTAGCTGACTGTCGTACCCACCGGAATGCCGCGCAGCGCCTGCCACACACGCTCCTGAAAGGCAGTGCCGCGAATATCAAGCGGAAGATCGAGACCGATGCGCGGAGCTTCCACGAAGCCGATCACTGCGGCGACGGTTGTCTCGAAAGCGGGATCAGCGCCGATCAGTTCGGCCTTTGGAAACCGGTCTTGCAGGTCTTTCAGCAAGGCGTCCGGCTCGTCGCCCAGCAGAATTGCACAAAGACCTTTCTCGCTTTGCGCGACAAGGATGTGCCCCAGCGCGCATGTGCCGATGGCAAAGTGAATGCGTGCACTTGTTCCGCCGCGCTTATACGCGCCCGGTGTCATACCCAAAACCTCATTTGCCTGGTCATAAGCGCGACTGCTGGCATTGAAGCCGGCCTCGTAGATGGCTGTGGTGACGTTACTCCCACCGTCGAGGGCGGCACGGAGTTTCTCGACGCGGCGCGAGGCACCATAAGCGCGCGGCGTCAAACCGGTATGCTGTTTGAACAGGCGGTGGAAATGAAACGGGCTGAGGCGGGCAGCGGAGGCGAGGGCATCCAGCTGCGGAAGCTCTTCCGCGGTTTCGATCTGCTTGCAGGCATCGATAATGAGTTGTGCTTGCGTCTGCTTAAGTGAGGCAGCTTGCGGCTTGCAGCGAAGGCAGGGACGGAAACCGGCTTCGGCAGCCTCTTCAGCTCTTGCGAAGAACCGGACGTTTTCGGGCTTGGCGCGGCGGGAGGGGCAGGACGGTCGGCAAAAGATGCCGGTAGTCAGGACTGCGTAAACGAAATGATCGTCGGCTATCGCATCGCGTTCCACCACAGCTTTCCAGCGTAAGTCCTGAAATGGATCGAACGTGGATTGAGAAGAGAGCGACATGACGTGTCCTTATGGGGCTTAGCGCATCATAGGCAAGGCGATGATCGTCAGCTTCCCGCTGCTTGCTGTCAAATCCGATTTCAGCAAGCGCAAACGAAAACGCCCCGCCGGTTAAGGGCAGGGCGTTTTTCCGAAAAGTTCAATCGATCAACGAAGACCGAGGAAGGACAGGATCGCGAGAACGACGACGACCAGACCGACGAGATAGATGATACCGTTCATTTTATGAGCCTTTCAGATTAGCGGATCTATGAAGTAACGCGGATGTGTATGAGGAGTTCCTGACGAACACCGACACTGCCGTGGAAAAAGGCGGCTGCCCGCCTTTTCCTGAAGCTTATCGACGGATGCCAAGACCTTCGATGATGACGCCTTCATCGCGGTGGCGGCCGCCGAGGCCGGCTGCGAAGAATGCGACGGCTGCGCTGACGGCCAACGAAGCGGCAGTGAAGAAGGCGACGACCAGCGCCGTCTTGCGAGCGGCTTCCGCTGCATCACNNCGAGCAGCCTGTTCGGCCTGCTCAGCCGTAGCCACAGCCTGGTCGACACGAGCGCGGGCTTCTTCCTGCGGGATGCCAGCGTTCTGAGCGATCAAGCCAGCGACATAATCGCGGTCCTCGTTCTTGAACTCACCGTCCGCAATGGAGGACGTGAAGATGCGGCCAACTTCCGAACGGGTTTCCGGTGTGATCGGCTGACCGGCCTGGCCGCGGAACAAGCGATCCACATAACCGGCAATCGCAGGATTGTCAGCTGCATTGCCTGCGCCCGAAGCGATGCCGCCAACAGCGCTAGCCGCGCCGCCTGCAATATTCGAAACGGCATTGGCAGCCGTGCTGGTCGCAGCGCCGAGGCTGGACACGGCAAGGAAAGCGCCGAGGAGGGCACCGACGCCCCAAACCAGCAGACCGTGCGAGCCGTCGCGGATGTCGGACTCGTGCTCGGTCGCATNNAGCGCGGCGGCGAAGACGGCCCGTGATGTAAGCCCCGGCGCCGAAAGCCGAAACCTGAACCCACAGCAGCCAAAGACCGGCAGCAAGCGCAATGCCCCAAAGCGACGTGCTTTCGCCTTCGTAGGGCGAAGTCAGCGACAGGCCGAGAGCCGATCCGAATGTGATCAGGACGAATGAAATGGCAGTGGCCAGAACGGCGCCTGCGATGATGGCAGCCCAATCGACGTAAGAACCGGTCTTCTCGCCGGCTCCCGTCTCGACGATGGTCACGCCCGATGTTGTGTCACCCAAAGACATGGTTTGTACTTCCCTCTCCTTGCTCCAGGATCAGTCGTGGAGCAGGTTTTCCGTCAAGTTCCGTGAAGCGATCAACGATAACCGGCGTAGGAGAGGATAAAGAGAACGATAACCACCACGCCGATGATGTAGAGAATGCTTCGCATGAACAGGACTGGACCTTCTGTTACGAACGCCACCGCAACGCCGCTTCAGGCACTTTGTTCCTTTGGTGTCTCGTCGATGTCTTATATATGTTCGAAGCACTTCCAGCCGGCTTCTCATTCGTAGGCACAAGCCTTGCAGCACAACAAAGCTCTCTTGACCGCTTTGGCCGGCATGGCCAGCCTTGCAACGGCGATGGGCATAGGGCGCTTCGTGTTCACGCCGCTCCTGCCTTCCATGATGACGGGCGCCGGCCTCACAGTATCTCAAGCGGGCTGGGTCGCATCGGCCAACTTCGTGGGTTACCTGCTGGGGGCGATCCTTGCCGCAGGCGGCTGGGCGCACGGCAAGGAACGCATCATCGCGCTGAGCTCTCTCTTGGCCTCAAGCCTGTTGGCGGCGGCGATGGGCCTGGGAAATGACTTTATTCTTTTCATGCTGATCCGGTTCGTAGCCGGCCTGGCCAGCGCCTTCTGCCTCGTTTTCACGACGACTCTTGTTTTCGCGCGCCTTGGCCAGGCCGGACGCATGGATCTCCAGGCAATCGTGTTTTCCGGCGTGGGACTAGGCATTGCCCTTTCGTCGGTTCTGACCGGTATCGTTTATGTCGAGGAAGCCAGTTGGCGTTGGGGGTGGTTCGCGTCAGGCGCCTTGTCGCTGGCCGGCACGCTTGTTGTCTTTCTTCTGCTGGAACCTGCAGCGAAAGGTGGTTCGGTAGCCGAGCGCGAGCCGCCTCTGCCAAAATCCCGGCCGTTCTGGGCCATGACCCTCGCTTACGGCATCTTCGGTGCCGGCTATGTGGTAACGGCGACCTTCCTGATTGCCATCGTGCGCGCCGGCAATGGCGGTGCGTTGATGGAAGCGGGTGTCTGGCTGGTGACTGGCGTCACGGCCTTCCTGTCGCTGCATGTCTGGAAGATCGCTGCTGCGCGCGTCGGCGTGGTCGGCGCCTATGTTGCCGCCTGCCTGATCGAAAGCTTTGGCGTTCTGGCAAGCGTGATGATCCCTGGCACGGTCGGACCTTTGATCGGCGGCGCGTTGCTGGGCGCCACCTTCATGGTGATTACGGCCTATGGTCTTGCAGCCGGCCGCATCTCCACGCCAACAGCGCCGAGAAAGGCCCTGGCTGTCATGACGGCTGCGTTCGGGATCGGTCAGGTCCTCGCACCCATCGCTGCCGGCTACGTTGCGGCCTGGACGGGAGGCTTCCTTGTGCCCTCGCTTGGCGCCGCAGTGCTGCTGCTTCTGTCGGGCGCGATCGCCTTCTGGTCTGGTATCGAAGGACGGGTTTCGCCCATGCGGCAGGGCGCATAGGCAGCTACCTCGCAGGAATGCCAATCCTCGCCACGAATCCGTACCAATTCGCGACGTGAGTGCGCAAAGCACACTGCCTGCACGCTGAGCGCGGCGGCCTTCGAAGGATTACCAATCTTGTTCGTTTCGTTTTTCCCGCGTCCGCGGCTGTTCTTCGTAACGGCCGCCGTATGGAGCCTGATTGCCGTGCTCGGCTGGTTTTTCGGCGGCGAGCAACTAGGTGCGCTCCTGAACCTGCCGCCTGCCGCAGCGGATGCGGCGCCTATTGTCGGCGTGTCGGTCTTCATGTCGCGCGCTTACCTCTGGTTCTATATCTATTTCGCCAGTGCCATTCTGATCTTTTCGGCTTTGTGGTTCTGGTTCTCGCCGCATCGCTGGCAGGCATGGTCGGTGCTTGGCTCAGGCCTCGTGATTTTCATCACCAATTTTTCCGTTCAGGTTTCGCTTCAGTTGAATAACTGGCGGGGCCCATTCTACGACACCATTCAGCGAGCACTAACGACGCCAGGCTCGGTTCAGGCAGCGGAGCTTTATACCGGGGTGGCGCAGTTCCTGACGATCGCACTGGTGGGCATTACTGTTGCCGTCTTGAACATCTTCTTTGTCAGCCATTGGATCTTCCGCTGGCGCACCGCGATGAATGAGTTCTACACCTACCACTGGCCACGCCTGCGCCACATCGAAGGCGCTTCGCAACGTGTTCAGGAAGACACCATGCGGTTTTCATCGACGGTGCAGAGCTTGGGTGTGAGTCTCGTCGATTCCGTCATGACCCTGATTGCATTCCTGCCAATGCTTGCGGCTCTGTCGGTTCACGTCACCCATCTGCCGCTGGTTGGCGCGATCCCTTACCCGCTCATGTTTGCTGCCATTGCGTGGTCGCTGTTCGGCACGGTGCTGCTGGCTGTGGTTGGTGTTCGTTTGCCAGGTTTGGAATTTCGCAATCAGCGTGTGGAAGCGGCCTTCCGAAAAGAGTTGGTTTACGGCGAAGATCATGCAGATCGCGCCGATCCCATCACCCTGGCGGAACTCTTCGACAATGTGAGGAAGAACTATTTCACGCTCTACTTCCACTATGTCTACTTCAACGTCGCGCGGTACCTCTATCTCCAGTCGGATGTCATCTTTGCCACGCTGATCCTGGTGCCAACGATTGCGGTCGGTCGCATCACGTTCGGCATCTTCCAGCAGATCCTGTCTGCCTTCAGCCAGGTCGCGTCGTCGTTCCAGTATCTCGTGAACTCCTGGCCGACGATCGTCGAGCTAATCTCAATCTACAAGCGTCTACGCGCCTTCGAGGCGCAGATCGAGGGCGGCGAGCTGCCCGCTGTCGATCGGCATTATCTGCAGCGTGAGCAGGCCGGTGTGGCGCCGGAGGGTCAGCCGGCGACCTGAGCCTGAGGATCAGCCGCCAGCGCTCCTGGTCGCGCTGGTGAGCGCTTCCAGCTCGCGATAGCTCACGCATTTGGTTTCCGGACGGACACAAACCTCGCGGGCAAAGCGCTCGAGGGCGTCCCAGTAGGCGCCGCCGTTCATCAGGACAAAGTGGAAGCCGAACTGGAGCGGTCGCTTCTTGCCCGCGATCTCGGCATCATAGGCGGTCTTGAAGGCCTGATAGGTGCGCTCGGAAAAGGCCGCGCTGTCTTCCGTCTTCTCCTTGCCGCCGGAATGACGAACATAAAGATTGTAGTCCATCGCAATGATGCGCCGCGATTTCGGGCCTTCCGGCACCATCGGAAGGGAGTAAAGCGGCACCTTGGGCTTGCGGTCGGCTTCAACCGGGCCGTCCGAAACGCCGCTGGCGCTATACTGGAAGCCGGCCTGCGCCAGTGCCGCGTCGAGCCCCTTGCTGGTGGACAGATAGGGAACGCGAAAACCCTTGATCTCGTTTTCGGCAAAGCGCTTCCACTCGGCCGGTTCACCGTCGATCCCGTTGATGGTGTAGACATCGCGCACAATCTTGCTGAAGCTGTCGAACTCCGTCAGCCAATCGGCCTTCGACCAGTCCTTGCCATCGTAATGGCCGCAGCCATGACTGCCGATCTCGTGACCTTCGCTTCGGGCCATCCAGATCTGCTGGAGCCGTCCGACGACATCCTCGCGCGTCTCCGCAAAGCCCACATTCGAGCGGCCGCGTGAGTGATGCGGCGCCTGGTAGGCGGACTTGGTTTCCGGCGAAAGCAGGTAAACGCAGGACAGGAAGTAGGTGAAATGCGCGCCCGTTTGCGCAGCCAGCGCGCGGCTTCGCTCCCACAACGCATTGTCATGCGCGCCATCGAACGAGATCACCACATATTGCGGCGCAGCCTGAGGCGCCGCTTCCTGGGCGAACAAGGCGGTTGGGATGGCGGCAGCCAGGATGGCGGCGACAGCGGCATGGCGTTGAACGAACATCGATCCCCTCTCGAAGGAGGCTGCGGGCTAGAACCCGAATATGGCGGGGATGCGGACGCGAAAGGGATGGGCGGCCGCACTGCTTGGTGCTAGGGAAAGTAGTCGCGCCAGCCTGAAAGCCAGCCTCATGACGATCCTTCTTCTCGGCATCATCCTGTTTCTCGGAATCCATTCCGTCGATATCGTCGCGCCCGCCTGGCGGCAGCGTCAGGTCGAGCGCATGGGCGAGGGGACCTGGAAGGGCATCTATTCCGTCTTCGCCCTTCTTGGCCTGATCCTGCTAATCTGGGGCTATGGTGTGGCCCGCAACGAAGGCGTGCTGCTCTACGAGCCGCCGATGGGCCTGCGGCACGTCGCCTTGCTCTTGATGCTGCTCTCCTTCATCGCGCTCGCCGTTTACGCCCTTCCGGCCGGCAAGCTGAAGGCCAAGCTCAAGCATCCGATGCTGGTGGCCATCAAGCTTTGGACCTTCGCGCACCTTCTCGCCAATGGCGATCTTGCTTCGGTTCTTCTGTTCGGCACGTTTCTCATCTGGGCGGTGTTCGACCGCATTTCGGTGAAGCGCCGTCATGTCCGCACGCCGGCTCCCGGTCCGGTGAAGTGGGACATCATCGCCGTGATCGTTGCGGTCGTGTTCTACCTCCTGTTCCTGTGGCGCGTGCATTACTGGCTGATCGGCGTTTATCCCCTGCCGCAGCTCGCCGGCTGACGCCAACTTGAAGGGAAGGGTCGTGCTTTTTTGCGCGGCCTCTTCCATGCCCGGCAAAACTCGCTAAAACGCAGAACTTCAATCAAAGCCGGCACCACGCCGGACGCCGGTTCTCTGCCGGCCAATCGAGTAAAGCGAAACGGATGTCGGACACCTTCCTCCGCGAAGTCAATCAAGAGATGCGGCAAGCGCAGGCGCAGGCGCTGTGGACGCGCTTCGGCCCGATCGCCATTCTGCTTGCCGTGTTGATCGTGCTGGCGACCGGCGGCTGGGTTCTTTACGACTGGTGGTCCACCAACAAGGCCAACGCATCGGGCGACCAGTTCTCGCAGGCCCTCCAGCTCGCCAGCGAAGGCAAGACGGATGAAGCCGCCGCCGCCCTGCAGACGCTTGAAGACAATGGCGTCGGCGCATACCCACTGCTCGCGCGTCTGCGCATGGCAACCGTGCTTGCTCAAAAGGGCGACTTCACCGGTTCGGTCGCAGCCTTCGACCAGGTGGCTGCCGACAGCGCCATTCCGCAAGGCTTGCGCGACGTGGCTAAGCTTCGCGCTGGTCTCGTGCTCGTGGATCACGGCAGCTTTGCCGATGTGGAAGCGCGCGTCGGCCCGTTGAACGCCGACACCAACCCGCTGCGCCACTCGGCGCGCGAAGCGCTCGCTTTGTCGGCCTGGAAGGAAAACCGTCCGGCCGATGCCCTGCCGATGTTCCAGCAGATCATTGACGATCAGGCCGCTCCCGGCAATCTGCGTCAGCGCGCCACGATGATGGTCGAGCTGATCCGCGGCTCCGGCGTCAACTAGGCCGGCATCATGGGTTTCACCCTCGCGATCATCGGCCGCCCGAATGTCGGCAAGTCCACGCTGTTCAACCGCCTGGTTGGCCGCAAGATCGCGATCGTCGATGACACGCCGGGCGTGACGCGCGACCGCCGCGTTCATGATGCCAAGCTCTACGATCTGCAGTTCGAGGTCGTCGATACCGCCGGCCTCGAAATCGCGCCAAACGAGTCGCTGGCCGGCCGCATGCGTGCGCAGACCGACATCGCGATCGAAGAAGCCGACGTCATCCTCTTTATGATCGACGCGCGCGTCGGCCTCACGCCTGACGATCGCACCTTTGCCGACATCGTGCGCCGCGCCGGCAAGCCGCTGGTGTTGGTCGCCAACAAGACCGAAGGCCGCGCTGCCGAAGCAGGCGCGATGGAAGCCTGGGAACTGGGCCTCGGTACGCCGATCGAAATCTCCGCCGAGCATGGTCTCGGCATGGCCGATCTGCGCGACGCCGTGGTGGAAGCCATCGGCAAGGAACGCGCCTTCGAGGAAGACGAAGCGGACGCGCTGGTTGCCGAGCTCGGCGAGGTACTGATCGGCGAGGACATCACCGATCCCGACGCCGAGCCGGCCTATGACGAAACCAAGCCGATGCGCATCGCCATCGTCGGCCGCCCGAATGCCGGCAAGTCGACGTTGATCAACCAGATGATCGGCGAAGAGCGTCTGCTGACCGGTCCGGAAGCCGGCATTACCCGCGACTCCATCTCCGTGGAATGGGAATGGAAGGGCCGCGAGCTCAAGCTGTTCGACACCGCCGGCATGCGGCGCAAGGCCCGCGTTCAGGAAAAACTCGAGAAGCTCTCGGTTGCCGATGGCCTGCGCGCCATCCGCTTCGCCGAAGTGGTGGTCGTCGTGTTCGACGCCACGATCCCATTCGAGAAGCAGGACCTTCAGATCGCCGACCTCATCATCCGCGAAGGTCGCGCTCTGGTTCTGGCCTTCAACAAGTGGGACCTGATCGAAGACAAGCAGGCTTATCTGATTGAGCTTCACGAAAAGACCACCCGGCTTCTGCCGCAGGTGAGGGGGCTGCTCGCCATTCCGGTATCCGCCGAGACGGGCCGCGGCATCGATCGCCTGATGGACGGGATCGTCAAGACCCACGAGGTCTGGAACCGCCGTATCTCTACCGGCCGCCTCAACCGCTGGCTGGAAGGCGTGGTCGGCCACCATCCGCCACCCGCCGTCGCCGGTCGTCGCCTCAAGATCAAGTACATCACGCAGGTGAAGGCGCGTCCGCCGGGCTTTGTTTTGTCCTGCACCCGGCCGGAAGCCGTGCCGCAATCCTATGTCCGTTACCTCGTGAACGGTTTGCGCGAAGCCTTCGACATGCCCGGCGTGCCGATCCGCATGATGCTGCGCGCGTCCGAAAATCCGTTCGCGCCCAAAGGCCGCTAGGCTTCACGCCTGTTACGATCACGCTTTTCTGAAGCGGCCGGTGCCATGCGCCGGCCGCTTTGCTTTGTTCGGCACGGCAAAATTAACCGCTCATCAAGGTTAATCGATCATTTCTTTTCGGGAACGGGTCGGTTGCGTTTCTGGAGAGTGGGTCGGTGCTAGATCGAGTTTTGCCGCGGCGGTTTGCTACGTCGGACCGCCTGCGGTCCTTTGTGTCTCCCCTGATCGTGGGCTTGGGCATCTGGGTCGGCTTTCCGGCCGAGATCGCGATGCAGGACATGACGAGCATGGTTTCGGGTGCCGAGGCCGTGAGTTCGCGCTGGAACGCCTATCTCGAAAAAGCCGCGGCCGGATCGGTTCAGCAGGCCGACATGAAGTTCGGCGCAAGCGTCATGAATGCCAGCCTTTCGGGTGCGGGCCGCAAGACCAAGGCGCTGGGCATTGTCGCCTTCAACGGCAAGGCCGGCAAATCGGATGCACCGGACGAAGATCGTGTCACGCGCTCCGACAAGAAGGGGCGTATTGTGCGCATTGCGCCGGCCGCCCCGCCCAAAGCCTTCACCGCCGGTTCGGTGTTCGAGCGCACCAGCATGATCCTGCGCTCCGGCAGCGGTGACGATCACAAGATGGCCTTCGTGCAGCCTTTACTCGGCGGCAAGGAAATCCAGATCGCCGCCGAGTTCCACCCGCATGCCGTGCGCAAGCCCGATCCCATGCTGCCGACGGCCCTTGCAGCACTCGTGACCAACGACAAGGCCGACATTCTCGCAACCGCCTACGCGCCCGTCGAGCCGGACTACGCGTCCGCATCTCCCTTCGAATCGCTTCTGCGCGGCAGCAATCCCAATGATGGGCGCTTCATTCCGCCCGTCGCCGATGGCGATCATGACTGGATGAGCCAGCCGCTGCCGCCGGAAGTCTTTTCCGCTGCCGAGCAGAAGTGCTTGGCCACCGGTGTCTATTTCGAAGCACGTGGCGAAAGTGAAAAGGGCCAGGCCGCCGTGGCGCAGGTGATCCTGAACCGCGTACGCAACCCAACCTACCCGAACACCATCTGCGGCGTCGTCTACCAGAACAAGAACTGGCGCAATCGCTGCCAATTCTCATTTGCCTGCGACGGTATTCCGGACATCATCACGAGCCGCTCGCATTACCGCATGGCGGAGGACGTTGCGCTGGCGGTGACGGCTGGAAAGATCTTCATTCCCGAGGTGGGGTCATCGACCCATTACCACGCGACCTATGTAAATCCGCGCTGGAACAAGACGATGGAAGAGATGAAGAAGATCGGCCTGCACATCTTCTACCGCACCTATGGCGGCGGTTGGAGCTGACCGCGAAAAGGGGGATTCGGGTGCCTGCCGCCGAGGATGGCGGCGGGCGCATTGTCGCACAAAGCTAAGTGACTGTTTTCGAACCTGAAAAAGCATGTGTGAAGCGCGCCTTTCGCGGCTTGACGGGGGATTGTGACCTAACTATGGTGCGGCCGACTTTGAAGCGGCGGTCCCATCGGGTGCCTGCTCTGACGGGAGGACGCGATGGCCGGAAACAACAGGCCTGAAGATCCTTTCAACAAGCGGGCCTATACGGGCGGTGCCGACGCATCAGGCGACGACGGTCTCGATAGACGTCGGCGCGACCTTGGCGCCAAACTGGCGTCGCGGCGCCCCGAGACGCAAGCCGGGGCCGGAGACGCCAAATCGCGTGGCGCGACCGGTTACGGCCAGGCAATGAAGCTTTCCAGCGAGTTCATCGCGGGGATCGTCGTTGGCGCAGGGCTAGGCTGGATCGTCGATCGTTTTGCTGGGACGTCTCCTTGGGGCTTGATCATCTTCTTGCTTCTCGGATTTGGGGCCGGTGTTCTGAATGTCCTGCGGTCTGCGGGGCTTGTGGCGGATGCGGGCTTGCGCTCGTCGGATGCGCCGCCGGCCGACACGGATCGCAAATAGCGGCTTCGGTCGCGTTTTGATAAGAAGCGGCATCCGCCGCATCATTTGAACTGGCCTTCGGGCCCGATGGAAGAGCAAGGGGTAGCGGTGGCCAACGATCCGATCCACCAGTTTCAGATCTCCCGCCTGGTTCCGATCGAGATCGGCGGGCTGGATTTCTCGTTCACCAACTCGTCGCTTTTCATGGCGCTGACGGTCGCAACGGCTGGCGCATTCCTGTTTCTGTCGACGTCCAGCCGCGGCCTGATCCCCGGCCGCCTGCAGTCGATCTCTGAAATGTCCTATGAGTTCATTGCGGGGATGCTGCGGGATTCTGCCGGCAGCGGAGGCATGAAGTTCTTCCCGATGGTGTTCTCGCTGTTCATGTTCGTGCTGGTCGCGAACCTGTTCGGCATGTTCCCTTACTTCTTCACCGTCACCAGCCACCTCATCGTCACCTTCATGCTGGCGCTGTTCGTGATCCTGACCGTGATCGTTTATGGCCTGATGAAGCACGGTGTCGGCTTCTTCAAGATCTTTGTCCCAAGCGGCGTTCCGACCGCGATCGTGCCGATTGTCGCACTGATCGAAGTCATTTCCTTCCTGTCGCGCCCGATCAGCCTTTCGGTTCGTTTGTTCGCCAACATGCTGGCCGGCCACATCACGCTGAAAGTCTTTGCCGGCTTCGTCGCATCGCTTGGTGCGATGGGCGCGGTGGGCATCGGCGGCGCCATCCTGCCGCTGGCCATGACGGTTGCGCTGACCGGACTTGAGTTCCTCGTCGCTTTCCTGCAGGCCTACGTTTTCGCCGTTCTCACCTGCATGTACCTCAACGACGCGGTGCATCCCGGCGGCCACTAAACGGTCGCTATCCTTCACCGGCGGATCCCGCCTCAGTTTATCCTAGACAAAAGACCCCTCAAAAGGAGCCTACAATGGAAGTGGAAGCAGCAAAGGCAATCGGCGCAGGACTTGCCTGCTTCGGCATGGCTGGTACGGCACTCGGCCTCGGCAACATCTTCGGCAGCTATCTCTCGGGCGCCCTGCGCAACCCGTCGGCTGCTGACGGCCAGTTCGGCCGCCTCGTGTTCGGCTTCGCGGTGACGGAAGCTCTGGGCATTTTCTCGCTCCTCATCGCTCTGCTCCTGCTCTTCGGTTGAGATCGAAGACGAACCGTCCTCGAGGGGTCGGTTCTGGACAGACGTACCGGAGGTTTTCCCGATCGCGATAACCGCGGTCGGGTTTCAATTCACAGGGGAAGCCGATGTTCGTCGCGCCCGCTTTTGCGCAAGAACAAGCACCAGGCACGCATAACGAGCCGCTGACCAACACGCCGCCTGCCATGGAAGGCACGACGGTGCATGAAGCGGGTACGGAGCATAGCGCAGGGTTTCCACCCTTCGACAGCACGTTCTACCCCTCGCAGATTCTCTGGCTGGCGATCATCTTCGGCCTGTTCTACCTGTTCCTGAACAAGGTGGTTCTGCCGCGCCTCGGCCATATCCTCGAAGTCCGTCGCGATCGCATCGCGCAGGATCTCGACACTGCTGCCCGTATGAAGGAAGAGGCCGATGCGGCCGTCGCCGCATATGAGCAGGACCTTGCCGATGCCCGCGCCAAGGCAAACGTGATCGGCCAGGAAGCGCGTGATCGCGCCAAGGCCGAAGCCGAAGCCAGCCGTCGCGCGACCGAAGCCGGTCTCGACACGAGGCTTGCCGAGGCCGAAGCCCGCATCGCATCGATCAAGAACGCCGCCATGTCGGAAGTCGGCGCAATCGCCGAAGAAACCGCTGCCGCGATCGTGGAAGCATTGGGCGGGCGCGCCGATGGCGCAGCAATCGCCTCGGCTGTTGCTGCTGAACGGAGCTGAACGCCATGCATTTCGACGCAACATTCTGGGCAACCGTTGGTCTCGTCCTGTTCCTCGCCTTGATGGTCTACCTCAAGGTGCCGGGCTTGGTGACCAAATCGCTCGACGAACGTGCGGATCGCATCCGCGACGAACTCGAGGAAGCTCGCCGCCTGCGCGAAGAAGCGCAGCAGCTGCTCGCGGAGTACCAGCGCAAGCGTACGGAAGCGCAAAAGGAAGCCGGCGACATCGTCGCCGCTGCCGGTCGCGAGGCGGAAGCTCTTAGGCAGGACGCCAAGACCAAGGCCGACGAATACGTTGCGCGCCGCACCACGATGGCCGAGCAGAAGATCGCCCAGGCCGAGCGCGAAGCGGTCAACGCGGTTCGCTCCAGCGCGGTTGACATTGCCGTTGAAGCCGCGCGACGGGTTCTCGCCCAGCAGGGTGATGCCGCACCAAATGCCTTCCAGGCGTCGCTCGCAGAAGTAAAGACCAAGCTGAACTGACAAGGTTCAGCTTCCAGAATCGAGAAGGGCCGTTGGAGAAATCCGGCGGCCTTTTTGTTTGGAGGCGTACGACGCCTTCCACGCGGCAACATGATCATACCGATCCTCGTGCGATCGTCTGAGATCAGTATGCGCGGACTGGGGTCAGACGTGGATAAATCGTCGCGTGATGATCGCAGTAAGAACACGCGCAAATGGGGCTGAACCGTTCGCCACGGCGAGCTGAGCTTAGCTCGTGTTCTAGCTAGCGACGCGGTGTTGAACGGCCATAAGCTCTTCCTCCGGCAGGAAGTCGGCCTGAACACCCGTTTCAGCGCCCGCCCTCAGCGGCGCAAAGGTCATGCGGTGAAGGCGAGATATCGGCCCATGCGCCGTGATGGCGTCGCGGTGGCGGACGGTGCCGTAGCCCATATGGCTGTCGAAACCGTAGGCGTCATGATGCGCGCTGCAGCGGGTCATCATGCGGTCGCGCATGACCTTGGCGACGATTGACGCAGCAGCGATGGACTGCGAGCGCTGGTCACCCTTGATCAGCGCTTCACCCGCACACGGAAGGCCGGGTGGAACGTCGCGCCCGTCGGCGATAACGAGCTTCGGCTGAAGGATCAGACCGTCTACGGCGCGCTTCATTGCGGTGAGGCTGGCGCGCAGGATGTTGATGTCATCGACGCATTCCGCGCAGATCGAGGATACGCTGACCGCGAGCGCGCACTTCAGGATCTTGGCGAACAAAACCTCGCGCGCTTCTGCGGAAAGGCGCTTGGAATCATCCAGGCCTCTCGGGATGCGCTTAGGATCGAGAATGACGGCCGCGGCAACGACCGAGCCGNNGGGGGGGGGGGCCGCGGCCCGCTTCATCGACGCCAGCGACCGGCCATTGCTCCGCCTTGATCGCACGCCTTTCGCGCGCGAAATCGGGGGTCGTGACGACCTCGAAGAGGGGCGGAGAATCAGAGCGCGCGCGAGCCATGTTGCGGCGAAGCTCGCACCACCCCTGATTCTCCGCAAGTCCTTCCCGGCATAAGGGGCGTTGCCGGAAAGGAAACCGCTGGCCGCCAAGGGAACGATCCGGCCAAACGGAATGGCATTGAGACAGCCCAGCCAGAGAGCATCGGCCTCCGACCTCAGAGCAATTGCAGCTGCTTGCCGACGGGCTCTGGCGCTTCGAACAGGTCGGTGCGCAGGGGTCGCTTGTTCCCATTAAGGCCGAGGCGTTTGGCAGCAAGCTCGAACCGACGCCCGATCTGCCAGGCATAGGGACCGCTGCCCTTCATACGCTTGCCCCATTCGGCATCGTAATCCTTGCCGTCGCGCATCGAGCGAACCAGCGACATCACATGGCGGTAACGGTCGGGGTAGTGCGTCAGAAGCCAATCCTTGAAGATCGGCGCTACTTCCAGCGGCAGCCGCAGCAAGACATAGCCCGCTTCCTTGACGCCAAGAGACGCCGCGGAATCGAGGATGCGCTCGATCTCCGGATCGTTCAAACCGGGAATGATCGGCGCAACCAGAACGGAAACGGGAATGCCGGCTTCGTTCAGCGCACGCAAGGCTTCCAAGCGCCGCGTCGGGGTGGCCGCACGCGGCTCCATGGTGCGGGCGAGCTTGCGGTCGAGCGTGGTGATCGACAAGGCGACCTTGGCTAATCCGCGTTCGGCCATGCGCTGCAGAATGTCGATGTCGCGCATGACAAGCGCGGACTTGGTGACGATGCCCACCGGATGGTTGTGCGCATCAAGCACTTCCAGGATCTCGCGCATGATGCGATGCGCCTTCTCAATCGGCTGGTAGGGATCGGTGTTGGTGCCGATCGCGATGGTGCGGACCTCGTAGCCGGGCTTGGCGAGCTCCTTTTCCAGGAGCTTGGCCGCATCCGGCTTGGCGAAAAGCTTGGCTTCGAAGTCCAGCCCGGCGGATAGCCCCATATAGCTGTGCGTCGGTCGCGCGAAACAATACACGCAGCCATGCTCGCAGCCGCGATAAGGATTGATCGAGCGATCGAAGGAAATGTCAGGCGAATCGTTGCGCGTGATGATCGTGCGCGGCTTCTCGACCTGCACTTCCGTCTTGAACGGCGGCAGCTCTTCCAGAATNNCAATCCGCATGCCGCTTTCGCCGACAATGGCATTGGCCAGGGCGGCACCGCCATCGGTGAAGGCGGCCCGGTCGGCTTGGCTGATCTGTTCGAAATTCTGCATCAAACCCGCTCCTGATGATCAACGCTGCCGTCGAATCGCGTGGTGTGGATGAATGTATTCCTAGAGGCTTAAAAAGAACGAAGCAAGAACAAAATCGTTCCTTGGGAACATGGCGTCTGCGCACGGCTTCCGGTAAATGTCAGTGATGCTGTCCGTTTTGATCGAGACCGGAAACCACGAGGAAGCCTTGGCCCGCACACTGGCCTCGCTGGTGAGTGCCGCCGTGGAAGGGATGGTGCGCGAGGTCATCGTTCTGGATCGCC
>DCDI01000126.1:0-346 GCA_002316345.1 Phyllobacteriaceae bacterium UBA1059 | reverse complement strand
ATGTGCTGCAACGCGCGCGAGGGGATTGGCTGCTGCTGATCGAACCGGGCGCACGGCTGGTCGATGGCTGGACCGATGAAGTGCGGCGCCACGTTGCGGTGGATGGCGGCGCGGCGCGATTTACGCCGACGCGGCTCCCTTTTTGGGAGCGGCTTGGGTTGAAGCGCAGGGGCTTGAGCGCGGGGCTCCTTGTGTCGAAGCAAGACGCGGTGTCTGTGATGCGTAAGAACTGGGATGGTCTGGCGCTGGCGCGAACGGTGCGGGCGCGGCGGCTGGATGCGGGGATCTTGGCTGGTGATTAGGCGAGTAGGCGAGTAGGGGGAGGTGGTGCGTCCTTCGAGGCTCG
>DCDI01000212.1 GCA_002316345.1 Phyllobacteriaceae bacterium UBA1059 | reverse complement strand
AGAAGGGGATGGCCCAGCTTTCGTAGAACGCGGCAAGGCACAGAAAGACCACCAGCATCGAGATCGCGTAAAGCAGCGTTTCCTGAGAGCCTGCCAGACGCTCCTGATAGGACAGGCCCGACCAAGCAGCCGTGTAGCCGCCATCCAATTGGCTCACGAGCTGTTCCATCCGGTCCATCGCATCGCCTGAGCTGGCACCTGGCTGGGAAGCGCCGTTCATTGCGATGGCCGCCGTTCCGTTGAAGTGGGCGAGCGACGGCGAACCCTGTTTCCAGGCGGTCGTCGTGAAGGCGGAAAACGGCACCATCTCGCCGTCATTGTTACGTGCAGACCAGCGATAGATGTCGTCAGGCTGCATGCGGTAGGGCGCGTCGGCCTGCACATACACAGGCTTGATGTCGCCGTTGTAAACGAAGTCGTTGACGTCGCGCCCGGAGAACACAACCGAGATCAGGTCGTTGATGCCGCTGATATCGACGCCGAGCGCACCCGCTTTCTCCTGGTCGATGTCGAGCTTGAGCTGGCTATCCAACGTGCGCGTGTTGCCGCGAATGTTGGATACGAGATCATCCTTGTTGGCGAGATCGGCGAGCTTGTTGCTGGAAGCAATCAGCTCGTCCGTGCCGCGGTTGCCGGTATCCTCCAGATACATGGAGAAGCCGTTGCTTTGCCCAAGGCCTTGGATGGCCGGCGGGGCCATTACGAACACTTCGGCGTCGCGGATCTTGCGAAAATGGGCAGAGGCCCGCTGCGATATGGCCGAGGCCGAAAGCCGTGCGTCCTTGCGCAGATCGAAATCCTTCAGCTTCACGAAAGCCATCGCCGCATTCTCGCCGCTGCCGCCGAAGCTGAAGCCTACATTGGCGAAGACGCTCTGGACGCCGTCGGCTTCCTCCTTGAGGAAATAGTCCTCCACCATGTCGAGAACCGCCTGTGTCCGGGTCGCATTGGCGCCGCTGGGAAGGGTGATCTGCGTCATCAACACGCCCTGATCCTCTTCCGGCAGGAAGGACGACGGCAGCTGGCCGTAGATCCAGTAAGCGCCTCCGAGCAGAACCGCGAAGAGGACCAACATGCGGACTGGTCGCACAACGACCTGGCCGACACCGCGGACATAGCCGCGCGTGGCACGATCGAAGCCGCGATTGAACCAGCCGAACAGCCGCGTTGCCCAACCGCCATGGCGTGGCTTAAGCATCATTGCGCAAAGCGCTGGCGTGAGGATCACGGCTACCAGAACGGACAGGAGCATGGCGCTTGCAATGGTGACGGAGAATTGGCGGTAGATGACGCCAACCGAACCGGAAAAGAAGGCCATCGGTATGAAGACCGCCGTCAGAACGAGCGCCACGCCGATCAGCGCGCCTGTGATCTCGCCCATGGACTTTTCGGTCGCTTCGCGTGCTGACAGACCTTCCTCGGTCATGATGCGCTCGACATTCTCGACCACCACGATGGCGTCGTCGACAAGAAGGCCGATGGCCAGCACCATGGCGAACATGGTCAGCATGTTGATGGAATAGCCGAGGGCTGCCAGCACGGCGAAAGTGCCCATCAGCACCACCGGCACGGCAATCATCGGAATAAAGGTGGCACGCAGGTTCTGCAGGAAGAGAAGCAGCACCAGGAAGACCAAGATGATCGCTTCGATCAGTGTGTGCACGACCTTTTCGATGGAAAGCTCGACGAAAGGCGTCGTCTCATAGGAGTAAGCGATCTCGACGCCTTGCGGCAGAGAGCCGGCCAGGCTGTCGAGTTCGGCATGAACGGCATCGGCCGTGGTGATCGCGTTCGCGCCGCTGGCGAGCTGAACGCCGAAACCGGCCGCCGGCATGCCGTTGAAGGTCGAGCTCTGGCCATATTTTTCCAGACCGACCTCGACGCGTGCGACATCGCCCAACCGCACGACCGAGCCATCGGGCGCCGTTTTCAAGATGATCTTCGCGAACTCATCGGCCGACGACATCTGCGTTTGCGCGATGATGTTGGCATGAAGCTGCTGGCCCTGGACGATCGGCGAGGCACCAAGCGTGCCAGCCGCGACCTGCGCATTTTGCGTGCCGATCGCCGACGTGACATCGGAGGGGACGAGCTGGAACTTTTGCATCGCGTCCGGATCAAGCCAGATCCGCATGGCGTAGCCGGTGCCGAACGCCTGAACGGAGCCAACGCCTTCGATCCGTTCGATGCGCTCTTCGATGCGGCTCGACATGATGTCCGACAGTTCAGACGACGTGTAGCGGCCATCGCGCGAGATGATGTTGCCGATCATCAGGATGCCGGCCGGCGAGCGCGAGACATTTACGCCGGCCGTCTGCACCGTTTCCGGCAGTTGCGATTCCACGCGCGCAAGCTTGTTCTGGACTTCGACCTGGGCAAGTTCCGGATCGGTATCGGCGCTGAAGGTGAGCGAGATCGAAGACGAGCCGCTGCTCGAGGTCGATTCCATGTAAAGAAGGCCTTCGAGCCCGGTCAGGCCGCTCTCGATCTTCTTGGTCACGGAGTTCTCGACCGCTGCCGCCGTGGCCCCAGCGTAACTGGCGCTGATGCGCACAGTGACGGGAGCGACATCGGGATATTGCGCGATCGATAGTGAATAGATGCCCATCACGCCGGCAAGCAGCGTGGCAACCGCGAGAACCATGGCAAAGACCGGCCGCGCAATGAAGAAGCTCGCAAGCGCGTTGCGGCGGAAGGCAGCATTCATTTCGCAGGCTCCCCGCCGACAACCGCCGGCGCTTGGGTTGCCGTTGACGGCGCTAAGGATTGTCCGACGACGCCATTTTTATCCACCTTGGCTTCGACCGGCGCGACCGCAGCCCCTGCTGAAATCTTCTGGAAGCCGTCGACGATCAACCTGTCGCCGTCGTTCAGCCCTTCGGTGACGATCCAATCGTTATTCTTGTTGCCATTGGTGACGATCGCCCGCTGCTCGGCCTTACCATCTGCCGAGACGACATAAACGACCGGCTTGGCGGTGGCATCGCGCTGCACCGCGCGTTGGGGAATGAGATAGGCATTGGGCATGCTGCCGACATCGACGGTGGCACGCACGAACATGCCGGGCAGCAAAACGCGCTGCGGATTGGCGAAGGTGGAACGCAGCGTGAAGGTGCCGGGGGTTTGGCTGNNCTCCCCCTTCTGTTCGTAGGTCTGACCGTTCTCCAAGGTCAGCGTCACCGTGGGCGCGCCTGTGCCGTTGCGTCCCAGCCTGCCCGCTTCCACATCCTGCCGAAGCCGCAGCAAGTTGGCGCTGGTGTCGACGAGGTCGACGTTAACGGGATCGATCGTGCGGATCGTCGCCAAGGCATCGGTCTGGTTGGCGGTGACCAGCGAACCGACACTGACATCCGCCGTACCGATGATGCCAGCAATTGGCGCTTTGATGACCGTGTTGTCGAGATTGATCTTCGCGGTTTCGAGATCGGCTTTAGCCACCTCGACATCGGCGGTTGCCTGCAACAGAGCGGTACGGGGTTCGTCCAGCACCTGCTGGCTCACGGTGCTGGATTTGGCCAGTCGATCACTGCGGTCGAACGTCGACTGCGCGCCGGCCTCACTCGCCTGCGCCTTGGCGAGCGCGGCGGCAGCCGCATCATAGGCCGCACGGAACTTCTGATCCTGCAGTTCGAACAATGTCGCGCCGGCTTCAACCGCCCTGCCCTCCTGGAAGGCGATGGTCTTGACGATACCGTCGACCTGCGGGCGGATTTCGGCCGTGGAATGCGCCACAACACGACCCGAGATGCTCGTGCTGCGCTCCACCGACTGCGGGTGCGTCACGACATAGCCGACCTCGACAGCGCCGCCGGGGCCGCCCGGGCCAGCGGCCGGGGAAGCCTGTTCCTGGCTGCATCCTGCGAGCGCGACCAAGCTGGCTGCGACCAAGATATGGGAAGGGGATGCAAGGCGCATGGCTTATCTCATTTGTGTTTAGCCGCAGATCGTTCTGAACTAAGTCGCACAACCACGAGCGGCGACCCGTTTGCATGCGAGATCCTTGGCATCGACCTTTACTCCTCCGGCTCGTACGGTTTTGCCAGTTTCGCTCTCTGACGCGCCAACAGCCAGACGCTTGTTGCAGTTATCCGGAAAAAGGCAGGAGGCAGAGCCGACCATAATCCGGCAAAGCCGCAAAAGCTCATGATGATCGTTTGCAGGGTCATCGCAAATACCCGAAGGGCAGCCGGCTTTCGCCGACTGCCTCGCTTTCTTTTCGCAGCCCTTACTCGTTAGGCTGCGCTTCGTCGGGCGCCTGCGGGGCAGGAGCCGCTTCGTCGGGCGCGTCGGCATCCGGTCCGCTCTCAGGGTCGGCCGGACGCTCGAAGCCTGGCTGCGGTCCA
>DCDI01000124.1:16072-22279 GCA_002316345.1 Phyllobacteriaceae bacterium UBA1059 | reverse complement strand
AGACGCACCTGCGCGCTCTGTGGCACCCACAACGGCGACGGAGCGCGGCGCCATCAGAGGGCGCAGGTCCTGGATCATCAGACGTCGAGCCCGCGGAACGGGCCGTCGCGGTACTCAAGATACTCCTTGAGCGTCATCTGGCCGAGTTTCTTCATCCACTCATTGCCCGCCTTGGTGACATGCAGGCCGGCAATCGCCGTGACGTTGTAGTTGAAGCTCTCCCGAATGCGGGCGATCATCTGCTGATTGTTGATCGACATCTTGGTGTACTTCAGCGCCGGTGTGGGAACGCGGGCCAGCTTGCGTGCCAGGTTCTCCGACTTCTGCTTCAGCTCGGCAGCCGGCACGATCTTGTTGATGAGATGCATGCGTAGCGCTTCCTCGGCGTCAATCGTGTCGCCGGTATACATAAGCCAGCGCACGTCACGCGTGGCGAGCAGCCAGGGCATCATCAGCGCCGGCGGANNCGGCGGACCGGAATTGTGCCGCACTTCCGGCTCGCCGAACTTGGCGTTGTCGGCCGCGATCGCGAGATCACAACTCATGACAAGTTCAAGCGCGCCGGCCAGTGCATAACCGTTAACGGCAGCGATGACCGGGATTGGCGCTTTCCAGATGTTCAGGAGCGCTTCGGCGTTTTCCGTCATGTCCTCGACCCAGAAGTCGAAATCGACGTCGAAGTCGCCACCCTGCAGATCGTATCCCGACGAAAAGGCGCGGCCCGCACCGGTGATAATCAGGGCGTTGATGTCCGGATCGGCGACGGAAGCCGCAACGGCCGCATCGATCTCGCGCACCACCGTCTTGTTCATCGCGTTCAGCNNGACTTGTCGGGCCGATTGATCGTGATGGTGGCGAATTTGTCGGTCGCGTCCTTTTCGTAAAGGATCGTCTCGTAGGTCATGTCTTCTCCTCATTCTGGCAGCCGGTTTACCCTTTGTGCCGCCGTAACCCTCTCGCCGTATGGCGGCTGTTTATCCGTTTAAGCGGGCTGCCCCGCGCTTGGCGCAGGCATGCGCATCCGGGCGTGACTTTCCAGGGTTGCGAGGCTGAGATCGGCACGGACTGTTCCCGTCGTCTCGATGGTCAAGGCGCTCATCAGGTTGCCGAGCGCTGCGGCTGCTGCAAGATCCTTCCCGCTCAACAGGGAATGGAGGGTTCCCGCAACCATTGCATCGCCGGCACCAGTTAGATCGATCACCGTGGCCGGTATGGAGGGAAGCGTTGTTTGCGTCCCCTCGCCCGCGATCACGACGCCCTTCGATCCCAACGAAAGTTGCACCATGCCTGCACCCTTGCCCTGCAGGGCCTGTGCGGCGTCCATCGCCTCGTCGAGCGTGGTCGCACGGGCACCAGACAGGAGGATGGCGGCCTCATCGGCGTTCAGGAACAGAAGATCGATGCCGGTCAAATCATTCGGCAACTTGCGGACCTTGCCGATGGAAACCGCGTCGATTGCCAGCTTGTAGCGTCCTCCGCCCTGACGCCGGATCAAGGCTTCCAGCGTTTCGGCCGGCAGATTGGTTTCCGCGAAAACCCACGACGCGGCTGCAAGGTGAGACCAGATCCGCGCCAGCGCAGCGGGGGTCAACAGGTCGAACAAGCGCATATTGTCCATGCCGAAGACGAGCTGTCCGTCCGGACTCAGCACCGCGCTGTATTCGGCGGTAATCTGGCCGGGCACCATGATCACGCCGCTCAAATCCACGCCGCGTCCACGTAGATGGTTCAGCAGGTGCTGGCCGGTCTGATCGTCGCCCACGGCGGAAATGAACAGCGGCCGTTCGCCGAGAAGCGCCAGGCTTTCCGCCACGTTGCGCGCCACCCCCCCGAAACTGTGGACGCTGTCGACGGGGTTCGAGGTTTCCATCGCGAGCGGCGATTGCAGACGATGCTTGCGGTCAAAAACGGCGCCGCCGATACAAACGATGTGTCCCGGCTCGGGCAGAACGTAGCCCCGGCCAAGAATATGCCCCTGCTTGATGAGCTGAACGATGTGGGCTGCCACGGTCGACCGAGCAATGCCGAGCGCATCTGCAATTTCCTGCTGACCCGCAAAAGGGTTGCGCGAGATCTGCTCAAGAACCGCCGCTTCCTGGGTGGTTAGGTCCGCCATCACTCGCCTGCTGCTGCTCGTGCTTTTTTGTGTAGACAACAACAGTTTTTGTTGTCAACAATAGTTTTCAGCGAAACAAGTGAGCGAGACCGGCTTCAAGGCAGGTGTTCCAAGCCTCCTTCTTCAGCCGATTTGCAGGTCTCGTTCTCGCGACTGGAGGATGTGAGAATGAGTTCAACCGCCAACACGCTGACCGCCGCCGACATTCCGGTCATCGACATTGCGCCCTTCATCGCCAATGAAGCCGGCTCTGCCGATGTGGTTCGCGCGGTTGAAGCGGCCTGCCGCAATCTCGGCTTCCTTCTGGTGACAGGTCATGGCGTGCCGAAGGCCGTGACTGCCCGGCTCTACGACACGGCGCGCGCCTTCTTCGATGAGCCGCAGGAGTGGAAGGTCGGGCAAGGACGCGGCACGAGCGAGATCGGCGGCGTCGCCTTTTCCCCCATTGCCGACGAAGCCTTGGCGGCCACGATGGGATTGAAGACGCCCGGCGACTTCAAGGAAAGCCTGAATTACGGTCCTCGCCTGCCGGGTGACGCCTGGCCTTCCAAGCCGTCCGGCTTGAAGTCTGCCTTCGAGGATTATTTCAGCGAAATGGAAATTCTGGCGGACCATCTGCGCCGGATCTTTTGCAGCGCGATCGGCCTTTCGCCCGCTCATTTCGAGAAGGAGTTCGTCGATCACCTCTCGGCCCTGCGTGTGATCAATTATCCCGAGCAGCATGTTGAGCCAGAGCCCGGCCAGCTTCGCGCCGGCGTCCACACCGATTATGGCTTCATGACCATCCTGCGCTCCGAAGCATCACAAGGCGGTCTCCAGGTGCGGAACCGCGAGGGCGAATGGCTTGACGCACCGTCGATCGAGGGCGCCTATGTCATCAATATCGGCGACGCCTTCATGCGCTGGACCAATGATGAATGGGTCTCGACACCTCACCGCGTGGCTAATCCGCCTTCCGGCTATGGCGGCACCGCGCGGCGTCAATCCATCCCGTTTTTCCTCAATCCGTGTAAGGACACGGTGATCGAATGCCTTCCAGCTTTTGCTGGAGAAGGCGCCAAGTATGAGCCGATCACGTATGGTGAATATATCAAGGTAAAGACCGGCCAAGCCTTCAGCAAGGGCTAAGCGGTCGATCAAAGCAGAACCTGGCGCAAGATCAGGTCTGCAGAGGGTGCAACACACGGGTCACAATGGAGGACCAAGATGGAACTCAATCGACGGCAAGCGCTTGGCGCTTTGGCTGCGGCAGCACTGTTGCCGACACGCGCAGCCTTCGCGCAGCAACGGACCCTCATCGTTCCGACGCTGGGCGGTGTCTGGGAACAGTTCTGGCGCGACAAGATTGCGCCGGAGTTCACGAAGCTCAGCGGTGCAAACGTCACCCTGGATGTGGGTAACGGACGCGTCTTCGGCGCAAACCTGCGCGCTGCCGGACCGCAGAAGCCGCCTTATTCCATCGTCATGACGAACGAGGTTTTCTCGGAAGGCTTGCGCAAGGAAGGCTTCTTCGAGCAGCTCGATCTCGCAAAGCTGCCGAACTACAATTCTACCTATCAGGTGGCCCGCAACACCGGCGGCTATGGTGTCGTTGTCTGTTACTCGCCGGTCGGCATCGGCTACCGCACCGACATGGTCCAGACCCCGCCTAAGAGATGGCACGACCTCTGGGAAAACCCGGAATTCCGCAATCGCATCGGCCTCTACAACTTTGCCAATTCCGCCGGCAAGATGGAATTGCTGCTGGCTTCCCGCCTGTTCGGCAAGGATCAGTATGATGTCGATGCCGGCTTCAAGGCGCTCGCGGATCTCGGCCAAGTCATTCAGGTCGATTTCAATCTTTCCACGGCGCTGGCCGCCGGTGAGATCGTCGTCGCCCCGTTCGATTTCGCGGAAATCGCGCGGCTGAAGAAGCAGGGTCTCCCGGTCGACTATGTCGTTCCGGAAGAAGGTGTCATGGCGTTCGACCAGACGCTGAACATCCTCGCTAACGGTCCTGAAAAGGAGTTGGCCTACCAATACGCCAACTTCCTCCTTTCGCCGGAAGCGCAGGAACTACTCATGCGCGGCTTCTACGTGTCTCCCACCAACACCGCTGTGAAAGCGCCCGAAGAGCTCGCTTACGAGGTGCCGATTTCGGGCGATCGGATGAGCGAAATCCTGCAATGGGACTGGGCCTTCGTGAATGAGCACCAGAACGAACTGTCTGAGCGCTGGGCCTCGACCGTCGGCTGATCGCGCGGCCAAGCGGCGTTGCCATTCGACCGCGGGTCATTTCCTCGCGGTCTGCCTTTCTCACCGGAATGCCTGAGTAGCCGATGACCAAAGTCAACATCCGCGATCTGACGAAGATCTACGGCCACGCCATCAAGGCCGTGGATTCGATCTCGCTGGAAATCCCGTCCGGCGAGTTCGTGTCGCTGCTCGGGCCATCGGGCTGCGGAAAGACAACCACACTCAAGATGCTGGCGGGCTTCGAAAGCGTGACGTCCGGGAGCATCGCCTTCGATGGCGACGATGTCGTTGCGGTGCCGCCCGAAAGGCGCGACATCGGCATGGTGTTTCAGAACTATGCGTTGTTCCCGCATATGACCGTGCGCGGCAATCTCGCCTTTGGGCTGGAAATGCGCAAGGTGCCGAAGGCGGAAATGCAGCGGCGCATCGACGCGACGCTCGACCTCGTTCAACTCGGACCCTACGCGGACCGGTATCCGCGCCAACTGTCCGGCGGGCAGCAGCAGCGTGTTGCGATCGGCCGCGCGCTCGTAATCGAGCCGCGCATCCTCTTGCTCGACGAGCCGCTGGCCAACCTCGACGCCAAGCTACGCGAGGAAATGCGCGTCTTCATCCGCGACCTGCAACGGCGCGTCGGGATTACGACAATCTACGTCACGCATGACCAGGCAGAGGCGATGACGATGTCGGATCGAGTCGTCGTCATGTTCGGCGGCAAGATCGCGCAACAAGCGCCGCCCAGCGACATCTACGACTATCCGGTCAGCCGTGAAGTCGCTGGCTTCGTGGGACAGGTCAACTTCATCGAAGGTTTCGTGGCCTCTGTTGATGGCGATCTGGCGCGGATCGAAACGCCATTCGGACCCGCGGAAGTGCCGGCAAAAACGCGCGGTCGGGGTTCTGCCGTAACCCTGGCGCTGCGCCCGGAAGCCATCGACATCGTTCCCGATGCAGCCGGGCATGGCATTCCGGCGACCGTGGTCAGCTCCTACTTTTCCGGCGCGATCCTCGATTACACGCTGGCCATGGCGGACGGCACGAAAGTCGACGTTAAGACGATTGCCCGGACGCGCTTCGAGCCGGGCGCACAAGTGCGTTTATCCGTCGATGCGCATCGTTTCTGGCCGATCGAGGCAGCATGATGCAGACGGCATCGCCCAGGCATCGACCATATTTTCTGCTTCTGCCCGCCGCGATCCTGCTGATCGTGTTCATGGCCATTCCTTATCTGAACATCCTCGTCACCAGCTTCCGCAATCCCGGCCAAGGAACGCCCTATGCGGACGGCTATACGCTGATGAACTATGCGCGCATCTTTAGCTCGCCGCTTTATCAGGGTCAGTTGTTCAACACGCTGTGGATCGGCATCGTCACGACCTTTGCGACCCTTGTGATCGGCCTGCCGGTCGCTTTTCAGCTTGGACGCGCCGATCTGCGCTGGCGTGGCCTCGCTTATGGTATCGTGCTGTCGCCATTGCTGGTCGGCATCGTCATCCGCAGCTATGGCTGGACGATCCTGCTCGGCAACAATGGCGTCATCAACCGTACGCTGATGAATCTCGGGCTGACCGAGTATCCTTTGCCGCTGATGTATAATTCCCTCGGCATCATCATCGCGCTCGTCCATGTCTTCCTGCCGTTCATGATCCTGCCAATCATGTCGGCCGTGCAATCCATCGATCCGGCGGTTGTTTCTGCCGCACGATCACTGGGCGCGGGCCGCGCGACGGTCATCCGCCGCATCCTCCTGCCGCTGGCGATGCCTGGCATCCAGGCGGGCTGCATCCTCGTTTTCGTGCTGTCGCTGTCGGCCTATGTCACGCCGGCCATGATCGGCGGCCTGCGGGTCAAGACCA